>DASWCG010000231.1:0-3787 GCA_036390175.1 Candidatus Acidiferrales bacterium | reverse complement strand
ATGGGCTACACGACGGTGCTGAAGCTGATGCAGATCATGGTGGATAAGGATTTGTTGTGGAGGGATGAAAAGGAACGAGCGCACGTTTATTCTCCAAAGGTCGCTCGCGCAAACACGCGGCAGCGGCTGATCGACGATCTGTTGGAACGCGCGTTCGATGGATCCGCCAAGCAACTCGTGATGCAGGCGCTGGCCAGCCGTAAAGCATCGGCGGAAGATTTGGATGAAATCCGGAAGATGATCGACGATTACATGCGGGGTGCAAAATGATCAACGCTGTTGCTTGGACTTTGGTCCACTTCGTTTGGCAAGGTACGCTGGTGTCGCTTCTGGTATCCGTGCAGCTGCGGTTCCTGCGCCAGGCGCCTGCGCGGTACGTGGCAGCCTGCTTCGGGATGCTGCTTATGCTGACTCTACCGCTAGCAACGTTCATGCTGCTGGTGGACAATATCCCTCCGGTAATGCAAACCAGGAGTTCCGCCCCAGTCCCCTAAACGCGGATAGACGCTGAGGATGTCGACAGCATCGGCGGGTGCAAATTCCCACAACAGGCGACAAGCGTGACGGCGGGCTAATCTGTGTGTAATATGGACACAGAATGAAAAAGAAGCAGTGGTACGACGCCAAGGGGGATAAAGCCGCACGCCTGCGTCAGCGTAAGTACGCCTTATTGGCCCGCTTTCAGATTCCGCCCGATGCGCTACCGGGTTCGCTCTCCCAGACTCACCGGCGTTGCGGAAAACCGAGTTGCCACTGCGCCGATGGAGAAGGCCATCCGATGTGGTCGCTCACCTTCATGGTCGACGGTAAGAAACGCGTCGAGCGCATTCCCGAGGAGTGGGTGAAACAGATCCGTCCACTTGTAGAAGAAGGGCGGGAGTTCAAGGACGCAGTGGCTGAGCTGTTCGCGGCCAACGCTCAACTGCTGACGTTGTGGCGTCAGCAGTTGAGTAAGAAGAGGCCGAAGAAACGGCGGTAAGCTGGGACTGCGCGGAAACGATCCTCCATCCTCATCCCGTGAGGGCAGTTTCTTAAACAAAGCAGGGACGCACAGCCGGTCGCGATGAAAAAGAGCTTGCGTTCTATTTTTAGAGTTGCTAGCGTTGGGTTCGTGGACGGCGTGCTCACATATCGGGGGCAAACCATCAGCGAGGCCGACATCGGCTTCATTCAGCAACTCATCGATGCAGATCCGCGAGTGAGCCGACGGGAGCTGTCGCGAAGACTATGTGTCGCGTGGGGCTGGGTGCAGGCTAACGGCGCACTCCGGGATATGGTGTGCCGTGGGCTGTTGCTGACATTGCACCGCCGTGGACGGATCACACTGCCGCCGCCACGCTGGTCGGGCACGGGATTGATCCGCCGTAAAACGGAGCGCGTGGCTGTCGAGGAAACACCTATCACGGGCAGTTTGACGCAGTTGGGAGATCTGGAATTCCGCTTGGTGCGGCGCACGCCGGAAGAAGCCATCTTCAACGGTCTAATCGCGCAGCACCATTATTTGGGCTACACCCAGCCCTGCGGCGAACACCTAAAGTATCTGGTTTGCGCCGGTGACCGCCCGCTCGCGTGTCTGGCGTGGTCCTCGCCGCCGCGCCATTTGGCTCCCCGCGATCGCTTCATCGGGTGGTCGGCTGAGGCGCGGCGGCGGAATATCCGCTTCATCGCATACAATCTGCGCTTCATCGTGTTGCCCTGGGTTCGGGTGCCTCATCTGGCCTCCCACATCCTGGGCCGCATGGCGGCACGGGTTCCCCAGGACTGGGCGCGCATTTACCAGCATCCGATCTACTACCTGGAAACTTTTGTCGATCGCGCACGCTATCGGGGTACCTGTTACCGGGCCGCCAACTGGATGGTGCTGGGCCTGACCACGGGGCGCGGTCATAACTCCATCACACATAAACGGACTCAGCCTGTAAAGCAGGTCCTGGGTTACCCGCTGGTGAAGCACTTCCGGCGTCTGCTGAGCGAGATCCCCGCCCGCACGGGAGGCGCCCAATCCTGACGATGAGGACCCTCTCGGAAGCCGAGACCATCTCTTCTAACCGTGCGGTTCCCATTCCGCTCCCCCCGCCGACAGCCCGCAACGAGCCGTGTCATTGCGGCAGCGGCGCCAAGTACAAACGGTGCTGCCTGGAACGCGATGAAGTCTTACGGCGGCAAATCCGTTCGGCGGCCCTACCATCGTGGATGCTCCAGTCCGATGCCAAGCTCCACCAGTTCGAGAGGTATGCATCGAATGTTTTTGCGTTGCCAGACCTGCTGGCGAGTCTGACGGATACGCGGCGCGCTCCGGAAATCCCCACCTTTGATGTCGTCAACAGCCTTTTTCATACCGCCCTACTGCGCATCCCCAGTATTAACGCGTTGGAAGGCGATTTGAAGGAAGGCGACTTCCAGAAGTTGATCGGCCGCAAGCCCACACCGAAGGTGAAAGCATTCAGCGCCGATGTTGTAGCCAACGTGCTCGACAAGTTGCTTCTGAACGGCGTGCGCGGAGCCATCGAAATGGTTATCGCTCGGGGCGAGCGTAACAAAGTGTTCCGCAATGGCTACGGCGGGCTGCGGTGCGTGGCCATCGACGGCTGGGAACCCTTCGCCTCCTACGATCGCCACTGCCCGCACTGCTTGGTGCGCCATATCAAAGTGAAGCGGGCTGGCGGTGAACTCGAACAGGTTCCTCAGTACTACCACCGCTACGTCGTGGCGATGCTTCTGGACCCCGTCATGGATATGGTTCTGGCCATCGAACCCGTGCTCAATGAAGAGGCTTTGCGCGATACCGACCGAGAGCACGCCGGCCACGAAGGCGAACTCACCGCGGCGCGCCGTCTTATCGATTCGCTGCACCGGATCTACGGAAGCTTCATTGACGTCTTCGTGTTGGATGCGCTCTACGCCAATGGACCGGTGATGTCTCAACTGGACCGCCACGGCTACGGCGGCCTCATCGTCCTCAAAAAGGAAAACAACGAACCCTTCAAAGAAGCGCTCGCCTTATGGCAAGGCCAGGCGCCGTGCGAAGCAATCGATGACGCCGACTCCAAAGAGCACATCGAGTTCTGGGACTCCGACGACATCACCACGCTCGATACCTACAACGGAAAGATCCGTGTGATCCGCGCCGTGGTCACCAAACCGGACAACACGTCCTCCACTTGGTGTGTCGCTCTCATTGGCAAGGCGCGTAAGCTCAGCCGCCGGACGGCGCTCCAGACAATTCGTTCCCGCTGGCACATCGAAAACACAGCCTTCAATCAATGGATCCGATACTGGAACCTCGGCCATGTGTTCAGACATACCTCCAATGCTCTGCTGGCTGTCCTGCTGATTTGGGCGCTGGCCTTTAATCTGCTTCAGTTGTTCATCTATCGTCGGCTCAAACGTGACCGGCGGCCCAAAGATCCCACCGACACCATCCGCCACATCGTCGAGGTCATGCTTCGCGATCTGGCTACGCTGCCCGCGCCCATCCCTTGGGCTGCTCTCCTCGACGCCGGCTAAATCGGCGCCGGAGCCGCGCCCAAGTGGGCGGCGCGGAGACCCGGCCCGCTTTGAACCTTGCCTGCATTGTTCCCGCCAGGAGGCGGTTGACTCGTCCCGACAATCCATACCGGCCGTCCATCTGACGGCCCCGTCCGCTCCGGTGCAGCCCGTGTCGCTTGTCTGCGCCGTCACGGTTACGCGTTCAGTGCCAGAAGCGGAACTCCTGGGATCAGGCAGAATGGCTGGACGATCAGTCGGCGGAGCTGTTATTAACGGCTACTCCGTCCGGCAATGTTTT
>DASWCG010000230.1:0-7165 GCA_036390175.1 Candidatus Acidiferrales bacterium | reverse complement strand
CTCCAACGAAACAGGGTTCTACGTTGTCCCCAATCTTCCTCCCGGCCGGTACGAGCTTTCCATCGAATACAAGGGCTTTGCCAAGTACACGCAAACGGGAATCGTGCTGAGCGTGGGCCAGGCCGCGACGATAGACGTCACACTCAAAATTGCCTCGGGCGGCGAGAAAGTGGTCGTCACCATGGAGACGCCGGTGATCGAGCCCACGCGTACCGAGGTAAGCCAGGTAATCGCGACGCAGCAGATCGAATCTCTTCCTATCAGCGGCCGGCTGTTCACCGATTTTGCTCTGCTCAGTCCCGGCGTTGCCACGGGAAGAACCAGTCTCCAGTCCACCTTTACCGACCCGGCCACCACGAGGATTTCCTTCGGACCCAGCGCGACCTGAACAACGCCGTGACCGTAGATGGCGCCGACAACATCAATACCGCCACGGGATCGCAACGGGCCACGCCCTCGCAGGAAGCGGTCAGTGAATTTCGCGTGGTGAACAACAGCTTCGGCGCCGAGTATGGACGCGCGCTCGGCGGGATCGTCAATATTGTGACCAAGTCGGGTACGAATGTTCTTCACGGCTCGGTCTATGATTATCTGCAGAACAATTCGACGAACGCGAAGTCCATTCTGACCCTTCCGGGTTTCGACACCCTCCGTCAGAACCAGTTCGGCGCGACACTCGGCGGGCCTCTCCAAAAGGACAGGACGTTCTTCTTTGTGAATTTCGAAGGACAACGGCGGGGACAATCCCCCACGTATCCCGGATTGCTGGCGGGCAACTTGGCGGCCATCAACGCCTTGAAAGCGAGCTTCGGCATCGCGCCCGAGAATTTGAATGTCTTGAAGACCGCCGACGTCAACAACGGCTTCATTAAAATTGAACATCAGTTGAACAATGCCAACCGGCTTTCCGTCCGCTACTCCATCCAGGATGCCACCAACCTCAACATGCTCGTGGGCGAGACGCTTGACGGCGGCGGGATCGGTGCGCCGAGCAGCGGCCGCAACGGCCTTCTGCGCGATCAGGCCCTCGTAAGCACCTGGACATCCCAAATCACTCCGACTCTCGTGAATTCCTTGCTGGGGCAATGGGCTCGCCGCAATTACGGATTCCCGGGAGTCACCGGACAGCCCAACCTGGATGTGCCGAATCTGCTGCTCTTCGGTCACAACTTCGGCGCGTTCGACCGCTATAACGAATCCCGCGTGCAGCTCGGAGACGCGGTCTCCTGGGTGAAGGACAAGCATTACGCGAAATTCGGCTTCGACGCAAATTACATTCGCAACTTCGTAATCTGGCCGGGGTTCACGCCTTCCCGGGACATTTTCCCGAGCTTGCAGGACCTGCTCGCTTCCAGCAAACCTAATTGGGGCTCGGCGCCTTGTCCGCCTCCTCTTGTCGGTCTTACGGCCCCCTGCATTGCGGCGTTTTTCTGGGGTGCGCCGATCGGCCCAGGGCCGTTTAACCCGAATCAGGCCTCGCCTTCGGTGCCCACGACTTGGCAGAACGCATTCCTTCCGTCCCAGGCGCAAAACTTTTTCACCAGCCTGAACCACAGTTACTGGGGATTTTTCGCGCAAGACCAATGGCGGCTGACTCCAAAACTAACCGTGAATTACGGCCTGCGCTGGGACTTTGAAACGGGACTCGGCGCCTTCGTAAATCCCGATTACCGCGCGTTCCAACCCCGAGTCGGATTTGCGTATTCTCCGGACTCGAAGACGGTTATCCGCGCCGGCTACGGAATTTTCTACGACCGGTACACGCTCACTTTCTTCTTTGTCTCCGGGCCGCAGCGGCCGCCGGCCATCACCGGCCTGCCAACTTCGAACAATATGCAGACAGGGACATGGCTCCTCAACAGCATGTTTCTTCCGACGCCGTGCGTTCTCCCGGGCTGTCCGACTCCTCCTCCCGGTTCGCCATTGCCGCCGGGGACAGTACCGCCGCCGTTGCTTACCTCGGCCTTCGAAAACCTCATCAACTCCGGTTCTTTCCCGAACAACTCCCTGTTTGTCCAGGGCGGATCGGTCGTGGACAGGAACGAACGGAAACCCTACACCGAGCAATCCAGCCTGGAGATTGACCGTGAAATCGGGAAAGGACTTTCGGTGAGTGCCGGATACATGTTCGTGGCCGGCCACAAGCTCGTCCGGCCCATCGATCTGAACGTCGGGCCTCCCATTGGGAAAGAGACGGGCACGAACAAGGACATCTATGCGTTTGCCATAAACGACCCTAATATCCCGGCTCCGCCGGGAGGATCCCACGGAACGAACGGAATCTTCTACTTCACCGACTCAAGCGGAAATTCCGTCTACCACGGCTTGACACTGCAAGCGACGGAAAAAGCAGGCAAGTATTTTCGGCTCAACACAAACTACACTTTTTCCAAGACGCTCGACGACGGGACCTATCTCGTGTTCGTGGACACGCCGCAATCCAATGCCCAGAGGAATCTTGAGCGTGCCGATTCCAACCAGGACCTCCGCCACCGCTTTGTGGCGAATTTTGTGGCCGATGCTCCCCAGCAGTCCTTCCTGCGCAACTTCGAACTCAGCAGTATCGTGACCCTGCAATCAGCCCGGCCGTTCACCCTGTTTGTGGGCTTTGACGCCAATAATGATGGCAACCCGGTCACCGACCGCGTGGGAGCTTCGGCGCGCAATACCTACCGCGGCGACAGCCTGAAAGCCGTAGACTTGCGCCTCTCGCGCGTAGTTCACCTGAAGGAGCGCGCTCAATTGAACTTGTCGGTTGATGCATTCAACCTGTTCAACCGTTCCAACGTGGACGAGGTCTTTTCCGTTTATGGCGCGCCGGACTTTGTGGGGCCCGTACCGCGGCACTTCGGGGACGGCATCACCGGGCCCAGCGGAGCCGTAGGATCTCCCAGAACGGTATTCAATCCGCGGCAGCTCCAGTTCGGGCTGAAATTATCGTTTTAAGTGCAACTTCTCGTTCCACGATCGAGCGACCGATGCGAGTGAACTTAGTCTTGTAGGGCCCGTGTCGTCGTTCCTATCCGACCCGGCGCCCATCACTCCAGCCATTTTGGCCGTTGATTTCCGGGCAGCCGCGGCGCATGTTACTTGTGGGCCGCTTCGAAGGAGGGGCACATCATGCGTTTTGCAACTTTTTTGCTTGACGATTGGTTGAATCACTATAAGTACGCCGACCCGCCGATTGAGTTCGACTTGGCTTCAAGCACGGGCCCTGTCTGGACACTCCGGGAACTTCTCGAATTGGATCCGAGCTACTCCCTTGAAGAGCTGCTTGACACCCAATTGGTCTACATGCGCGTCGAGGGCACCAAAGCCTTGTGCCAGTGCGTAGCCGAAATGGAAGGCGTGCAGCCGGAAGACGTCCAGGTCACAACCGGGGCGGCCGAAGCCCTCCTCCTTCTCTTCACTCTTGCCGCCGAACCCGGCGCCAATGTTCTCGTGCCTTCGCTGGGTTTCCCGAGCTTCTATGAAATCCCTCGGGGCCTCGGGCTGGAAATCCGCCATTACCATCAGCGCCGCGAAAATCAATTCCGCGTTGACCTCGACGAAATCAAGAAGCTTGCCGACGCTCGCACGCGAATCCTGCTCGTCAACACGCCGCACAATCCCACGGGAGCCACTCTCAGCGATGAAGAGCTTGCCGCGCTCCACGATTTCTCCGCCGAGCGCGGAATCCAGTTCGTCTGCGACCAGGTCTACCATCCGGTCTACTACGGGCGCCCCACCGCTTCCGCCGCGCGGCTGCCGCACGCCGTCGTCCTCAGCGATTTTTCAAAAGCTCTGTGTCTGGCTGGTTTGCGCCTCGGCTGGATCGTGGACCGCGACCATCGGCGCCTCGAACAATACCGCACGGCGCACGCTTATTTCACCGTTTCCGGCACTGCCCTGGGCGAGCCGCTGGCCGCGCTTGCCCTCCGCAACCGCGAAAAGATTTTTGAGCGCGTCCGAAAGCTGACAACCGCGAATCTCTCGCACCTTGACGCGTTCTTCTCGGAGCACTCCGATGTGATTCGATGGATGCGGCCCCAGGGCGGAATGACGGCATTTCCCTGGCTGAATTCCGGTGAAGATTCTCGCGCCTTCTGCACGGAGGCAGCTCAGTTGGGCGTTTTGCTCGCCCCGGGCGATTGTTTCTCCATGCCCGCGCATTTTCGGCTTGGCTTCGCGGCCAGCGGCGAGCAATTCCCGCGTGCCCTCGGGCGTCTCTCCGATTTGATCCGCCGCCTGGCAGGCCCGCCTCGTGTTCTGAGGAGAACCGCTTTCATCTCCTAGATGACATACTTAATGTGGCTTACCCCCACGGGCAACGCCGAAGACATGGCGTCGATGAGCCATTCTGTCGGCGTAAGGAGCTGAAATGCGTGCACGCAAGAAACTGAAACGAAATCTAGCAGCGGAACGGCTGGCGGACGCCCTACAGGAGATAGCGGACTCCGAGCGGGAGAAGATCTTTGTCCGATTGCAGAAGGCGCTGGATTCAGCCCGCAAGAAGGTCTTGGGTGCTCCGCCCAAAGGCAGTAGGAAGAGCAGAGTTCACAAGAAACGGGCGAAGAAAAAGTCTAAGGCGTGAAACGTCAACCCTTCACAGTTGAGAAGGCATCGTTGCTGGCCTTGTTGTAGAGTTGAACGAGCTGCTCGGCACGCTTGAGCAGATCCGCCGGCAGGTCACCGGGTTGGTAGTCAGCGCATCCTGTCGTGTAGGCGAGGGTAATCCTCTTACCGGAGCAGTTCACTTCAACAGAACCCAGCCGGTTCAATACCAGCTTGGTTTCGCCTAAGGTGCATTTGGGCAGCGCCAGCAAGAAATCGTCGCTTCCCAACCGCACAGCATAGTCGGAGCCGCGGCTGGCTTCTTTCAGACGCCTGGCGAACTCTTTCAACGCCTCGTCCGTTGCGGCCCTGCCGTAGCGGTCATTGAGTCTTGCGAAGTCTTCCAGATGAAATTTGACGACGCTCAGCGCAGTGCTCTGGCGCCGCGCGCGGGCTATTTCTCTCCCAAGCCAATGGGAGGGTTGCGTGTCCAATCCTGTAACCGGATCCAGGCCGGAGCGGTCATGAACCTCATATGTTTTCTCTTCTGGATTGCCGCTCGGCCCCGTCATTTGCGTTCGCAGACGGCGGAAGGACCACTGCCTGTACACCATCCAGGTGTTGAAGAGAAGAAGCAGGCACATGATCCCCCAGCGGGCCTGATCGGAACGGATTTCGTAAAAATGATCGCTGCGAAGGAAGAGGAAGAAAGAACGGAATGAGGAGAGCAGAAAGGCCACGCCCGCCAGCAGAGTCACAACAGACGCGGACAGCCAAAGCCACCACTCGCGTCGTCCGATTTGCCGCAGACTGGATTCCCCTTGCTGCGCGCGGTCCCCCGCAGACCCCTCGAGCGGCGAGGGATTTCGCTTGCGCACGCGAAGACCAAAGATCGATTCCATGTTCCTTAGGGGAAGAGCAACACATCATCACTTTAGTCTGGTGCTGCAAGATGAGGCAACCTTGAAATGGTACAGGCTCCCCGCTTCAAGAACCTGACCTTAAGGACAGGCCACGAGCCTTTTCTTTCCGGCTCGCGGTTGTGGTGAGCGATGCCCTAAATGGGCCGATTTTAAAGGCGATGGAGCACAGAATTGGGCACAGTCTCAGAAGGCACGGATGCGGCAACTCGCTAACCGATTGAAAGATTTGGCTCCCCGGGCTAGATTCGAACTAGCAACCCTTCGGTTAACAGCCGAATGCTCTACCGTTGAGCTACCGGGGAGTTGCGCAACGCCACTGTTTTCATTCTATTACAGCAAACAGATTCATGCCATGACCATTCGGAACGACGCCCAAAACGCTTTAGGGCTGAGCTACCAGGCATCATCCTCATCTTGTGATAGTTACGCGGCCCTTTCAAGCAGAGGCTTCGGGACTTTGGGGACATCCTTTGTCGGCGCGGATAAATCAGGAGGGCAGACCAGATTCTGAACCATGATCCGATAGGCGGCGCGTGACAATTCGACTGCGCCCACAACATCCCGCGGGTCGCTGCGCACGAGCACGATCCCTGCGCTTTCCACCGCCATGTCCGTACCGGCCCCAATCGAATGCCCACATCGGCTGTCGCGGGTGCCTGCGCATCGTTGAGACCATCTCCCACCATTGCCACGTTTTTGCCGCCACTCTGAACCGCCTAACTGAGGACGCCTTATCAGCCGGTAGCACCTGCGCCGAGACTTCACCGATTTCAATTTGCTCGGCAACCAAGTTGGCAACAGCTTGGGAATCATCACTGATCATCGCAATGCGCATGCCTAAACCAAGCACGGCGCAACAAGAACGTAGTTACTGGTGGGGACAACTCCTGTCTCAGACCCGCAAGTCGTTACGCAGGTAGATCGTCCGAGCGAATGAGAACAGACCCATCGACTTCGGTGTCGCCAGCAATATATTTCCGCCGTACCTCCTGCTCGATGGCCTGGCGGTTCGCTCTGAACACCTCAAGTTTATCCTTCCCGTCTCCATGGAAGTGATCGTCCAGGGCTTCCCTGCTGATGGCACACCGCACCCACGCTTCGCCATCTTGCCCATAGAAAAAGACAATGTCGCGCTCGAAAACAAAAGTCTCTTGGGGCGCAGGAAATGTCAGGTCATGCCGCTCAAGGCGCCATTGCACGCGGTGGACGATAAAGGTTGCGAACGGATGGATGTCCATACCGGTGCTGGCGCGGTCCATGGCGCTCAGATAAGACTTGCGATCCCTGATGCGAATCACCGTCCAAGGATAACCGCCCGAAGCCAGCATAACATTCATCAGAAAGCGCGCCATGCGGCCGTTCCCATCCGGGTACGGGTGGATATAACCGAAAAGCCAGTGTCCCAACACCGTGCGCACCGAAGGCTCGGGTTCTTTTTCCAGAAGGTCGAAGAACGCCGGCATGGCGTCGCGCACCGCCTCCCACCTCGGCGGAACGTAGCGCGACCCGCGCAGATACACGGGTATGTTCCTGTATCCGGCCAATGACCCCGGTTCGATCAGGCCGGCTGTGACGGAGGGCTGGAACAATTCGCGATACCAGTCGTTGTGCACAGCACGCGCGAGCGCGGTGGCGTTCTCACCGGCGATCACTTTCTCTACTCCTTTTTTCACGAGCTGGAACGCTTGCCAGTATCCCCGCGCCGCGAG
>DASWCG010000229.1:0-2042 GCA_036390175.1 Candidatus Acidiferrales bacterium | reverse complement strand
GACGCGCCCTATCTTGCTCCGCAGGCTTATCGCGGCAAACGGAACGAGCCCGCCTACGTGGCCGAGGTAGCGCGAACCCTGGCAGGTGTGAGAGACTTGGCAGCGGATGAGTTGGCCGCAGCGACAGCGCAGAACTTCCGGCGCTTCTTTCGCCTGGGCCGCGCGGGACGGCTCGAAAATAGCGCCGCCGGCCAGGTTTCAGGTCCGTGACGGAGGAGTGCCATCGCCCTTCTGACCGTTAAAGAAGTCTTCGATCTCGTGCGCGACGACTTGGCGCTGGTGGAGCAGGAACTGTCCCAGCAGAGTTCTTCCGCCTTCGAGCCGGTCGCCGAAATCACCAACTACCTTCTCGGCGGGGGCGGAAAGCGGCTGCGCCCCGCACTCCTGCTGCTCTCCGCGGGCTATGCGAACTACCGCGGGCCGGGCGCCATCCGTCTGGCCGCGGTCGTCGAGCTGATTCACAGCGCCACGCTCATCCACGATGACGTGATTGACGGCGCCGACACGCGCCGCGGCCGTCCGTCCGCGAATTCGCGCTGGGGCAATCATCGCAGCGTTCTTGCCGGCGACTGGCTGTACATGCAGTCGTTCCAGATGGCATTGCGCGAGCGCAACTTCCGCATTCTTGACATCCTGATCGAACTCACGCAGAACATGGTCGAAGGCGAGCTGATCCAGCTCACCAAGCTCGGCCGCATGGACTTGACCGAGGACGACGCCCTCGAGCTGGCCACGCACAAGACGGCGTGCCTGTTCAGCGGCTGCGCGCGGCTGGGCGCGGTGCTGGGCCGCAGCGACGGCGCAGCCGAGCAGGCTTTGGCCGATTACGGTCGTTATGCCGGTCTGGCGTTTCAACTGGTGGATGATTTGCTGGACTTCACGGCTTCGCCGGAACAGCTTGGGAAACCGGTCCTGTGCGATTTGAAAGAGGGCAAAGTCACGCTGCCGCTGATTTACGCCTTAGAGGACGGGAATTCCAAGGGGCGGGAATTGGTTGCGGCCGTCCTCGAAGAAAAGGAATTTCACAGCGTGCGGCCGGAACAGATCACCGCGCTGGTTCACAACTCCGGCGCGCTCGACCGCACTCGGAACCTCGCCTATGAATACGCCCACCGCGCAAAGTCCTCCCTGAACGGCGACGCCGCTTCGGAGTACGGCCGCGCTCTGCTTACCGTACCGGATTTCATCCTCGATCGCGAAAGCTGAATCGCGCGGGTACGCGATGCTCCCCTTCAAGCTTGTCTATCATCCCCGCTATGACTTGAACCTGGGTGCGCACGTTTTCCCTTCGCAAAAATTCCGGATGATTTACGAGACGCTGCTCCGCGAAAAGATCGCCGCCCCGGAAGATTTTCTCGAACCGCTTGCCGCAAGTGATGACGACGTGTTGCGCGTGCACACAGCCGAGTACGTAGAAAAGCTGAAGGGCGGGACGCTCAGCCCGAGCGAGCTGATGAGGCTTGAGATTCCGTGGTCGCCGGAAATGGTGCAGGCCTGCTGGCTCGCCGCGGGCGGCTCCCTTCTGGCGGGCCGGAGCGCCCTTCGAGACGGTTTTGCCGCAAACATCGGCGGCGGATTTCATCACGCGTATCCCGGACACGGCGAAGGCTTCTGCGCGATTCACGACGTGGCCATCGCGATTCGCCGGCTGCAAACCGACGGCGCCATCGCCACGGCTATGGTCGTGGACACCGATGTCCATCAGGGCAACGGCACGGCTGCAATTTTCCGCAACGATTCTTCGGTTTTCACGCTCTCCATCCACCAGGAAGATAACTACCCGATGCCCAAGCCTCCTTCCGACATCGACATTAATCTGCCCGATGGAATCGAGGACGAGGAGTATCTGGCCATTCTCGAGGAGCACCTGCCGAAGGCGCTGGAGTTAATCACCCCCGACGTGATGTTCTATGTCGGCGGGGCCGATCCTTATTGCGAAGACCAACTCGGCGGGCTCAACCTGACCAAGGCGGGGCTTCGCCGGCGCGACACCATGGTGCTGGATCACGCGCAGCGCCGGGGAATCCCTGTGGCGATTACAC
>DASWCG010000228.1:0-7870 GCA_036390175.1 Candidatus Acidiferrales bacterium | reverse complement strand
GCCGCACGGTTTTTCCCAGGCGAGGTGTTCGTCAAATAGCGTGACGTTGAAGCCGGCCCCGGCGAGCCGCTCCGCACAAATCGAGCCCGAGGGGCCGCCACCCACAATGGCGATATCACGCATGCGTACGTCTCATCCTGTTGCCGGCCCTCTCTCCGGCATGGATGCGCCCCTGGGACTCAGGTCAGCGGGAGCACAGCCGCCAAAAACCAACCGGCCAGTATAGCACCAAAGACCGCAGCTGCCGCCGTGGAGCCAGTGCACCGGCGGACGGAATCCATCCCGATCCGCTGAAAAACCGAAATGAGCGCCAAGAAGACGGCGAGAAGGATGATGAGCAATTGTCCGCTGTGAAGCAAGAGGAACGCGAGTACAAGGACGGCCCCTGCCAGGGCTCGCAACGCCGCGAACAAAAGATAGCGCGCCCACATGCGCTCTCGCCGCGGCGGCCCAATCGCAACTTCTTCCGCCGCGAAGTACGGAAGGCACGCAAACGCCAACGGGACAAATCGCGCCCAGCGCGCGGCGTTCATCCAGGCGTCATCGAGCCGCCAGTTGAGCCACGCACCTGCGCCAAGAAGCAGAGCGAAAGAAAGTATTCCTCCGATGAGCAGGGATGTCCCATTTAATGCGAGTGCCTTTTTTGGCGGTCCGCGAAACACGAGGAGGAGATAGAGACCACCCAAGAGGAGGAAGCTGGCCAGGTAGTCTCCCATTAGAATTCGAACAGGCCGCAAAGGCACCCAGAAACGAAGCACCAGAACTCCGAGGGCGAAGGCGGCAACCGAATGGGCGAGAACTTTCCCTATTGGCGGGAACGTGTCTGCCTCCTTGGCAACAGGAACGCGCCATTTCGTCAACAGCGCAGCTACGACAGGAAAAAGCAGGAAGATTCCCGCGAGGCCAACCAGCCCGCCGAGAGCAGGCGCATGTACTTTAAGACGGCGGCCCGGGGGCAGGTGAAGGGTGTCGCGCGCCCACGCGACACTCTGGTCCCACGTGCTGGGATCAAAGAGTATGCCGGTGTGCGTCGCTCCGGGAATGAGCACGACTTGAGCGGGGCGCCCAATGAGGGAATCGGACCCGAGTCCTGATCCCAGGCGCCCTTGGTTGGCAATCTTGATGAGCGCCTGATCTCCTTCGGCGGCGAATTCCGGTTCGAGCCTGCCTCGCAAGACCAGGAGATTTCCTGGAATCCTCGCCGGGAGCGAGAAAAATAGAAGCCCCGCAGGCACTCCCAATGTCGGGATCATGGGAGCCGGTGAAATCGCCAGGGTTCCCGCTGCGGGAAAATGGTCTGCGATGCGAATGGCAATTGCTCCTCCCATGGAATGACCGGCAAGGATCGTACTGGAGGGGGAAATTTCTCCTGTGCTCTGCAAATGGAGAACCAGGAGTGTGGCGCATTTCTCCGCGCGTTCGAACGAGAAGGGCTGCGTGTTGTCCCCGTGTCCGGGCAGGTCGGGGAGGAATACGCGAATTCCCGCCGAGGCGAGCTGTTCGCCGTAAATGTCCATCAACCCACGATTGGCGGAAATCCCGTGAAATACAACAGCTGAACCTGCGAAATCGCCGGAAGACGGCTGAAGAATCGTGAGCGGCAGCCGGCAGCCGCCCGCTTCGACGACGGTCTGGGCAGCGGAAACTTCACCGCGCCGCGAAAGGACCGCTCCCGCAAGCAGCAGAAGCAATCCTAAACCTGCGAAGGCCAATTCGCGCTGTTTCATAAAGCGCTAAAGGCCGCGTGATAAGATGGCGGTGTAGAGTGCGGGCAGCGCGCGCGGCCGCGGAGCGCGCCTGTGATGGCATTCATCGGAGAGGCCTCAGTGGGTCGGGTGATGACACGGGACGAAGCGATTGTCCACGTTGCGGAGGCAAAACGCAACGGCCGCCGGGTCGTGTTCACATGCGGCCGCTTCGAGCTTCTTCATCCCGGTCATGTCCGCTCTTTGGAAGGCGCGCGTTCGCTTGGCGACATTCTCGTCGTCGGCGTCAACAGTGACGCCGGCGCGAGTCTCGGCAAGGACAAAGGCCGGCCGGTGGTCGCTCAGGAAGAGCGGGCGGAGATTCTTTGCGCGCTGCAAGCGGTGGATGTCGTCGTGGTTTTCGAACCCGATACGCTGCGCCAATTTATAACCCGGCTCTCGCCGGATGTTTTGGTGGCGCGTGGAAATGGCAGGCCCGCCGAAATCATTGGCCGGGAAGAAGTTGAGGCGGCCGGGGGGCAAGTGGTCTCGATTCCTGCCGTTCCCGGGTATTCGACCTCGGCCATCCTGCGGCGAATTCGCGAGCCCCTCGGAAAAGATAAAGGCTTGTCATCCTCGGGCGCCAACAAGACATGATTCTTCCTGCGGTTTCCGAGCTACTCAGCCGCGTCACGCGCCATGCTGCGGTCGAAGGGGTGATCGCGCAGCTTCGCGAGTCCTCCGCCGCTGAAGCCGCCCTGACCGGCCTGACGGACACGGCGAAGACGCTGCTGGTGGCGCATACGGTGAGTGTGCTGCGCCGCCCGATCATCTTCCTGACGGTCAGCAACCAGCGCGCCGAGGCCCTTCTGGAACCGCTCCGCTATTTTTGCCGGGCGTTGGCCGGCCCTTCCGTCCAGGTCACGATGTTGCCGGCGTTCGACGTGTTGCCCTGGCAAGGCGTCTCTCCCCACCCGGAAATACTGGAATCCCGCGCGGCAACCCTTTGGCGGGTGTCGCGCGGAACGGCCAATCTGCTCGTGGTTCCCCTGGCCGCGGCATTGTTCCGTGTTCGCGATGCGGCCTACTACAGCGGGCTGGGACGAACTCTCGAACCCGACGCCGAAGCTGCATTCGATGAGCTGCTTTCTCATCTCACCGCGGTTGGCTACGAGCGAGTCGAGACCGCTGAGATGCCGGGGCAGTTCGCGGCGCGTGGCGGCATTGTGGACGTTTTCTCGCCGGAGACCATGCGCCCCGTGCGTATCGAACTGCTGGGCGACACCGTGGAATCCCTGCGCGAATACGACCCGGCCACACAGCGCTCCGTGGCCCCCGTGGTTCGCACAACGCTGCTGCCGTTGACCGAATTTCCCCGCCGCCAGGAGATTCTTGAACGGGTGTACGCGCGCGGCGCGCCGGACGCAACCGATCGCGAATTGCACGAAGCAGGAGCGCTTCCCGGCTGGGAATTTGAAGCCGCACGGCTGGAGTCCGGCGGAAACACTCTGTTCCAACTCTCCGCCGGTCCGGGCCGGCCGCTGGTGGTCCTGGATGAATCCGACGCTCTCGATGAGGCCGCAGCCGATTTCTTCTCGCGGCTTTCCGGGGACAGCAAAAACCCCGGCCGGGCTGAAGACACCGCAGAATTGTTCTTGTCCGAAGAGGAATGGAAGGAGGCGCTCGAGGCGCAGCAGCGGCTCCGGCTGGAGCATTTGTCCTTGCGCCGCCGCTCGACGAAAGCGGCGGAATTAGCCACCCAACCGGCCACGCGCTTTCATGGAAACATACCGGCCTTCATGGCCGAGGTCCGTTCACGGCTGGCGGCGAATGAGCAAGTTATGGCGTCGGCAGGAAGCATCGGCGAATTGGAACGCCTCACAGATTTATGCCGGGAATACGAGCTGCCTTATTTGCTGGGCGAGTTGGAGGACACGGCGACGGGAGTGCGTCTTGCGGAAGACTCCACGGCTGGGAGCGTCTCCGCACTCGTGCTGACCCGTGCGCCGCTCAGCGAAGGCGTGGTTTTCCCCGATTGTCAGCTCGTCCTCTATGGGACCGCCGATCTTTTTGAGGTCCTTCCGGCGAGCGACCGCCCGAAGCGGCGGCCGAAAACGGCAGGCTTCTTCAGCGATTTTTCCGAGCTAAAGCCGGGCGATTACGTGGTCCACGTGGACCACGGGATCGGCCAGTTCGAGGGGCTGCGAAGCCTCGAATCGGAGGGCGCGCGAGGTGAATTCATGCTGCTTCGCTACGCCGAAGAGGCCCGATTGTACGTGCCGCTCGAACGCATGGACCTCGTCCAGAGCTACCGCGCGGTCGAGGGCGGCGCTCCCGTATTGGACCGGCTGGGCGGCACGGCCTGGATGGCGCGCAAAGCGCGGGTCCGCAAATCGCTCCAGGACATGGCGCAGCAACTGCTCCGCCTCTACGCGGAGCGAAAGGCGGCCGGCGGACTGGCTTTTTCGCCGGACACGGCCTGGCAGCGCGAGTTTGAGGACGCTTTCGAATTCGACGAGACCCCCGATCAAGCGAACGCCATTGCCGACATCAAGCGCGACATGGAGCGCCCGCTGCCGATGGACCGCCTTCTGTGCGGCGACGTGGGCTATGGCAAGACCGAGGTGGCCATGCGCGCGGCTTTTAAAGCCGTCTCCGATTCCAAGCAGGTTGCGCTGCTCGCGCCGACCACGGTCCTCGTCTTCCAGCACTACGAAACGTTTCGCCGGCGCTTCGCCGCGTTTCCCATCCGCATCGAAATGCTGAGCCGCTTCCGCAGTCCGCGCGAGCAAAGGGAGGTTCTCCTGGACCTCGAAGCAGGCAAGGTGGACATCGTCATCGGCACGCACCGTCTGCTCTCGCGCGACGTCCGCTTCCACGATTTAGGCCTGCTGCTCGTAGATGAAGAGCAGCGCTTCGGTGTGGCGCACAAGGAGCGCTTAAAAGAATTAAAGAAAGACGTGGACGCTCTGGCGCTTTCCGCCACGCCGATTCCTCGAACGCTGCACATGTCGCTTGCCGGGCTTCGCGACATGTCCGTGATCGAGACTCCGCCGAAAGACCGCCTGGCCATCCAGACCGTCGTCGCGCCATTTCAGGAGAGCTTGATCCAGCGCGCCGTCGAGGAGGAGCTGGCGCGAAAAGGACAGGTCTTTTTCATCCACAACCGCGTGGAATCCATCTATTCGATGGCGCAGCTGGTGCAAACGCTGGTCCCCAAAGCGCGCGTGGTCGTCGGCCACGGGCAGATGAGCGAGCGCGAACTCGAGCGCGTGATGCTCCAGTTCGTTGGCGACGAGGCCGACGTGCTGGTCTCGACGACCATCGTCGAAAACGGCCTGGACATCCCGCGGGCCAACACCATCCTCATCAATCGCGCCGACCGGTTCGGCCTGGGCGAACTCTATCAGTTGCGCGGGCGCGTGGGCCGCTCGAATCAGCGCGCCTATGCCTACCTTCTGGTTCCACCGGAAGCGTCGCTTTCAGACATCGCCCGGCGGCGGCTCGCGGCGCTTAAGGAATTCAGCGAACTCGGCTCCGGATTTCGTATCGCCGCGCTCGATCTGGAGCTGCGGGGCGCGGGGAACCTGCTCGGCCGCCAGCAGCACGGCCATATCAACGCAATCGGCTTCGACCTGTATTGCCAGATGCTGGAGCGCGCCGTGGCGGCCTTGAAAGGCGAAAAGGCCTCGCCGGACCTGCGCTGCACGCTCAACCTTGGGTTGGATATCCGCATCCCATCCGAGTACATCGAAAGCGAGAATTTGCGGCTGAGGACTTATAAGCGAATCGCGGGGATAACCGGGGATTCGGAGAAGGAAGAAGTGAGGCGCGAACTCGAGGACAGATTTGGCCCGCTGCCCCCCGCCGTCGGGAATTTGCTGGAGTACGCGGTCCTGAAGGCGGAATGTGAAAAACTGCTGGTCTCCTCCATCGAGCGGCAGGGCGACCGCGTGGCGGCGAAATTTCACCCCGAGACGCCTCTCGACCCCTCTCTGCTGGTCCGGGTGATCGGCAAACACACGGGGATCCGGCTGGACCCGAGCGGCGCGATGTGGATGGAATGGAACCGCGGGCAAGGAGGCTTGATCGGGGCACTCAGAAACGTATTGCTCGAATTGCGGCCTCAGGGATAAAATACGTTTCAGGATAATTATATGAAAAAAATGGCAATGCTTCTGTTAGGGCTTCTGACCGCTCTTCCGGCAGCGGCGCAGACTGCCGGCAAGGTGGTCGAGGAAATTGTCGCGCGCGTAAACAATGAAATCATCACGCTTTCCGACCTGCAGCGCGCCCATAACACCGCCGAAGACGAAGCGCGCCAGGAGTGTCCCCGGTGCACTCCGGAACAACTGCAAACTCTGGTCGGGGACAAGAACAAGAATGCTCTCCGGGACCTGATCGATCAATCGCTCCTGGTGCAGCGCGCCAAGGACATGGGGATTTCCGTCGAGACCGAGCTCATCAAGGAACTCGACCAGATCCGCCAGCAAAACAAACTGGCGGACATGGAAGCCCTGGAGAAGGCCGTGCAGGACCAGGGGATGAACTACGAAGATTTCAAGAACAACCTTCGCAACCGCCTTCTGACCAACCAGGTCGTCAGCCGCGAGGTCACTTCGCGGATCATCGTTGATAAGAGCGAAGTGCAAAAATACTACGAAGAGCACAAAGGGGAATTTGTGCGCCCGGAGCAGGTGGCCCTGCGGGAAATCTTCGTCAGCACGGAAGGCAAGCTCGAAACGGAGATCCCCGCCCTGGAGAAAAGGGCCAACGACATGCTCGAGAAAATAAAGAACGGCGACGATTTTGCGGAAATCGCCAAGCGCCATTCCGACGACGAGACCGCGAAACAGGGCGGGGATCTCGGAGTCTTCGAACGGGGCAAGCTCTCGAAAGAGATTGAAGACGCCGTTTTCAAACTTCAGAAGAATCAGCTCACCGACGTGATTCGCACCAAGCAAGGCTTCATTTTCCTGCAGGTCCTTCAGCACTATCCTGCCGGAGAGCAGCCGCTCGATAAGGTCGAGCCGGAGATCATGAACCGGCTGTACCAGCAAAGGATGGAACCCGCTCTGCGAACCTATCTGAACACCTTGCGCGAAGAAAGCTACGTCGTGGTGAAACCCGGATACACCGATACGGCGGGGGTCTCCGGCAGCCCGATTCAAGAGGTCTCGGCCGAGCCGGAACAAACCAAGACCAAGAAGCGTCACAAAAGGCTGCTGAAAGTGATTCCTATTTAGCCGGCGCAAAACCTGACGGATGAAGAACGCATACATCTCCGGTCTCGCTGCTGAACAGATCGTCACCTCTTTTTTTCTCGTGTGCGAGAAAGAAGTCCGTTCCACACGGGAAGGCAAGCCTTACCTCCGCCTCGAACTCGGCGACCGCACCGGCACCATTGAAGCGCGCATGTGGGAGCGCTTTGAAGAAGCCGCGCAGGCCGTCCAGCGGGACGATATCGTTAAAATCCAGGCCCGCGTGGAGGTGTACAAGAACAAGCCCCAGCTCATGCTGGACCGCATGCGCCCGGCCGAGCCCGCAGAAATCGACCTGGCCGATTATTTTCCGCACACCAGAGAAGACGTAGAAAAACTTTATGCCGACCTGCAGGGCTACGCGGCTTCGATCGCGGATGAATGGCTGCGTCGCCTGGCCGTTGCGGTGATTGAAGATCCCCTGATCGCCCCGCGTCTGAAGCGCGCCCCTGCAGCTAAACTCATGCATCACGCCTATCTCGGCGGACTTCTTGAGCATGTCGTCAGTCTTTGCGGTCTGTGCCGTGCTGCGGCGGCGCACTATCCGGAAGTCAATGCCGACCTGCTGCTCACCGGCGCCATCCTCCACGACGTCGGCAAACTCGACGAGTTGTGCTACGAGCGCGCGCTCGGCTATACCACGCCCGGCCAGTTGCTCGGACATATTGTGATGGAACTGGAAACGGTCACTAAGAAAATCGACGCGATTCCGGGGTTTCCGGCGGAGTTGAAAACGCTCGTTCAGCACATGCTCATCAGCCATCACGGCGAATACGAGTTCGGGTCTCCCAAGCTGCCCATGTTCCGCGAAGCGGTGATGCTGCATTACCTCGACGATCTCGACTCCAAGATGGAGGCTATGCGCTCCTCGCTGGCTTCGGAGAAGGGAGAGGGCGAATGGACCGATTGGAGCGCCGCGCTGGA
>DASWCG010000227.1:0-1665 GCA_036390175.1 Candidatus Acidiferrales bacterium | reverse complement strand
CGCGGAAGGGTGTCATTGACATTGATGGTTAAGATGCGGGTTTTGCGCGGGATGTCGCCGCGGGAGCCGGAGGGAGTTCGCCGTCAGCCCAGACCGCGCCGTCCTCGAAGTATTCCTTCTTCCAGATGGGCACGGTGCGCTTGAGGGTGTCAATCGCGAAGCGGCAGGCGTCAAAAGCAGCCGCGCGGTGCGGCGCGCTGACGGCAATGAAGACGCTGGTTTCCACGATTTGCAGGCGGCCGAGCCGGTGGACCATGGCGACGCGATGGATGCGATATTTTTCGTGAAGCTGGGCGCCGATTTCGCGCATCTTGGCGAGAGCCATGGATTCGTAGGCTTCGTAATCGAGGTAGAGCGTGGGGCGATTGTGAGATTGGTGGCGCACGAACCCGTCGAAAGTGACGGTCGCGCCGTCTTCGGGCGCGCGAACGTGGCGGGCCAGCGCTGCGATATCAATAGGCTCGTGCACCAACTGGTAGATATCGTCGTGAAGGGGCGTGGTCATGACGATGCGTCAGCCGCCGCTTACCGGCGGGAGAAACGCAACTTCGTCGCCGGAACGGAGGGGCGTATCCCAGGCGGCGAATTCCTGGTTGCGCGAAGCGACCAGCGATGAACGGTACTTGGCGAGCTCGGAATTGCGCGCGGCATAGAGGGCGAAGAGCTGTTCGACGGTCGCGGCGTCGGCGATCTCGATGGAATCTTCGGCGAGGCCGACGAGCTCCTTGAGCCGGCCGAAAAACAGGACCTTCACGCGAATCGTTTGGGAGACAGGTGCCACACAAGAATTGTAACTCGCGCTCCGTGAAGGGGCCAGTAGAACAAGCCTGGCCTGGGCGCAAACGAAGGGTCTTCGGCCGTGTGGCGCCAGCGCTCTGTACACAGCTTCTGTTTGCAATCGAGATGATCCGAAATCTTCGTCCTATGGATATGTTTTGAAAGTTTTGATTGCTTGACCGGTGCGCGGGGGTTGCGTAGCGTTCAAGGAGTTAATCCTTTTCACGCGCGAGACGAAAGGGCAAAAAGGAAAGATGAAGATTCTCGTCACGGGCTCGACGGGGCTGGTAGGGACGGCGCTTGCGGAAGCCCTGGCACGGGACGGGCACACCGTGTGCCGGCTGGTGCGGCCGCAAAGTGTGGTGGCTGCCGGGACGAAAGAAGGATTTGATGTTGCCTGGAATCCGGCGACGGGAGAATTGGGCGGAGCGGCCGTTGGCGCCGACGCAGTCGTAAATTTGGCGGGGGCCTCGATCGCGGGCGGGCGGTGGACGGCAGAGCGGAAGGCGCTGTTGCGGACGAGCCGGATCGATACCACGCGAGCGCTGGTGAACGCGCTGGCAAAAATGAATGCGCGGCCGCGGGTGCTGGTGTCAGCTTCGGCGATTGGAATCTACGGCGATCGCGGAGATGAAGTGCTGACGGAGGAGAGCCGGGCAGGGACAGATTTTTTGGCAAACCTCGCGCAGCAATGGGAGGCAGAAGCGTTGAAGGCGGAAGCGTTGGGGATTCGCGTGGTGCTGGCGCGCTTCGGAATTATTTTGGCGCGCCACGGCGGGGCGCTCGGAAAGATGCTGCTGCCGTTCAAGCTTTGCGCCGGCGGCAGGCTCGGCAGCGGGCAGCAATGGATGTCCTGGGTCACGCTCGAAGATGTCGTCGGAATTCTGC
>DASWCG010000226.1:0-9023 GCA_036390175.1 Candidatus Acidiferrales bacterium | reverse complement strand
GCGACCGGCGCCATCAATGGAGTCGTCGCGGATACGAGCGGCGGTTCGGTCGCGGGTGCGGAAGTTCAGATCATCGATACGCGCACGGGAGCGCTGGTACGCAAGCTGCCGACCGGGTCAGACGGATCATTTGTGGCGACGCTGCTGCCGCCCGGCACCTATTCCGTGGTGGTGAACAAATCAGGCTTCTCCGAAGCCAAGGCTGTGGGCATCGAAATCCGCGTCACAGAAACGACGAAGGTGACGATCACGCTGAAGCCAGGCTCCGTTTCCGAAAAAGTGGAGATTTCAGCGCGGGTAACAACGGTTGAGACGACCAACGCCACGACCGGCCAGTCGCTCGGCACGGAGACCGTCCGGGAGCTGCCGCTGGCCACGCAGAACTATCAGCAACTGCTGACGCTTTCGACCGGGGCGCAGAGCGAGCTGAACGCGGCCGCACAACTAGGCCGGGGCAGCGTGAAATTGTTTGTGAATGGGCAACGCGAAGACAACAACAACTTCCTGATCGAAGGAATCAGCGCAACCGACTACAACGTGGCCCAAGCCACGTATGTTCCGCTCCCCAATCCTGACGTGATTCAGGAGTTCAAGGTCCAGACCTCACTCTACGATGCCAGCCAGGGAAGAAACGGCGGGGGTAACGTCAACGCCATCTTGAAGTCGGGCACGAAAGATTTTCACGGCGACGTCTACGAGTTTTTTCGCAATGACGTCCTCAATGCGAACGAATTCTTCCTGAACCGTCAGGGCCAGCCACGACCAGCCATCAAACAAAACATCTTCGGGGGAAGTGTTGGCGGACCCGTGGGAACAGAGAAGTTCGGGTTTTTGTTTGTGAATTACCAGGGGACGCGGCAGCGCAGCGGGCTCTCCCCGGGAACATTTATCAGCACGAACATCCCGGCGCTTCCGGCCGACCGCTCAGATGCCTCCATTTCGCAGGCATTCTTCGGAAATCCGACGACGGCTATAGACCCGGTAGTCAGCAAGCTGCTGCAGTTCAAGAGTACTCAGTTCGGCGGCACCTCGAATGGGTTTCTGATTCCGAGCGGCCCTGTGTTTGTCTTCAGCCGTCCGGGGAGATATAACGACGATCAGTTCACCACAAATTGGGACCGGGAATTTCGAGGCGGCCAAGACAAAGCCTCCGCGCGATTTTTCTTTTCCGATTCGGAAAGCTTCTTGCCTTTCGGCGGGGGCGACCTGCAGGAGTCGCTGGGCAGCACACTAGCCAGCAGCGTCAGCTCCGCGTCGCTGAACTTCCCTTTCGACACTCCGGTGCACGCGCGGTTCTTCAACGCAACGGAAACGCATCTTTTTTCGCCGACGGTGGTGAATGAATTTCGTTTTGGCTTCGTGCATATCAACGACGACCTGATCAATGTCCCTCCGGTGACGGCCCAAGACCTGGGGATCGACCGGCCGACGAATAAAGTCACCACGTCCATCTACAAGTTTGTCTTCGCCAGTTCCGGATTTGAGATCGGCCCGGCTCCTTTCGCGGACCAGTTTCAAACGCAGAACAACTACAACTTTGTGGACACGCTGAGCTGGGTTAGAGGCAAGCACGTATTCCGCTTTGGCGGTGAATATACGCGCGTGAACCTGGACAAGCTTTTTCCGCAAGTCTTCAACGGGGAGATCTTCTTCACGAACACTCCTGATGGGAACAGCGATTTTCAGAATTTTCTTCTGGGTTCGCCGCAGTTCAGTTTCGGCGGCGGCGGGGTGTTCAACCACCAATACCGCACCAACAACTCCGCTTTTTTTGCGCAGGATGACTGGAAGATTCGAAGCGATCTCACGCTGAACCTGGGCCTGCGGACAGAAGTTTTCGGGGCCTTCTACGATAACTTGTGCCACATCGGCAATCTCGATCCAAGCCTTTCCAACCAAGGCAAGTTTCCGTTCCTCTACCCCAACTGTGTTAAGAGCCTGAACGTGGCGGGCCTGACGGGCAACGCGAACAACACCACTCTGGACAACAACTATTCCACGAGACTAGGGCCGCGCATAGGCTTGGCCTATGACTTGTTCGGACACCACACGACCACGATTCGCTCCGGTTACGGAATTTACTATGTGCGTGAAGATGTGGGCAACGCCGACCAGCTCTCGTTCCAAACCCCCTTTCTGCCGGTGGCGTTTGGCGGAGGCTCTCCAGGCTGCTTAGGCAGTTTTTTCTCCAAAACACCGCTTCCGGGGTCGGTGTGCCCGAGTCCGAATCCGAACGGACTGCCGCAGGCGGGCACGATTGACACGACTTTCGTTGGCTGCTTGTCGGTGTTCCAGGACTTCCCTGGTGGCGACACCACCCAGGCGCCCAACTACGTGAACGCGCCGGGCTGCGCTGGCATCGGGGCATTCAATATTTTCGGGCTTCAGGTGCCCCGGCACTTTGTCGTGCCCAGTACCCAGCAGTGGAACTTGACCGTGCAGCGCTCGCTGGGCAAGCAGTGGGTGCTGGAGGCCGGATATGTCGGCACGCACGCCGTGCATCTGCGGGAGACGCGCGACAACCTGCAAGCTCAGCGCGTGAGCCCTTCCAATCCGCTGACGCTGACCGGGACGGGCCCGGGCTGCACGTCCTGCGTGATCACAACGAATACGTTTTCGAATGCTTCAGGGCGGTCAAGAGCGCTGGGAATCAACGGCTACGCCGGATTCCAGCTCTTTGCCGACGACGCCTATTCGCACTATCATTCGCTGCAGACCACGTTGTCGCGGCGGTGGTCTGCCGGCTACTTCCAGGCGGCGTACACATTTTCGCGCTCCACAGACGCTACGTCATCGGGGAATACCGCATTCAATACGGCGTTCAATGACGAATCCACACTTAAAGCGTCGCGCGGACTTTCGGACTTCGACCGCACGCACCGCTTCGTGGTCAGCTACCGTTACGACCTGCCCTTCTTCAAGAATGAAGGGGGAGCAAAGGGGATGCTGCTGCAAGGCTGGGCCCTGAGCGGCATCACCATTTTACAGTCCGGGACTCCTTTCTCCGTGACCGATTCCGGGGCGGGCAGCGCCTTTTTGGTGCTTGGATTTACGCCGCTTACTCTGGGCGGTCAGCTTGCTCCCGGCGCCACGATTGCGAGCGGCCTGACGAGCGGCGACATCCACAAGCGCCTTGACGGCTATTTGAATCCCAGCGCTTTCACACTGGCACCGCAGCTCTATCCAACGCAGTGCTTGACGGACAGCAACTTCTGCACGACCGACTTTGGCAATCTTGGGCGCAACATCTTCCGCGGCCCATCACAGCAGAACTGGGACTTTTCGTTGATCAAGAATTTCAAGATCAGCGAGCACCAGAGTCTGCGCTTCACCACGGACTTCTTCAACATTTGGAACCACGCCAACTTTGGCAATCCAACGGTCACAGATGTCGAAACGATTGGCGCGACGAACAGTCCCTTCGGCAAGATCACCAGCATAGTGGGAACGCCGCGGTTGATTCAGTTCTCGCTGCGGTACGCGTTCTAGTTCGCACACGACCAACCTTTGGCCGCAGGGTCAGAAGAAATCGTGCCCTTATGAGCTGACGAACCTTTATCAAGTCGTGTTCTTTCCGAATGACACTTGGTTGATGCGCGGGTCAGGCGCGGGGGTGGGCCTTGTCGTAGACTTCCATCAACTGGCGGATGGTGGCGTGGGTGTACTTCTGCGTGGTGGAAAGCGAGCGGTGGCCAAGGAGCTCCTGGATGGCGCGCAGGTCGGCGCCGTCGGCCAGGAGATGCGTGGCAAAAGCGTGGCGGAAGGAATGCGGATGCAAGTCCCAATTGACGTTGGCCAGGCGGGAGTATTTCTTGACGATGCGTCCCACGGAACGCGGGCCGAGGCGGCGTCCGTTATGACTGAGGAAAACAGCTTCGGGTTCGGGCGGAAGAGCGGCGGGGCGCGTGCGCTGGCGCTTGGCGGCCAAGCGTATCAACTCGGCGCGCACGGGCCAGTACGCTTCCAGGGCCGCCTGCGCCTTCGAGCCGAACGGGACGACGCGCTCGCGCCTGCCTTTTCCGCGGACGCGCAGCATTTGTTCGTGGCGATCCAGGTCGGCCAGGTTAAGCCCGGTGAGTTCGCCGGCGCGAAGCCCGGAACCGTAGAGGAACTCGAGCAGAGCGCGGTCGCGGCGAGGCAGCAGGCGGGCGTCTTCGCCGGAGCGTCCTGCGGGGCTCGAGGCAGGGGGCGATTTTTCGTTGGATTGCGGCGAACCTTTGCGTCCCTTTTTCGCAGGAGGGCGCGCTGCCGCTGCGATGGCCGGGAAGTGATCGAGAAACGTGTTGATCTCCTCGGCGGAAAGGACCGAGGGCAGACGCTTGGGGAGCTTGGGTGTCGCCACGAGGCGCGCCGGATTGTCTTTCATCAACCCGGTGCGCACGCAATAACGGAAAAACGAGCGGATGGCCGCCAGCTTCCTAGCCACCGATGATTTCTGCAGGCCCAGATCGTGCAAGTGGCCGATGAATTCGCGGATGACGCGATGGTCCACGGACTCGACCGCAAGGGATTGTTTTACTCCCGGCGGCGTGAGGAACGCGGCGAATTGCTGCAGGTCGCTTTCGTAATTGACAATCGTGTACGGCGAGGCATCGCGCACCGAGCGAAGATAGGCGAGATATTTTGCAATCGTGGACTTCATGATGAATGGTTAGCCGCTGCGGACGATTATAAGCCTGGGGACGGCTTGGTTGCTTGGATGAAACTAAGGAGCGGCGTGCTTCGAAGCTCAGGACAAGTGGACGCCTCTCCCGCTAAAGCTTCGCTGACACCGTATCTTCGATGGGCAGCGCGGGTGCGGATTCAGGAAGTTCTGCCTCCCAGCCGCAGCCTTCCTTGAGGCAGGCGCGCACGGGGCCCTGCATCCCGAGTTTCTGGGCGCGTTTCTGGCCGCGCTTTTCGACGATGAATGGCGCGCCGCATTTGGGGCAAGGTTCGGCGATAGGCTTGTGGGGAGTGGTGAAGTCGCACTCGGGATAACGGTTGCAGCCATAGAAGATGCGGCGGCGGCCCTTCTTGGTCATGCGCTCGACCAGTTCCCCGGCGGCGCACTTGGGGCAGGCGATGCCCAGCGTCTTCGAGCGAATGTATCTGCACTTGGGATAGCCGGAGCAGCCGATGAATTCTCCGTAGCGCCCGTGCTTTTTGACAAGCTGCGAGCCACAGTCCGGGCACTTCTCATCGAGCGGCTCGTCGGGCTGGCGGGCCTTGCGCGTTCCGTGGACCAGCCGGCGCGTGGTCTTGCATTCCGGGTAACCGGTGCACGCCAGGAACGGCCCGAAGCGGCCGCGCTTGATGGTCATTTCTTTTCCGCAGTTGTCGCAATACTCGATGGCGCTTTCGCTCTCCACTTCCTCCCCGCCGAGCTCGGGAGAAAGGTCCTTGATGTAATCGCATTCCGGATAACGGGAGCAGCCCAGAAAGAAGCCGTGGCGGCTGATGCGTTCGAGCAACTCGCCCTGGCCGCATTTTTCGCATTTCTGTCCCGTGGGGATGCCGGCCTTGTACGACTGCATCTCGCCCTGGGCCTTGTCGAGGTCTTCCTCGAAGCGGTCCCAGAAATCCTTGACCGAGCGCCGCCAGGGCAGCTTGCCCTCTTCGATTTCGTCGAGTTCTTCTTCGAGGCGCGCGGTGAAACCCACATCGAAAATGTCTTCAAAACTTTTTACCAGCAGATCGCTGACTTTTTCGCCGAGCATCGTGGGGGTGAAGCGGCCCTGGTCTTTGCTGACGTACTCGCGTTCGACGATGGTGGAAATAATCGTCGCGTAGGTGGACGGCCGGCCGATGCCCTTTTCCTCGAGCTCTTTCACCAGCGTGGCTTCGGTGTAGCGCGGCGGAGGCTCGGTGAAGTGCTGCTCCGGGCGCATGCGCTCGAGCCGCAGCGCCTGGCCCTCGGCGACCCGCGGGAGGGCGCGGCCTTCGGCCTCGGCATCCTCGTCTTTCTCTTTTTCCTCGTCCTCGCGGCCCGCCGAGTCAACCACCTCCGTCTGGACGTTATACACGGCGAGGTAGCCGTTGAACTTGAGCACCGAGCCGGTGGCGCGGAAAGTGTAGTCGCCGGCGGCGACATCAATCGTGGTCTGGTCGAAGACCGCCGGGAGCATTTGCGAAGCAACAAACCGCTGCCAGATGAGCTGGTAGAGCTTGAACATGTCCGGTTCGAGATACTTGCGGACGTCTTCCGGGGAGCGCGCGACATCGCTCGGGCGGATGGCCTCGTGCGCTTCCTGCGCGTCCTTTTTCGATTTGAAGAAATTGGGCTTCTCGGGAAGGTAGTTCGCGCCGAAGCGCTCGCCAATCAGGCCGCGCACCTGGTCCAGGGCATCGCTCGAAACGCGCACCGAGTCGGTGCGCATGTAGGTGATCAGGCCGACGGAGCCTTCCTCGCCCAATTCCACGCCCTCGTACAGGCGCTGCGCGAGCATCATGGTGCGCTTGGCGGTGTAATGCAGGCGGTTGTAGGCCGCCTGCTGCAGCTTGGAGGTGGTGAAAGGCGGCGGCGCATGGCGGCGCTTTTCCTTTTGCGCCACCGAAGCCACCTGCCATGCGCCGCGCTCGACTACGGCGACTACGTTGTCGGCTTCTTCCTTGCTGTGGATCTCAATATCTTCGCCCTTGCACTTTACGAGCTTGGCTTCGAAGAACGGCGGCGCGCCGGCGTCCAGCAGCGCGTGGATGGTCCAGTATTCCTGGGGCACAAACGCGCGGATATCCTGCTCGCGCTCGACGATCAGACGCAGCGCGACCGTCTGCACGCGCCCGGCGGAAAGCCCGCGGCGCACCTTGTCCCAGAGCAGCGGAGAAATTTTGTAGCCCACCAGTCGGTCCAGCACCCGCCGCGCCTGCTGCGCGTCCACAAGGTTGACGTTGATTTGGCCGGGCTTTTCGAAAGCGGCGCGAATGGCTTTCGGAGTGATTTCGTTAAACGACACGCGGAAGATTTTCTTCGGGTCCACCGCGCGGACCACCGTGGGTCTGGCCTTCTTCGGAGGCTCTTTCTTGTTCGGATCTTCCGCTTCGGCGGCCTTGGCCTTCTCCTCCTCGTCTTCCGGGACGGCGAACCGGCTGGGCTTCGAAAGCACTTGCGCCAGATGGGAGCAGATGGCCTCGCCCTCGCGATCCGGGTCGCCGGCCAGGTACACCGCCGGAGCGGAACTCGCCGCCGCGCGCAGGTCCTGGATAATCTTTTTCTTTCCGGGGATGATTTCGAGTTTGGGTTCGAAGATTTTCTCGTCGTTCACCGAGACCCGTTTGGCCCTCTTGCGAGTTTTTGCCTTGCTCTTGCCGTTCCCGCCGACCGGTTCCCCCGGCAGGCGAATGCCCAGCGTCTTTTTCGGCAGGTCCATCACGTGGCCGTAGGACGATTTGACGGAGTAGTCGCGTCCCAAATATTTGTTGATGGTCTTCGCCTTGGCGGGCGATTCGACGATAACGAGCGAGCGTGCCATAGACCTTTCAGTTTTAACCCGGACTTCTGCGCGGGAAGGGCTGGCGGAGGGCTGTGTGTCCTTTTCGCTACCTCAGACGAGTACCCTGACGAATTGCTTTCCCGGCATCTGCCGGATGATCCCTTTCATTTCCAGCATAAACAGCGTAGCCAGAACTTCCGAAGAGTTCAAGCCGGAGCGTTCGACCAGTTCGTCCACGTGACGCGGCTCGTCGGTGTTGAGCATGGCGTAGAGCGTGCTTTCCGCTCCGACCAGCGAGGATTGGAACAGCGCGGCGCGCTCTTCGGCTCCCGGCGATTCCACGGGAAACAGTTCGGCGCGAATCTCGGTGGGCAGCTCCTCGACCACGTCCTCCCAGCTCGTCACCAGCTTCGCCCCCTGCTTGATTAATTGATTCGGCGCGAAGCTTACGGGTTGCGTGACGTTTCCCGGCACGGCGAAGACCTCGCGCCCGGACTCCATCGCCAGCCGCGCGGTGATCAGCGACCCGGAATACTGCGCCCCTTCCACGATCACCACGCCGAGCGAGATCCCCGCCACAATGCGGTTGCGGATGGGAAAATTCTCCGGCGCGGGATGCGAGCCCAGCGGCAATTCCGTGATGAGCGCTCCTTCCTTCTCGACCTGCGCGAACAGTTTGCGGTTCTCTTTCGGATAGACGACGTCGATGCCGGTGCCCAGCACGCCGATGGTTTTCCCGTTGGGCGCCGCCAGCGCGCCTTTGTGCGACGACGAGTCAATCCCCCGCGCCATCCCGCTGACGATGACCACGCCGCGCGACGCCAGGTCGCGCGCCAGCCGCTCGGCTATTTGATTCCCGTACAGGGTCGGACGTCGCGTCCCGACCATGGAGATGCAGTGGCGGCTCAGCAGCGCCAAGTCGCCGCGGAAATAGAGCAGCGGCGGAGGATCATAAATCTCAAGGAGCCTTCTGGGATATTGCGGCTCCTCCCAGGTGAGCAAACTGCTGCCGTTGCGCCGCAGCGCCGCCAGTTCTTTTTCGGCGAGCCGCAGCGCGGTCTGCTTGGCAATCGCCTGAGCGGCCGGCGCGGGAAGGTGGCAGGCCTCCAGTTCGGTCAGGGAAGCGCGGAAGACGCCTTCCGGGGATCCGAATTGGTGCAGCAATCTCCCGGAAAGGCGCGCGGCAATCCCCGGCGTCAGAGACAACGCCAGCCAGTAGAGGGAAGCGTCCAGCTCCATTGCCCGCCGAGCCTATGCGTAGGTTAACAGAGCTGTCAAGTCCCGCGAGGAGAATGAGAGGTTTCTGCCCGAGGCGATCACGCGCGTCGATGGATTTCACGCGCCGCGCGCAGGCCGGATTCCAGCGCGCCCTGCATCCACCCGGGAAACGAAGAGGTATGTTCGCCGGCGAAGTGCATGCGCGCCTCCGGCTCCCGAATCGCGGTGCTCCAGCGTGTGATTTGTCCCGGTGCAAAGGACACATACGCGCCGCGGGCAAAGGGCTGGTCAGCCCAGCAGAACGAATGGACCCGCTCGGTGTTTTCCTTCATCCCCGGAAAGACTTTCTCGAGGATTTGGGTGGAATGGCGGATGCGCTCCGCCTCGGGCATC
>DASWCG010000225.1:0-32644 GCA_036390175.1 Candidatus Acidiferrales bacterium | reverse complement strand
TCATGAAGGCTCGAGCTGTCGGTGAGGTTGCGCGTGCTGCCATGCTCGGCGGGGACGGTAAAGATATTGCCGCGCGCCTCGAAGACCGCGCGCACGCCCGTCGGCGAAATGGACCAGCTGCCGATATTGCCGGCGACCGTCTTGATTCCCGCACGCGCCACGATGTCGTCGCTGTTCACCGTGATGGGGATGCCGCTGGTCTTCCCGCTCGCCAGATCGTAGGAATACAGCAGCCCGCCGTTCTCATAGACAATGGCGTCAGGGCCGAGGCTCGGCCACTTGATGTCGTACTCGGCGTAGTTGGTGAGTTTCTTGGTCTGTTTCGAGCCCAGGTCGTAGCTGTAAAGATTCATCACTTTGTCGCGGTCGGAAATGAAATAGATCGTGTTCCCGTGCCACATGGGGAACAAATCCATGCCATTGGTCTTCGGCAGTTCTTCGTACTTGTTGTTCTTCAAATCGTAGATGCCGATGGGCGGCGCCCAGCCGCCGCGATAACGCTTCCAGGTGCGGAACTCCTGCGAAGTGGAAAGGAAGGCAATGCGGTTGCCGTCGGGCGAAAAGCTCGTGAGGCTGGCGCGCGGCACCGGCAGCATTTGCGGGGCTTCGCCCTGCGGGGAAACCAGAAAGAGACGGGTGTAGCGCGAGGGCGGCGCACTCACGCGGTCGGAGCGGAACAAAATGTACTTCCCGTCGGGCGTCCACCCCAGCACGATATCGTTCGAGGGATGGAAGGTCAGCCGGCGGGGCTCGCCGCCCTCGGCCGGGATAACGTACACGTCCTGATTGCCGTCGTATTCGCCGGTGAAGGCAATCCATTTTCCGTCGGGAGAAAATTTCGGGAAAAGCTCGTCGCCCGGATGAGAAGTCAGCCGCCGCGCGGAACCCCCGGAGCGCGGCGAAATCCAGAGGTCGCCGGCATACGCAAAGACGACGTTGTCTTTGGAAATATCAGCGTAGCGCAGCAGGTGCATCGGGCCTTGGGGCGGCGCGGCATTTGCGGCCGCGACACAGAGCAGGAGACAAACAGACAGAACGAGCCAGGCTTTCCTTGCCATTTTGTGATTTCCTCCCCTCACCCCACACGGACGCGAAATTTTCAGAAAAAGCGGAATTCGCAGACTACCACCTTTCGGGACACACGCCCACCGGGATGTTAGACGCGGGGGCGCGCAAGAAAGTTCAGCCAAAGACAGGAATAAGGCTGGAGTCGGCCCGCAACGAAGGCTGTGCTAAGATACGTTTCCGTCCCCGTGTGCGGCGAACTTAAATCTCCCGAATTTCGCAGGCCGGTCTGTCTTTCCCTTTTTTTCCTTTTTGTTCTCGGTTTTTCTTTTGCGCCGCAGGTGCGGGGCGGCGTCCTGGAAGACGCCGCGCGACAATTGGCGCAGAAGATCGCCGCCGCACTGCCTCCTTACGTGCCCTCCGTCCTGACTGTCCAGAATCTGTCCACCTTGAGCGAGAGCCAAGTAAGCAGCGTACGGAGCGCACTGCAGGGTGCGCTGCGGAATGCCGGGTTCAGCTTGTCGCCCGACAGCGGCAGCCAGGGTCAAATTCGCGTCACCCTGTCGGAGTCATTGGCAGGATATCTGTGGGTTGCCGAAGTCCGCCGCGGCGAATCTTCCACCTTGCTCATGATTTCGTTCGCCAAGCCCGCCGGATATATCCGTGCGGACCATTCCGATGGACTCACGCTGCGCAAAGATCTTGTCTGGACGCAAGACACGCAGATGATGGATATCAAATTCTTGGACGACACGAATAGCAAGCGGCAACGGATGGCTATCCTCGAGCCAACACGACTGGCCGTCTATGAGCAGTCTGACAACGCCTGGAAAATCCGGAATTCCTTTTCTCTCGAGAGAAATACTCCCTGGCCGCGCGACTTGCGCGGGGAATTAGTCGGGCTCTATCAAAAGGAATGGAAGGGTGACACGCTTGCTGCGATGCTGCCCGGCTTCGGCTGCCAAGGGCCTTTGCCAAGCGCGTCGGAGGCTTCCAAATTTGGTTGTTCCGCAATCGGTTCCGCAAGCGAAACCGGAGGGAAGCCGGGTTGGTTCCTTTCCGAGGGGCCGCTTCTGTTTGACAATGTTGCCGAGCATGCGGACGCAAAGAATTTCTTTACCGGGCAGCTTGCGGGTGAAAACGGCTGGCGCGCGAAGGTGCCGCCATTCTATTCGGCTGCATTTCTCGGGCTGAACGGGAGAGACCCCGGGAAATTCCTGGTCTCCGCCGGTTTGGACGGTCATGCGCATTTGTACAGTGACGCTGCCAAAGAACTGGCCGCGTTTGCCGGTTGGGGGAGTGATCTGACGACGGTTCTAAGCGACTGCGACACGAATTGGCGAGTGCTTGCGACAGGAAGTCAGGACTGGACGCACGCCGACACCATCACGGCATTCGCAGTTTCGGAACAGGGCGTGGTTGCGGTTACCAAACCACTCGAATTTCCAGGGCCGGTCGTTGGGCTCGGTCCGGAGCAACTCCCCGCATTAGGTGAATGGAAAGGACGCCGGCAAGGAGCATTCGCCATCATCAGAAATCTACAGACCGGGAACTATGAGGCCTATCGAATCAGCCTTTCTTGCGGCGGCTAGTCTCTTGCTCTTGTTTGGCCCCGGCGCCACATCGGGGGCGACGCGTCCGCACTATGGCGGGACGCTGCGCATCGAGATGCGCGAACGCGTGACATCGCTCGACCCGCGGCAGTGGCCGCAGGACTCTGTCGTTGCGGCAGCGACGCAAAAACTTGCGGAGCTTGTTTTCGAGCGGCTGGTCACGCTCGACGACAACGGTCGGCCCCAGCCGCAGCTTGCCGTTTCGTGGGAACACGATGCGGAAATGAAGCGATGGAAGTTCACGCTGAGAAGCGGCGTGAAATTTCAGGATGGGACGCCTTGCACTCCCCAAGAAGCCGCCGCGTCGCTCGCGCTTCTCTTTTCGGGTGTACGGCAAATTCTCGCCGACGGTTCTTCGGTGACGATTCAGTCTACGGCGCCGATGCCGGATCTGCTGGAAGAATTGGCGAGCGGACACAATTTTGTTTTTCACGCACAGGGCGACGGCGCGCTCTCGGGCACGGGGCCGTTCCGTCTAAGTATTTGGCCGGCTTCGCAGGCAGACACCGCGGGAGCCTTGCGCGCGGTGTTCACCGCGAATGACGACGCGTGGAGTGGGCGCCCCTTTGTGGACTCCATCGAGGTCACCCTGGGCGTGACCGCCACACGGCAGGTTGTGGACTTGCAGCTCGGCCGGGCGGACATCGTCACGTTCGCTCCGGACCAGGTGCGGCGCGCCAAGCAAGCGGGGCTGCGAACCTGGTCGTCTGCGCCGGTGGAATTGCTGGCGCTTGTTTTGGACAGCAAACCGGAAGCGCCCGACCCGCGCCTCGGCCGGGCAATTTCTCTTTCCATTGACCGCGCGGCCATTGTCAACGTGTTGCTGCAAAGGCAAGGCGAGGCCGCCGGAGGACTTTTGCCGCAGTGGCTCTCCGGGTATGCTTTCCTGTTCACCGCCGTGACGGACGCGGAGCGCGCCAAGCAACTGCGCGGAGAACTGGCAAGCGCCGCGCGGCCTCTGCGGCTTCGCGTGGAAGGCGGCGACGAAACCGCGCGGCTGGTTGCGGAACGCGTTGCCGTCAACGCGCGGCAGGCGGGATTCTCCGTGCAGGTGAGCGGAAGAGGCGATGCAGGCGCGCCGGGGAGCGCGCCGAATGCGCCGTCCATCGCCGGATCCAGACTGGTTCGCTACAAGCTCGGCTCGATTGCGGCGCGCGCGGAGCTTGCCGCGATGGTGGCCTCGCTGGGCCTGGGTGACGATTCGGCGGCGGCCCTGAAGAAAATCAGCGGGAACGAGCCCGAACAGTCGTACGCTGCAGAGCGAGCGCTGGTGGAAGGCGGTCAGGTGATTCCTCTGGTTTATCTGCCGGAGACGGTCGGACTTGGCGCGGCAGTGCGCGACTGGATGCCGCGGCGCTGGGGCGTGTGGCGCCTCGAAGAGGTCTGGCTCGACCGCGCGGAATCCGCCGCAGCAGGCGCGCCGGGCCCTTCGAGCGGAGCAGCAACGGGAGCAAAGCCGTGAGTTTTCGCACAAAGTTGCTGGTGATTTTCCTGCTGGCCATCGGCACGGCGGTCAGCGTGGTGGCCTGGGGCGTCACGCGCTACACCCGCGAAGAGTTTGAGAGGCTCGACGCGCAGCGCACCAGAGCGCTGGTGGACCAATTCAACAAAGAGTTCCAGCAGCGCGGCGAAGAGGTGGTTCATCGCGTCCAGGCCATCACCGATTCGGAGAGCACCCTCAACATGGCCATGAGCCTCGCGCGGCCCAACGCCGATCTTTCGCTGTACGTCAGCGACGCCACGGGCATCGCGCAGGAGCAACAACTCGATTACGTCGAGCTGGTGGGAAACGACGGCACGGTAATCTCGTCGGCGCAGAGACGCGCTTTTGTCGGGTACAAGAATGACTGGGTTACGCAGGAGAAGGATTGGAAGTCGCAGGGCGCATTCCTGAGAAAGGAAGAGCTGCCCGACAGCGTGGCGCTTTCTCTGAGTGCTGTGCGCACGGTCTCCGTGGGCGACAAAACGTTCTACATCATCGGCGGCATTCGATTGGACCAGGACTTCCTGGCTTCCCTGGTGCTTCCCGCCGGGATGCGCGCGCTGCTTTACCGCAATCTCGAGCCGGCGTTTGTCGCCTCGGCACTGGCCGATCCTTCCGGCCAGCCCGGCGAGCCGGAGCGGTTGGCGCCCCTCATCGAGCAAGTGCAGAGGCAGTTGAAGCCGGTCGTGCAGACGATAGAATGGACCGTCGATCCGGGGAGCGCGGAAACGTTTCACGCCCTGCCATTGCTCGGCCGGCGCAATGAACTCCTCGGCGTATTGCTGGTGGGGAGCTCCAGCAACGATCTCGTTACGCTGACGAAATTCATCCGCCTGATTGCGCTGGTGGTGGGCGCCGCCGGTGTGGTGCTGGGTTTCCTGCTGAGCTGGTGGGTTTCGGCGCGGGTCACGCGGCCGGTGGTAAAGCTGGCGGAAGGAGCGCGCAAAGTCGCCGCGGGGAATTGGCAGACGCGCGTGGACGTAAGCACCTCCGATGAAATCGGCCAGCTCGCCACGGCCTTCAACGACATGACGCGGCAGCTCGACGGGCAGCGCGAGCGGCTTTTGCAGGCGGAACGCGTGGCCGCGTGGCGCGAACTGGCGCGGCGGCTGGCGCACGAGCTGCGCAATCCTCTTTTTCCGCTGCAGATTACCGTGGAGAACCTGCAGCGCGCGCGCGGGCTTTCGCAGGCCCAGTTCGATGAAATTTTCCAGGAGTCCACCGCGACTCTCCGCGCCGAACTCGAAAACCTGCATACCATCGTCGGACGCTTCAGTGATTTCTCGAAGATGCCCGCGCCGCGCTGGCAGACGGTGAACCTGAACGAGACGGTGCGCAACGCGCTGCGCCTGTTCGAGGCCCAGTTCAACGCTGTCGGCAAGCCGCCCGTCACGCCGGAATTGTATTTCACCGAGCAACTCCCGGAGATCCAGGCCGACCCTGACCTGTTGCACCGCGCGCTGCAAAATCTGGTTCTCAACGCCATGGACGCGATGCCCGCCGGAGGCACGCTCACTCTGCGAACCTCGGCGCGCGAGGGCGGCGTGCGCCTCGAGGTCAGCGACACCGGGAGCGGGCTGACTCAGGAAGAATGCGCGCGCTTGTTCACTCCTTATTTCACGACCAAGCACCACGGCACCGGACTCGGCCTGGCCATCGTGCAATCGGTCGTGAGCGACCACGGAGGCACCATTGCCGTGTCGAGCGAGCCCGGGCGCGGCACTACGTTTCACATCGACCTGCCGCTGCGGCCTCCGGCGATGTCCGCCGCGGCTCGGCCCGCCGTGAACATCGTGCGCGCCGCGAGCTGAGCGCCGCCGAAGGAAATTTCGTGTCCGCCAAAGCCCACCTCTTGCTCGTTGACGACGACCCCAACACCCTTGCATCGCTCTCCCGCGCGTTCCGCTTGGCCGGTCACGAAGCCACCGTCTGCGACTCGGCTACCCGGGCGCTGGAACTGGTTCGCGCCGAGAAGTTCGACGTGATTTTTTCCGACGTGGTGATGCCCGGCAAAGACGGCCTGGCGTTTCTCGAAGATTTGAAGGCGGCGGGCGTGAAGGTCCCGGTGATCATGATGTCGGGCCAGGCCAACGTGGAAATGGCGGTGCGGGCCACGCGGCTGGGCGCGCTCGATTTCCTGGAGAAGCCGCTCTCCACGGATAAGCTCCTGGTTACGGTCGAAAATGCGCTGCGGCTTTCGCGGCTCGAACGCGAGAACCGCGAGCTCCGCCAGCGGCTGGGCAAGCATGAAATCGTGTGGACCGGGCCGGCGATGCAACGCGTGATGGCGCAGGTGGAGCGCGTCGCCGCCGGCGAAACGCGCGTCTGCATCCTGGGTGAAACCGGGACGGGAAAGGAGTTGGTGGCCCGCGCGATTCACGAGAAAAGCGCGCGGCGCGAAGGGCCGTTCATTACGCTCAACTGCGCGGCAGTCCCCGCCGAACTGATCGAGTCGGAACTGTTTGGCCACGAAAAGGGCGCATTTACCGGTGCTGCGGCAAGGCACATCGGAAAATTCGAGCAGGCTCACGGCGGGACGCTTTTTCTCGACGAAATTGGGGACATGCCGCTGGCCATGCAGGCGAAGCTGTTGCGCGTCCTCGAAGAAGGCGAAGTCGAGCGCGTCGGCGGGGATAAACCGGTGGCCGTGGATGTGCGCGTCATCGTGGCGACGCATCGCAACCTCGACGAGCTGGTCCGCCAGAACGCGTTTCGCCAGGACCTCTTTCACCGCGTGTATGTTTTTCCGCTGGCGCTTCCGCCGTTGCGCGAGCGCCCGGAAGATTTCCCCGTCCTGACGAAGCATTTTGCGGCCCAGGTGGCGGCGCAGAACGGCTGGAAGGAAAAGCAGTTTGCGCCCGAGGCCATCGAGGAATTGAAGCGCTACCCCTGGCCCGGCAACCTGCGCGAACTGCGAAACGTGGTCGAGCGGGTTGTTCTTCTCTCCACACAGGATACCGTGAGTGCGGCCGACGTGCCGTTGGCTCTGCCGAAAGCCGAGGCAGCGGCCGGTGCGCCGATCGCAGCGGGCCAGGCCGCCAACGGGACGCTCGCCGAGCGCGTGGAGGCGTTCGAAAGGGAAGTGCTCCTGGCCGAGCTGAAGCGCCAGAACCACCACATGACCAACGTGGCGCGTGCCCTGGGACTGGAGCGCAGCCACCTCTACAAGAAGTGCCAGCAACTCGGGATTGACGTGCAGACCCTCCGAAAACACGAGTAGTGCGAATGTTTCACGTGAAACATTGTTGGGCTAAGTGATTGAAAACGGAGAGGATCTTGTTTCGCCGGGCCCGTTTTCCCTCAACGGACGCAGGATGAGCCGCTTGGTTTCCATCAGTGCCGGCATGGGCTGCATTATACCGGCCTTCCATCGGCCGCGGATTCTCTTCCCATGCCTTTCTGAACGGCAAAGTGTTTAGCTGGGATTCCTGGCGGGCGTGGATTCGAGGCCGTGACGTTTTATTTTCCCCCAGGCGACGTCGCCGCGCATGTACTGCCAAAGACCCTGCAGCCGCCAGACCATGTGGAGCTGGCGGTACGGGAAGTGTTCGAGGAAGCAGTAACTCACGAGCCGGACCATATCCTTCCAGTCGTTATACCGTTTGTAGGTGAGCTCTTCTTGCAGCACGGAGCCGATGGAAATGACCGTGGCAAAGGCATAGCCGAAAATCAGAAACTGCAGAAAAAATACCCGGCTCAGGACACCAAGCCATGCCGCCAACAAAATTGTTACAAAGCCGCCGAGTTCGATCACAGGTGCCAGAAGTTCGAAGAGCCACAAATAGGGAAGCGCGAGCCAGCCGATCCGGCCGTAGCGCGGCCGGAAGAGCATGTCGCGGTTTTGCCAGAGCACGTCGAGCAACCCCTTTTGCCAGCGGGCGCGTTGCCGCGCCAGGGAGCGCAAGTCGCCGGGCACCTCTGTCCAACAGACCGGGTCGGGAACGAAGCTAATGTGATAGTCGGCGCGCCGATCGCGCAAGTGGCGGTGCATCCGCGCCACCAGGTCGAAATCTTCGCCGATCGTGCTCGCACGATAGCCGCCGATGGCGCGCACCAGGTCCGTGCGGAACACCCCAAATGCTCCGGAGATGATCGTAAGCATGTTGGCCTGCGCCCAGGCTTCTCTTCCGATCAAGAATGCGCGCAGGTATTCCACAACTTGAATCACCTCGATGCTTTTGCGGGGAAGGCAAACGCGCTGCATGCGCCCGTCTTGGACTTCGGAGCCGTTCAGCACACGCACGATCCCACCCGTACAAACGACGCGCTTTGGATCGGCCAGCACCGGGATCATGATGCGCAAGAGGGCATCGCGCTCTAAGATGGAATCTGCATCCACAACGCACACGTACGGAGACGTTGCCGCGTTCAGTCCGGCATTCACCGCATCCGCTTTGCTTCCTCCCGACTCCTTATCCACAACCAGCAGCCGCGGGTCGGCCTCACTGCGGTACAGTCCTCTTACCGTCGCGCTCGGAACCTGCGGGATGTAAAGGATTCTCAAGGGCCGCAGCCGGAATCCCTTCTGCAGCTCTTGCAGCGTTCGATCCGTCGAGCCGTCGTTGATGACAATTACTTCGAGTTCCGGGTAGTCCAGTTTCAGGAAGTTTTGCACCGTTACGCGAATTGATTTTTCTTCGTTGTGGGCTGGTGTGAGAATCGTGATGGGAGGTGCGAGCGGTGTTTCCTTGATCCAGCCCAGGCGGTGGCTTTGCAATTTCCGCTGATGCTGCGCCGTCGTCTTCAGGGCCACGATCAGCATCACCAGATAGGCCAGATTGCACGCCAAGTAGTAGTAGAACAGCGACACATTGGCGGCTTCCAGAAGACGGATCATGGTCCGGATACCATTCCGGTCGCGGGAATTCCGGAGGCAGAGGGTTGTCCCTCGGGGAGCTTTCCGGTGAGCAGTACCTCAAGCAGGTGATTCCTTTCTTCTTCCGTCACGTGCGCGCAGGAGCCGACCTCGGCCTCGATTTTCTGGCGCAGCCCCGCGTTCTCCACCGCAGTCAAGAAGGCATGCAGGCCGTAGCGGTCGCGCGTCGCCACGGCCTGTTCGAAGACCTGGACCATGTCTGTCTGGAACTCCACGAGCGCTTCGGCTGCGCGCAGCCGCACCAGCCGGTTCGAATCGGTCAGCCCGCGCAACAACGGGCGGATTGCGCCGCGCTGATGCAGCTGGCCGAGGCTGACGATAGCGCGCAGCCGCACGAACCACACCGGGTCCTGCGCGAGCGCGCTCAAAGCACCGAGCGCCAGTCCGCCTTGCGCGTGCGACAGGCCCCGTGCCGCCGCGGCCCGCAATTCATCGAGATCATCTTCTGCAAACTGCAACAGGTCCATCCCCAGCGAAGGAGACGCCACTTCTCCGAGAACCCGCCCGAGCACCTCTCGCACAGGGCCTTCGGCGTGGCGCAGATAGGGGAGCAGCAATTGCGGGCGCTCCGCAGAGCACTGGATCAGCGCGCTTTGCAAGGGGAGCGGCGGCACGTTCAGCCCTGCTTCGCCCACCCATGCCAAGATTTCCTCGGCTGCTTCCGGGCAAGCCATTCGTCCCAGGCCGCGCAGCGCCGCGAGGCGCGTTTCCATATGGGTGTCGCGCAGCCCTTCGGCGAGCGCGCGGATTCCTTCCGGCGCGCGGGTTCGCCCGAGCGCCACGAGCGCGCGGTGGCGTCTCCAGCCGCGATGCTGCCGCGCCTCAAAGATGCGCTTCTCGATCAACCCGCTGCTCCGCAGGAACTTCAGCAAGCGCGCTGACTCTTCCGGCCCCGCCGCCTCAAACGCGTCCAGGGCAACGGCCTCAACGATCCGCCGCCGGAATGGTTTCTTGCGCCAGTTTTCAAAGGGAATCTTTCCGGAAACCAAGGCCTCCCAGTTCTGGCGAAATTCGAACACGCAGGCATCGCGCTTCGCAAAATAGCGCTTGCGGTAGGCCCGCCGCAGCAGAATGAAACCCATCAACAGAGCGTCCGCGACGACCGCCGCAAGGATGGCCTTCAGCACAAAGGCTGCCGGTCCCAGTCTCCGAAATGATTCAAAAACGGATTCCATAGTTGACTCCAAATGCTGCGTCGGTGCGCCCCTGCGTGCGCTTCTGATATCCAGCATAGGCGGTGACATCCTGGCGCGCCGTGAATCGAAAGCGGAGCCCGCCGCCATAGGTGTGCGAGGAAAAGCGGCCGAGCTGATCCACGCTCGCGAAGTTCTCCGTCCCCGCCGCAAAAAACGCGTTCCCCGAGAGCCGGCGCTCGCCGAAGCTCGCCAGCGGGAAGTTGAGGCGCGTTGTGCCGGAAGGCCGCCATTCCGCCGGAGTCGCCGGGAAACGGCTGCGCGCACCCGTCAAAGCGACCGACCAGGAAAATTCATGCGGAAGATAGACGAGGGTCGTGCCGGACACCGCCAAAATGCGCGCGGTTGAATACCAGAACCAGTGCGGGCCGCCGCTCGATTCCAGTCCCCGGAGAAAGCGCGTTTCCGAGAGCCGCCAACCGCGACCGTACTCGAGAAACGCTTCGCTGCGCGGAACGATTCCCTGGTCGCGAGCCATGGCGCCTCCGACGGTGAGCGCGCCCCAGTTCGCGGAACGGCCGGTGACACTGGCAGTGGACTTGTCCGCGAGAAAGCCCGTGCGCTGGTAGAACGCTGCGGCAAAATTCGTGCTCCAGCGCGAAGACCAGCGCGAGGCCAGGCCGGCCGATTGCGCGTGATTGGCATCCGCGAAGTTGAACCAATCCGTATCGGAGCCGATGCGCAGCTCGTGATGCGCCTCTGGACGCAGAGACGCGAGCCCGTCGCGCGCTTCACGGTTCGACGGGTCGAGATACATCGCGGTGGCGAAATCGGCGTGCGCTTCCGCGCGGCGATCGAGCGCGCGCAGGATGCGGCCCCGCGCGAGGAGTAAATCACTTCTGTGGGGATCGAGTTCGATGGCACGATTGAGCAGCGGCAACGCTTCCCGGAAGCGCTGCTGCCGTGCGAGCACCCCTGCCAGACCTTCCAGCAAATCGGCGTCGTTGGGAGCGGAAGCGAGTGCCACGCGATATTCGGACGCTGCTTCCGGCAGCCGGTCCATCCAGGTGAGCAGGCGCGCGCGCCATCCCCTGGCTTCGAGGTCGTGCGGGAATTCCGCCAACCGGCGTTCGACGGTTTTCAGCGCTGTCTCCCACTGCCGGTCCTTCGCGAGCTCGCGAACCTGCTGTTGCCAGTCTGAACCTTGCTGCTGACCAAGTGAGTTGCTGGAAGACGCAGACGACAACACCCCCGCAACGAGCAGGATTGCGGCGATTTGCCGCTGCGAGACGGTTGTATAGATTTTCAACGCTTGCCCCTCAAGGCTCACACCAAGCCCCACTTACAAGAAATTAAGTGAGTGCAAGACGAAGGCCTTTCGAGTTGGATAGTCAGCCGTCAGCAGACTGAAAACACAGGGCTTATATTGGCTCGATTGGGAGGGCGAAGTTGCTTTCAGGATCAGGTGTTCCACAATGGAACGCGCGTTTCTATTTGACCCTGCCTTTTCAGTCCTCGCGCCGCGTGCGACAATGATTTGTATGAGTCTTTGGGCAATCGCTCCGCCGGCTGTGGTCGCTGCAGGAACAGCGCTGACGGCGTGGGGCGCGGTGTACCCGCAATCGCAGCTTTTTGGGCCGACCATTCGCCATACGCCGATTGCAAAACAATTCGCACTGACGTTTGACGACGGGCCAAATCCCGCGATCACTCCACGGCTTTTGGAAATGCTGGACCTGTATCACGTCCGCGCGACATTTTTTCTGGTCGGAAAATTCGTGCGCGCCTGTCCCGGTCTCGCCCGCGAAGTTGCCGCGCGCGGCCATTCCATCGGCAACCACACCGAGACGCATCCGAATCTGTTTTGGCTCAATCGCGTCCGGTTGCGGCAGGAACTTGCGAGCTGCCAGGAGGCCATCGGCGAAGCGTTGGGCCAGGCGCCGCGCTGGATGCGCCCGCCCTATGGAATTCGCAGCCCGTTTCTCAGTCCCATCGTCCGGGAAATGAAGTTTCGCGGCGTGGTGATGTGGAGCTTGATTCCGGGAGATTGGCTGGCGAAACCCGCGGGCTGGTTGATCCGCCGGATGCAGCCGGTTGCCGATCACCTCGAACGCCCCGCCGGTGCGCGGCCGCGGGGCGGCGACATCCTCGTCCTCCACGACGGCAATCACCGCATGTTGAACGGAGATCGCCGGCGCGCCCTTGCCGCGTTGGAATACTGGCTGCCTCGATGGAAGGATGCGGGGCTCGAGTTTGTTACAATCGATCAGATTTCAGGGGAGGGAGCCGGCTGAGCGATGGACGACCGCGCCTTTTATACGGAAAAAGAGGAGACCAAGAATATTTCGCTCATCTGTCCGAGCTGCCGCGGGGAGAGCAGCTACCCAATCCGCTGGCGCGTGCGCGCGAAAAAGAAGGAGATGCCGCGCGGATTGAACGAAGAAGATAAGAAGCGCTTCGCCGGCGCGCGTTCCTATATGGTGCGCGTGGATGATCTGGTGGCCTGCCGCAAGTGCCGGAAACGCATCGAGCTGACCGGACAATCCACCGTGCTGATCTCCGATGCTCTGGGCGATCCCAACGCCGACCCGGAAAACTTTGGCAACCGCTGAGCGGCGCAGTCCTTAAAGACTGTGCTGCTCAAATTTCTGGATACATCTCGAAGAACGCTTCGACCGACTGCTGCAGCGTGGACTCGATCTCTTCTTTGCTGCCCTCAATCAGGTGCATGCTGACGCGGGTCGTCCGCCCATTCTTTAGCGTCACGACCGCCTCTTGCACCTCCCCCAATTCCTCGGAAGGAAACAATCTCAAGCCGTAGACCAGAGCCAGCTTCGCCATGGAGAATCTCCTGTCGGTTGCGCTTGAACTCCAGACTATGCGGAAGCCGCGCTTCCGTCAATTGCGCTGTCCGCCGGGCATGGCAGGTGACGCGAAGGCGCTACGGAGAGCCCAGGTGGGCCGGCTACGGGGAGAATGCGACTGCATTCAAGTCGCGCGGCGGTGCCGGAGAATGTACTAAGATACACGCCGCAATCATGGACGCCGCCTCGCAACGCGTCTCCGTACCGCCCGCTGCCGGGCGCGCGTGGCTGTTCCAGTTGACCCCGCGGGAGCGGAGCACCCTGGCGGCCACCTTCGGCGGCTGGGCACTGGACGGCATGGACGTGATGGCTTACAGCTTTGTGATCCCCAGCCTGATCGCCGCCTGGCACATCGACGCGGGCCAGGCCGGCATCCTGGGGACGGCGGCGCTGCTGGTCTCCGCGGTCGGCGGCTGGCTGGCCGGTCTGCTGGCCGACCGTTTCGGACGCGTGCGCTTGCTGCAGATCACCATCCTCTGGTTCGCCTTCTTCACCTTCCTGAGCGGCTTCACCAATTCCTTCTGGCAACTGCTGGTGACCCGCGGGCTGCAAGGCCTGGGGTTCGGGGGTGAGTGGGCAGTGGGGTCGGTGCTGATGGGCGAGGCCATCCGCGCGCAGCACCGGGGCAAGGCGGTGGGCACGGTGCAGGGGGGATGGGCCGTCGGCTGGGGCGTTGCTGCGATCGCCTACACCGTCCTGTTCTCGTTCCTGCCCGCGGCCGTGGCGTGGCGCGCCATGTTCTGGATCGGCATCCTGCCCGCACTGCTGGTCTTCTACATCCGGCGGCGCGTCCCCGAGCCCGAGGTCTACGCGCGGACTCGCGAGGCGGTGGCTACACGGAAGGAGAGCCACTTCCTGGAGATCTTCAGCCCCGCCCTGCTAGGCACGACGCTGCTGACCTCGATCATGGCGACCGGGGCGCAGGGCGGCTATTACGCCATCACCAACTGGTTGCCGACTTACCTGAAGACGGCGCGGGGGCTCTCGGTGCTGAACACCGGCGGATACCTGATCGTGGTGATCGCCGGCTCTTTCGCCGGTTACATGGTGGGGGCGCAGCTGACTGACCTGCTGGGGCGGAAGAGGACGCTGGTCCTCTATGCCGTCTGCTCCTTCGTGACGGTGACCGCCTACGCCTACTTGCCCATCAGCAATCAGGTGATGCTGGTGCTGGGCTTCCCGCTGGGGTTCTTCGCGTCCGGCTCGTTCAGCCCCATCGGTGCATTTCTCACCGAACTTTTCCCCAGCCGGGTGCGCGGGTCGGGACAAGGTTTCTCCTACAACATCGGGCGCGCGATCGGCGCCCTGTTTCCCAGCCTGGTGGGGTACCTGAGCGCCTCCATGACCCTGGGACACGCCATCGCGATATTCGCCGCCAGCGCCTATCTGATTTTTATCTTTGCCACGCTGTTGCTCCCCGAGACCCGCGGCAAGGAGTTGCAGGTTTATGGGTGACGCGCTCCATCCGCACGCGGCCCGGCGCGCGGGCATGGCCGGCGCTAGGAGAATCGTTCCCGCCAGTGACTCGGCCTTGCTGGTTGTCTTTGGCGATGCTATTACGGAAGGCATCCGCAGGGCCACTCGGCGCATCGCAAATGTGTGCAAAGGAGTTTAACGATGAACCAGCCGCATACTGTTGTTCGCCACGTTCTCCTCGGAGTTGCCGCACTAACGCTCACCGCTACGTGTTTTGGCCAAGAGCAAGCGGGTCCGCAGCCCCAGGCACTTCCGCCGGTGAAGCCCGCCGCCCCCGCTCAGGCAGAACCACCCAAGACAACGCCGCACGCGGACAAGGTGGTCGTCCCCGCGGGGACCAAGCTCCCGCTGATTCTTCATAACGGCATCACAACGCGGAATGCCAAGCCCGGCGATTCCGTGTATCTCGAAACGCTCTTTCCCATCACCCAGGACAACCGCATCGTGATTCCCGCCGGCTCCTATGTGCAGGGAGAGATTCTGGAAGCCAAACGGCCCGGACGCGTCAAGGGGCGCGGCGAAATCAGGGTCCGCCTGAACAAAATGATTCTGCCGAATGGCTACACGGTGGACTTCAACGCCGTTCCCACGAACACCAGCGCTGGGGGAAATGAGTCGGTGGACAACGAAGGCAAGGTCAAGGGCGACTCCGACAAAGCTCACGACGTCGGGACCGTCATGACAACTACGGCTGCGGGTGCGGGCATCGGAGGTCTTGCGACGCGTACAGGGAAGGGAGCGGGAATTGGCGCGGGTGTCGGAGCCGCCGCCGGACTTGCTGCCGTGCTTCTCACACGCGGGCCGGAACTCGAACTGCCGCGCGGCACGACGGTTGACGTGACGCTTGACCGCCCGCTCTATCTTGACTCGGACAAGGTGCAGTTCACTGATCCGGGTCACGCGACTGCGCTTCCCGGGGCGGGCAACCGCGCGCCGGTGCGCACCCGCACAACTCCTTACTAAAACTCAGGGGCTCTTGACGCTGACGTCCATCAATGGCTTTGGTGTTTCTGGGTGTGTTCCTCGGCCGCCCGTTGAGCCGCCAGGAAACGCATCGGGCTGAACGCCTCCCAGTCGATGGAGACGCCGTGTCCGGTGATCCATTCACGAATCAATTTGGCAGTGACAGGGGCAAGCAGGATGCCGCTGCGGAAATGGCCGGTGGCCACCAGGAGGCCCTCCAAATCGGTGGGGCCGAGAATGGGCAGATGGTCCGGGGAATCAGGGCGCAGGCCGGACCAGGTTTCTTCGATGGCGGCATGCTTCAGAGCCGGCGCGATCTCCATCGTGGCGCTGAGGATTTCCTGCAGACCAGCGGGAGTGAGACCCTTCTCGAACCCGGCGTATTCCACCGTGCTCCCGGCAACCAGCCGGCCGTCGTTGCGCGGCACGATGTAAACGCGTTCGGACCACAGCACGCGTTCGATGGGGACGCTCGGAGCGCGCAGAGCCACCATCTGCCCGCGCGCCGGACGTACCGGAGCGTACCGCGAAACTCCGGCGATCTCGCCGGAAAAACAACCGGCGGCGAGTACCACCGTGCTTGCGGCAATCCCTTCGCCGGCCGCGACTACGCCCGTGCAGCGGTCCCCTTCGCGGAGGAGCCGCGTCACCTGCTGGCCGGAGCGAAACTCCGCGCCGGCGCGTTGCGCCGCGAGAATTGCCCCGCGGGTCAGCGCCCGGTTATCCACTGAGGCTTCCTCGGGGCGCAGCGCGGCGGCCAGAACCTCTCCGCTCAACGCGGGCTCGAGCTCGCGAGCGTCCTCGATGCGCAGCGCCTCCGCCGCAAGACCCAGCCCGTGGTGGAGCGCCATGAGTGTACTCAGCTCGCGCTCCGCGTCCCGCGCAAAGAACGTTTGCAGCGTGCCCTTCGCCCGGAACCCGGCGTTTTCTCCGGAATCTTCCTCGATTGCCGCGACAAACTCCGGATACAGCGCGAGACTCGCGCGCCCCAGCGGCACCATCGGAAATGCCGCCGGGCTTTCCGGGGCGGGAGAAAGAATTCCCGCCGCGGCCCAGGAAGCTTCGCGGCCCGGCTGCTGGCGGTCCAGCAGGACGACGCGCAGCTTGTTGCGCGCGAGCTCCCACGCTAGGGAACTCCCGATGATGCCTCCGCCGATAATCGCGGCGTCGTAGGTGAGCATCCGTTCATCTTAACGCACTGCGGGTTCCGAAGAGCAACGGCGCGGATTTGAAAAAGGATTTCTCTGGACCACCCGGCAGGCGGCTACAACGAGTTGATGAGTTCGGCGGAAAGGACTTGGGCCTTTTGCGCGAGGTTCTTGGCGCGAAGCCAGTCACTGTCGCGAATGGCTTCGCGGGCCTGTCCCAGAAACCCGCGGATTTTCTCGACCAGGTCTGATTGTGTCGGGTTAAGCTGGCGCCCCAAAGCGGATCGCAGATTCCGCTCCGCCGCGCCGATGTCTTCCCGGGTTTGTTTCTCTGCGGCGGCTTGCTCCTGCGGAGACATCCTTGGCGAAAGCTGGGGCGTGGTAGGACGCGGGTCGGTCTCGCCGGTTTGTGCGGGGCCCGTGCCGTTGTGCGGGCGGACCGGCGCCGTCCGCGCCACCGGAAACGCGATTACTTCGGGAGCGGCAATCTTCAGGTTCGGAGGCGGATCGAGGTTTGCATCGGAGGCGGCAGCTCGCTTTGCGGGAAGGTGCGGGCGCGAAGCAGACGCCGCTGCAGAAAGGTTCGGGGAGGCATGGACAGTCCTCCGGAAGCAGCCGGCGCTGACGAGAGCGGCGCCGACGCACACCGCAAACGCCGTCAATTGCCAGGCGCGCCGGTGCGCACGGATGCCTGTTGGGAAATCGTTGTGCACCGGGTTGACATTGCTGCTGGGCATTTTCGTCAGAGCGCCAAGGGCAGCTCGATTCGGAATGTCGTGCCGCGCCCAACCTCCGAATTGAAGTCTATCGAACCGTTGTGCAATTGTATGAACCGAAAGGTGTCGGCAAGTCCGATGCCGCTCCCCCCGGGGCGGGTTGTGAAGAAGAGCTGAAAAATGCGCGCGCGGTGCTCCGCGGGGATTCCCGCTCCGGTATCGCCGATGGCGATTTCGGCCATGTCGCCGCGGCGGCTGAGAGCGACAGACAGTTTACCTCCATCGGGCATGGCTTCCACAGCATTTAAAACCAGATTTTGGATGGCCTGCTTGATGAGTTGCCGGTCCACGTTCACAGGAGGAACGTCTGCCGGCAACAGCGTCGCCGATTGCACCTTGGCGCGGTCGAGCTGCGGCCGGGCGACATTGAGGACTTCTTTGAGAATGTCCGCGAGCTGCGTCTCTTCCAGGCGCACCTCGACGGGCCGCGTGAAGGTCAGAAACCGCTTGACCACACTGTCCAGCCGGTCGATTTCATTATCGAGGACCTCCAGCGCCTGCTTCGGCAGCTCCTGGTTCTTCGGCAGCGCCTCCTTGAGGGTTTCCAGCCAGAGGCGCATCGAATTCAGAGGATTCTTAAACTCGTGGGCCACGCCGGCAGTGACGCGGGTAATCGAGGAGAGCCGCTCCGCCACCTGGAGCTGCGTGTCAATGCGCTCCAGCGAATCGAGGTCGCGCAGCGTGACCAGCGCCATCCGCGTTCCTTTTTCCGCAATCACCTGCACGCTTACGCCCACGCGCTTCGGGCCTTCCGGCGTGGGCACTTCGGCCTCGGCCGCCGCCACCGGATGCAACCCATCGCCATCGAGCTGCAACGCGTGGCGCAGAGGATGGCCGGGGGGGAAAATATCGGGCGCGCAGCGTCCCAGGAATTGATCGGAGGGCGCTCCGAGAAACTTCTGCGCCGCCGGACTCACCATCACGGCGCGCGCGTCGCTGGTAAACAGCAGCAAGCCGTCTTCGAGGCCGGCCATCACCTGATTCAAATTCTCGCGCATGGTGGTGAAAATTTCGTGGACCCCGCGCAATTGCTGTCCGACTTGCGAAATCTTCTGGCTCACCTGGCGGAGTTCATCGCCGCCCCCTTCGAAGATGGGGACCTGGCCGGGCGAAGGATCGTATTGCCCCGCGGAGATGCGGTCCAGTTGCGCGGAGATGGTCGTCAAGGGCGCGAGCATGAAACCGCTGACCACCCCGGCCAGAAGCGTCGAGACAATCAGCGCGCCGAGCACGACCAGGCCCGCGGAACGCAGCGCGGGAGAGATTTCGGCGCGCAGCAAAACGGAACTGAGACCCACGCGGACTTCCCCGAAGGGTTCCCTGTTCAGATTGAAGGCGAACGACACTTCGTACACGCGTGGCGGGCCGTACAGCACCAGGACCTGATGGAAAAAGCCGCTGCGTGCCAGATTGTCAAGCGAAGTGCGCCGCAGGACCGGCCGGCCGAGCACCGAGGAATCGCTCGAAACCAGGGCTACGCCGTCGTGATCCACGATCGTGACTTCGTAGATTGTTTGGGAATAACCCAGCGCGGCGTCAATCACCGAAGCCAGCCCGGGGTTCTGATCGAACGCGCGCAACACGTATTCGTGGACGCCCTGGGGACTGTCGGAATCGGGGCGGCGGCCCTGCGCGGCGGCGTCGGAAAGGGCATGCTGCGCCTGAAGGAAAACTAGCTTGGTGAAGAAACCGGCGCGCTCATTGGCTTCGCGGATGACGAGCGAGGTCAGCCGTGCGACATAGACGGCGGACAACGACGCCACCACCGCCAGCGTGAGCAACGCTGTGCTCAGCGTCAGTTTGGTTTGCAGGCGGAGTCGCATCATCGCCCGCCTACTCCCCGTCGGCGCGCTCCCCGCCGTACTCCTTCAGCTTGTTGTGCAGTGTCTTGAGGCTGATGCCGAGCAGTTCGGCGGCGCGCGTTTTGTTGTTGCTGGTGGCGGACAGGGTTTGCAGGATGAGTTCGCGCTCGGCGGCGTCCACCGTGGTGCCGATGGGGAAGCGAATGCTGGAAAGCTCGGATGCCGAGCCCGCCTGCGTGCGGCCGAAGTCGGCGGGAAGATGGGCGCGGCCGATGAGATCGCGGTCACACACGATGGCCGCGCGTTCCAGGATGTTGCGCAGCTCACGGACGTTGCCGGGCCAGGTGTAGCTCATGAAAACGTCCATCACCTCTGCGCTCACGTTGCGGACCTGCTTGCCGTGCTTGCTGTTGATGTCCCGCAGCAGGTGCTCGACCATCAACGGCAAGTCCTCTTTGTGTTCCCGCAGCGGCGGCAGGTGAATGTGAAAAACGTTCAGCCGGAAGTACAGGTCCTGCCGCAGGAACCCCTTGGCGACGGCGTGTTCCGGGTCTTTGTTTGTGGCTGCGAGCACGCGCACGTCCACCGGCGTCTCGCTCTTGCTTCCCAGCCGCCGCACTTTGTGGTCTTCGAGCACCCGCAACAGCTTGGTTTGCGTCGGCGCAGGCATTTCGCCGATTTCGTCGAGCAGCAGGGTTCCGCCGTCGGCCAGCTCGAAGCAGCCGATGCGGCGCTCGGCGGCGCCGGTGAACGCGCCGCGCTCGTGGCCGAAGATTTCGCTTTCCATGAGCGTCTCGGGGATCGCCGAGCAGTTGATGGCCACAAAGGGCCGCTCGGCGCGCGGGGAAAGCTTGTGAATCGTCCGCGCGAGGATTTCTTTGCCCGAGCCGGTCTCACCGGTAATCAGCACCGAAGCCGAAGACGGCGCCGCCAGTTCCGCCATGCGCATCACTTCCTGCATGGGCTTCGACCCGCCCACCAGTTCGCCGAGCCGCCCCGCTTCGCGCAATTGTTTCGTGAGTGTGGCAATGTGGCGCTGGTCGCGCACGCGGCTCAGCGCGCGGTCCAGGAGCGCGCGCAGAACGGAGGCCTTCAGCGGTTTCTTGATGAACCAGAAGGCCCCGGCTTGAACCGCTTCGACTTCGCGCTCCTCGCTGCCGTCGCCTGTAATGATGATGGCGGGGACGGATTTGAGTTCCTCTCCCAGCTTGCCCAGAAGCTCGATGCCATTCATGCCCGGCAGACCGATGTCGGCCAGCAACGCGGCGGGGCGGAACTCGGCATACCGCTCCAGTACTTCTTCCGCGCTGGGACACCCCAGCACCTCGTAGCCCCAGCCGCGGAGCATCAGTTCGTAGCCGCGCCTGGCATTGTCCTCGTCTTCTACCACGAGGATGCGGTCTTTTACTTTTTGCTCCGGCGCGGAAACCGCGCGCGCAGCGGTCTTGGTTTCGTTCGCCATCCGGGTCATCCTTGGGTGGCTCGGTTCGTCCCTTTGAATCTATCAGTAGCGCCCACGAATGCCAAGCGGATGGCGCGCTCTAGACAATCCAAAGGTACCCATGTTTTCTTGGTCCGTTCTGCGATTGACGTCACTAATGAGAACAATCCGAGGCGGGCAATTCTTTGTCAAGATCGCGGTCTACGATGGAGCGTTCTCAATACGCTGGATCTCTCGGCCCCGGCCAGGCCGGGGCCGAAGAGCTACATGTCCGCGAGACATGTAAATCTGCCCTATTTGGTCGGCAGGTAGAGCGGGCGAACCAACTCCAGCTCGAGCTTTGTCCCTTTTGGAAGATCCAGCTCCTGCCCCAAACCCGAGGAGACCAGGAAGCCTGCGGCGGCTCCGGCGGCCGCGCCGATGGCTGCTCCCTTGCCGCCACCGTGTTTCGCGCCCGCCGCCGCTCCGATCGCCGCGCCCGCCGCCGCCGATTCCGCTTCACGGCGTCCTTTGCTGGTGCGCGCCTCGATCTCTCCTTCCTTGGCGTCGCCCTGTTTCACGCTGTGTTCGCCGGGGACACCTGCGACCTCCGCGATAATCGGCAATGTGCCCGAGGGCGCATGGATTTCATCGAAGGTCAGCCACAAACGCGCGCGGCCGGTCAGTCCGCCCGGCTCGACGCCGCCGACGTGACCGCGGATTTCCGCGCCGGTGGGGATGGTGATTCCGTTCCCGGCCTCGAGCGGCTCCAAGGTGTGTACCTTGAAGCGCTTGTTCTTCTGGACTTTCGCGGTGTTCAGTTCGTCTTCCAGGCGCACCAGGAATCGCGTACCAGTCGGGACGGCCGCTGCAGGCTGGGCGGGCGCAGGCGGCTGCTCCTGTGCGAAGGTTTTGTGCACGGAGGTTCCAAGCAATATCGCGGTCAAGGGCACCATCCACGGGGCAAAACGGCGTGAAGTATTCATCCTGGTTCTCCTCGAAACAATTTGTAAGGGGGCTCGTCGTGAGTTGTGGCTGCCATTTGGGGCATTCAACGATTCACGCTTATCCCTGCGAACTTCGTTGCAAGACTCCTGCCTCTCCGCGGTGGCCGCCGCTTGCCGCGCTATCTCCTCTTTCTGCTGTCGTTTGCAGCCAGGATTGGTTTTCAATCCTATCGGCACCATAGATAGCGCCAGCCGACGCTGTCAGATATTTCTGCCAGCGCGCATCGAACCCGCAGAGTGAGCAACGAAGAATTTCCTCTTGAAGTGCCGCCACTTTTGTCCTCCACCTCCAAGAATCCCGCGAGTGGCGTGAGGCTTCGAATTGTAGAAGTTACGCAGTGAAGGAGCCCGCCCAGGCTACTCACACGATGATTTGGCGGGAATTAATCTGAGAAAACCTTTGGCTAGGGAGTTGCAATCAAATATTATGGGTCCACTGTGGAGGTGTGTAATGTTGATGTCCATTGCCAATCGAAAGGCTTGGGTGACGGCAGTTGCGGCTGCGTTGCTTGCGCTCGGCGGATGCGCGCATCAGGCATCCGATGCAGCCAAGGATGACGCGAAGAAGGACGACGCCGGAAAGTCCGGCGGTCTGTTGAGCAAGGTCATCGAGCCGAAGCCCATCACCGTTCCTGAGGGAACGCATCTCAGCGTCACCATAGACGAAACCCTCGTCAGCAACAAGAATAATGCGGGAGATTCGTTTGCGGCCAGCGTTTCAACGCCTGTTGTGATAGACGGCAAGACGGTCATTCCGAAGGGCGCCCACGTTGTTGGCCGTGTTGTGGATGCCAAGGAGTCGGGGCGTCTGCACGCTCCTGCGCGGCTGGCGATTTCCCTTGCCTCCGTCGAAGTCGGGGGAAAGACTTACAATCTGGAGACCAATACGTTTGGCGAATCCGGGAAAGGGCACGCCAAGCATAATGCCGAGTTCATCGGGGGCGGCGGCGCTGCCGGCGCGCTGATTGGCGGTCTTGCCGGAGGCGGTAAAGGCGCGTTAATCGGCGCGGCCGTTGGCGCAGGTGCAGGCACGGCTGGTGCGGCAGCCACGGGGAAGAAAGAAATCACCATCCCCGCCGAATCCCACATCAAGTTCGAGCTGCTCAAGCCGGTGGAGATCAAGGTCAAGGGTTGATCGATATCCGCAAGTAAGATTGGGTCCGGCCAGTTCCTACTGACCGGGCCCAACAATCTACACAAGTAACAGGATTGTTCATCGCCGGTCCTTCCCACTCGACAGGATGCCGAGGAAATCCGCTTCTCCTCCCAATATGGCATTTATGTCCTTCCCGTTCTTGCATCCCGCGGCGTTGTAAAGAGATGTTGCAGAGTTAGGACGATAGTACTTGACACGTTTCCGCAAAAGGTATTATCATCCGGCGATAATTTCAGCAGGTGTAATCGAAGGGCCCTCTTAGATTTGCGGTGCCCATGCCCCTCTTCCCATTGGCGCCCGCCATTGCTTGTGCGATGGAATTCAGTATCAGGAGGCTGGATGGAAACGCAAGTTGACACGGGCACGTCCCCGGCTGATTCCGCTCCGAGGACAGTTCTCATCGTCGATGATGAGCCCCCCACACGCGAAATCTGCGGGCAAGTGGCCACGGAGTCAGGTTTCCGGGCGCTCCTAGCAGAGACCACCGAAAAGGCGCTCGATCTGCTCGAGCAGTATCCGATCGAAATCGTCATGACCGATTTGATGGTTCCGGAAGCCGGCGGGATCGAATTGTTGAAGCGTATCCGTGCCGACCATCCCCAGACCGCGGTCTTGATCATGACTCAGTACGGCACAATTGCCACGGCCGTTGAGGCCACTCGCCTCGGTGCGCTCGATTACATTACCAAACCGTTCCATGTAGACGACTTGCGGACCAAACTCGAGCGCGTTGTGCGGGACCTCGACCTGGACCAGGAAAACCGCCTGCTCCGCGAGCAGATGCGTACGCGTCCGGGATTCGGCGGAATGATCGGCGTGTCGGCGAAGATGCAGCGCGTGTATAAGATGATCGAAAAGGTCAGCCAGCACAACTACCCGGTTCTGCTCCTCGGCGAGAGCGGAACGGGAAAAGAGATGGTGGCGCGCTCCATCCATTTCTCCGGGCCGCGGCGCGAAAAGCCGTTTGTGCCCGTGGACTGCTCTTCGCTGGTTTCCACGCTGATTGAATCGGAACTGTTCGGTTACGTGAAGGGCGCGTTCACCGGGGCGCAGCACTCCAAAATGGGCCTGCTGGAAGCGGCCCATCAGGGCACTCTGTTTCTCGACGAAATTGGCGACATGCCCGTGGACATGCAGGCCAAACTGTTGCGGGTCCTGCAGGAGCGGGAAGTCAAACCGGTGGGTTCCACCGAACGCATACCCATCAACGTGCGCGTGATTGCCGCCACCAACCGCGATTTGGAAACGGCCGTCAAGGAAGGCCGCTTCCGCCAGGACCTTTACTTTCGCTTGAACGTGGTGCAGGTCAAACTTCCCCCGCTGCGCGAGCGCAAAACGGACATCGTGTTCCTGGTAAATTCGTTCCTTGAGAAATTCAGCGACGCGAACCGCACCGTGCGGACCATTTCCGAAGATGCTATGAGGCGGCTAATGGCCTATGATTGGCCGGGGAACGTTCGCGAGTTGGAAAACGCCGTGGAACGCGCCGTGGCCCTGGGGTCCGGCCCGCTCGTGCATCTGGGAGACCTGCCTTCCAATCTTCAATATGCCGGGTCGGAACCCACTCCCGACCGCGACGAATTGCTTCCGCTGGAAGAACTGGAGCGCCGGGCCATCCTTCGCGCCTTGCGCGAGACCGGCGGGGATAAGCTTGCGGCAGCGCGCATCCTAGGGATCGGGAAAACCACCCTTTACCGCAAGTTGAAACAGTTCGACAAAGAGAGCAAGCTGCCATAACCGAGACCCAGCTTCCACCGTATCCACACCCCCGGATAGTATAGCCCTACAAGATTTCAGGTTCACTTCGGGAATCAGCAATTCCCGGCCGGTTTCTTCTGGGATTCAAGTCACTTCCGCAACTCCGCCATCTCCTTGTAACTCTATGAAACGTCAGCATTTAAGAGATTCGTCGTGGTTGGTGCTTGGTCTGCATGCCGCTCTGGGCGGGGGTGGCTTGCTTGCGATATCGAATCTATCTGCCACAAAGCCGCACTGTGAGGCACGCCATTGTGCTGGCTGTGGCAATTGTGTTCGCCGCGCTGGCCAGCTACCTGATTCTGGCGTTGCACGGGTAGGTACCGAGGCTTGGATTGAGTTGGCGCAACCTATGGCGGGCCCTGGACCGCCGCAAGCAGTACCAACGGCGAAAGCCAGAACTCCCCCGGATTTCGTTTGCGGCTGCGCAGGGCGCAAGTCGAGAGGATCTCATCGCCATGGCGGCCCAAGGTTTGTTGAACGTTGGACGCGCGGAACGCGCCGGGATTTGGCTTGCCCCTCCCGTCGGGCAAACCGACGACTGGAAAGGGCGCGTGGAAAACAGGAACCGGGACGCAACCCCGCCCGAATGGAGCCGATTGGACCCCTCCCTCCCCTTTCTCCGCCCTTCATTCGAGAGCGGCACTGCGCTTTCGCAGAGCCTTGACGGTCGCGGGGGGCTGGAAATGTTTGGGCCGCTCCTTGGTATGCAGCACGCTTTGTGGATCCCCCTCCGCGTGGGTGCTCGAACATTTGGCGTCGCACTCACCGCATGGAGCCAACTGCGCACCTCGGAGAACGGGGATCTCCAAAGGATCGCAGACGATCTTTCCCTGGCGCTTGCCCAGCGCGCCGACGCGGAGTCCTGGCAGGCGGGGGATTCCGAACTGGCCTTCCGTTCTCAAATTCAGAAAAACATTCTCGCCGGAGTTCCTGCCAAACAAATCCTGGAGACCCTTGCGCGAAGAGCGGTTCAGTCTGCCGGGTGTGTGTTTTTTCAGCTGGGCCTCTGGCGAGAAGGAAAGGTTCACTTTGAAATCTACAAGGGGCGCCCTGATGCCCAGCCATGCTCTCAAGAAGAGCCGGTGCGGCGGATCTGGAAGAAAGCCATGGAGGAGCGCCGCACCATCGGGATTTCCGTAAGCGCTTTTCCGCGCGAGCCGAGCCATCCACCCAGCGAGCTTGGCCCATGGAAGAATCAGGCTTCGCGGCTCGTTGCCATCCCCTTGTTGGCCGATAAAGAGGTGCTGGGAATCGTTGTGAGCGGGATCGCGGCGGGACAGGAAAGTCTGGCGAATCTGGAACGATTGGAATCGTATGCCCTTCTGGCCGCCATGGCGCTTTCTGCCGAGGCGCGGCAACTCCGGGAATCGGCCCGGCAGGCATCACAAGCAACTCGGTTAGAGTCCACTCCAGACCCGATCCTGATGGTGGACCGGGATGGCGTTGTGCGGAACGCCAGCCAAGCGGCTCGGAAGATGCTCGGCCGGTACGCCTCGTGGGTTGGCGACCTCCATCTCGAAGACCTCTTCGTCGCCGCGAACCGCCCGGCCATCGCCGCCTGGCGGCGGGCGCTCGCCGGGAATGGCCGTGCGGACGCCGCCGAGGGTGTCTTGCCCAACGGCCGGAGGGTCCGGTTGCGCAACCGGAGCGTCACGCCGCCTCTTGAAGAGGGAAGCTCGGTCCGGGAGATCGTTCTGGAAGATATGTCCGCGAAAGAACGCGAAGCGAGCGTTCTGGACCGGGCCAAGGCGGAGCTGGAAACGCTGCTCGCCTCTCTGGAAAGCGGGGTGGTGATCTTCGACGCCACCGGCGCGATTCGCCATGTCAATCACGCATTCGGAGAGCTGTTCGGTCTGGACCGCATCCGGACCCTGGAGCTGGGGAACGCCAAGGCGCTCACGGCAAGTCTGATGGATTGCTTTTCCGACTCGGAAAAATATGCTGCCCGGTGGCACGAAGCGGTTTCCGGCGGCGGTTCAGGCAGCCGCGAAGAATTGGCGCTGGATCGGCCCACACCGCGCGCCCTGGAAAGGCTGGTGCGGCCGGTGTTCAATCGCCGGGGAACTCGCATCGGCTGGCTGGAAATCTTCAGGGATCTCACGGCGCAAAAATTGACGCACATGAAGCTCCAGCAGACCGGAAAGCTGGCGGCCCTGGGACGCATGGCTTCGGGCCTTGCCCACGAACTGAATAATCCGCTTACCAGCATCCTGGGTTACGCGCAGCTCCTGCTGGACCCTTCCCGCGGCGGAGAAAAGAACTCCGACTTGCGAAAGATTTATCAGGAAGCCGAGCGTGCCAGCCACATCGCCAAGAATCTCCTGCTGTTTTCGCGGGAGACTCGTTCGGAACGCCGCCCGGTGGATCTCAACGAGACCGTCCGGAGCACGCTCAGCCTGCGAGAGCACGAACTGAAATTGGAAAACATCGCCGTGGATAGCGATCTCGATCCGAACCTTCCCGCGGTTCTTGCCGACCCGGGACAAATGCAACAGGTGGTCCTGAATCTCATCGTCAATGCGGAGCAGGCCATCCGGCAGGTTCGCCGCAGCGGGCATATCCGCATACGCAGCGCGAAACACCGCGGGGAGCGCGTCGTGCTCGAGGTAGCCGATGACGGCCCCGGCATTCCTCCGGAAATTGCGGCGAATATCTTCGACCCTTTTTTTACGACCAAGCCGGCCGGTCAAGGAACCGGCCTGGGCCTTTCCATTGCTCGGGAGATCATGGAGGAATTCGACGGTGCGATCCGTTTGTGCAGCTCCACTGATTCCGGCGCGACGTTTCAAATTGAGCTGCCCGCCGCCCATCCGGCGGCTCTCGGCCAAGTGAAACCCCCCGCAGCCGCTCTTCCGGCGTGGCCCATGGAGCCCGCGCCTCATCCTGCGGCGCGCGCGGCGGCCGAGTCCCGCGGGCGCCGAAAACACGTCTTGGTGGTCGAAGACGAGCCAACCGTCGCGCAACTGATCGCCGACGTCCTGCAGGAAGAGGGCCATGATGTGGAAACCCTGCTCGACAGCCGCAAGGGCCTGGACCTGGCCGAGCGCCAGAGCTTCGACCTCGTCATCTGCGATTTGAAAATGCCGCAACTCGATGGGCAGGCTTTCTATGCGGCGCTGGAGAGTTCAGGGAACCCCCTGCAGCACCGCATTCTGTTTGTGACCGGCGATACGCTCGCCGCGCACACCATGGAATTTTTGGAAACGCACCATCTCCCGTTTGTGGCCAAGCCATTCCTGGTCGAAGAACTGAAGCGTGCCGTTGATTCCGTCTTGAACGCGGCAGTCTCGAATGCCCGGGCCGCCAATGGAGCTGCCGCATCGGGCTGGTCGCGGGAACCTGTGAGGAAAAAATGAAAACCCAGCAAACCGTCATTATTGTCAGCGGTGATGCGGCAGTGGCCCAGCAGTACGTGAAAGAGCTTCCTGCCGGCGAAGCCGGCTGCGCCGTCACCCTCGTTCGAGATTTCAACGAAGCCCGTCAGGCAGTCGCCCGCCGCGAGCCCGATGCCGTGCTGCTGGATGAATCGGCCATGGCCCGCGAGGCGCTCCTTCCCGGCGCATCGGACGGATCGGTGCGCGGGGCGGCCTTATTCCTCTCACGTGTGGCGCCGGTTGTGGTGGTCGCCTCGCCGGAGCGTCAATCCGAACTGGCCGACTTGATCGCCGCCGATGTCGCCGACTTTGTTTCTCGTGTGGGCCTGTTTGCGCCTCTCGCCGCCGCGCTTGTGGAGCGCAGGCTGCGCCGCTGCGCGCTTCCCGCGGCGCCTGCGCAGGCCGCGAAAGACGGCGGGGAAGGGGACTTTGGCGAGATCCTGCGTCATGAGGTCAACAATCCTCTGACGGGCATACTGGGCAATGCCGAATTGCTGCTCGCCGAGCTTCGCCGCCGCAAGGACAACTCCATGCCGCCAACGGCGCAGCAGCGGCTCCAGACGATTGCCGACCTGGCCGTGCGCCTGCGCGAGACCATTCGCCGGCTGAGCGACGATTTGCAGAATCGCGACCTGCACGCGCGCATGCTCTAATTGCCGAAGAAGGCCAGGACCCGCCGCTCGAACTCCTCCGGGGCCTTTCCAGATGAGGTCTTATGTGCGGGCAATTTCCACGCGAGCGTCATTGAAGCACGCGCCGCCGCCGACGACGTTTGTCGTGGCGGGACACAGCGCCGTGGCGGTGCGCCCATTCCGCGACGACTTGCGCCAAGCTCCTTTGGGGAGGGAGACGACTCCCTCGCGCATACGGCCGCTGATTTGCGCGCGGCAGACCACTTCGCCCAGCTCGTTGAAGACGCGCACCACTTCGCCGTCGGAAATTCCCCGGGCCGCAGCGTCTCGAGAGTGGAGGGTGACGCGCAGTTCCGGGTAGTTCCATTCGCCCAGCGTGCTGGAAATCATTTTCGAGGTTGCCGGGCTGATCAGCGCCAGGGGAAATTTTTCGCTGGTAACCGGATCATACTGGAAGGGCTTGGGACCAAGCTGCGGCGGCGCCAGATGAATCTTCCCGTCACGCGTCAGGGGAAACGCCGTCGCGAACTGAATCGGGTTGGGTCCGGGGAAATCGTACCCCTGGACCCTTCCCGTGGTGAGAATCGCCGGGTCGGCGGGACGCCCCGCGATGGAAATCGCTTCCGCAACTTTTTGCGCGCACGTTGCCGAATCCCATGTGAACGGCGCATCCTTCCATCCCATGGCCCGGCCAAGCGCCGCGAACACCGCTTCGTTCGGCCGCGCCTCGCCGCAGGCCGCGATCACCGGTTGCACGCCGCCGACCAGGTAGTTTCCGTAACCTCGGCGAATGTCGTAGTGCTCGAGGAAAGTCGTTGCGGGCAGCAGGACATCGGCAAACTTCGCGCTGTCGGTCATCACCTGCTCGGAGACCACGGTGAATAGGTCTTCCCGTGCCAGTCCGCGCAGCACCGCTTCCTGGTCCGGCACAGTTGCGGCGGGATTGCAGTTGTAAACAAACAGCCCCTGGATCGGAGGGCTCACTGCTCCGGCCAGCACCGCGCCCAGCTCGGTCATATTGATCTCGCGCGTGTTCCAGGCAAACTGGCCGAGAAGTTTTTTCGTGTCCAGTTTCGTTGCGCCGCTGTTGCTGAGCGTGTAGCCGCCGCCGCGCACTCCGAATTTTCCCAGCAGCGCCGGCATGGCCAGGATCGCAGCGATGGCCTGGCCGCCGTTGCGGTTGCGTTCGAGCCCCCAGCCGACCCGGATCGCCGCCGGGGAAGACGCGGCGTAGGCTTCGGCAAGACGGCGGATATCTTCTGCCGCAACACGCGCCGCGGACGCTGCGCGTTCGAGCGGCCAGGCGTCCGCCTCGGGGAGCAATGTTTCGAGCCCGTCGGCGTGCTGGCGGAGAAACTCATGATCCAGCGCGCCCTTTTCTTTCCACAGGCGAATCATCGCCAGCGCGACGGGCACGTCTGCCCCGGGGAAGACGGGCAGGTGCAGGTCCACCTCGCCGGCCGTGAAATTCAGCAACGGGTCCACTACGGCAATGAACGCGCCATTGCGCTTTGCCTGGCGCAGGAAGGGTACCAGGTGGATGTTCGAGGCTTTCGCGTTCGCGCCCCAGATCAGGATAAGTTTCGCATGCGCGTAATCTTCAAACGCGACGCCGGGCATCTTCCCATACATGCCGGTGGCGACAGCCGTGGCCGGCGCGGCGCAAAGCGTGCGCGCCAGGCGCGACGCTCCCAGTTTGGCAAAATAGAAATCGTCGAGAAATCCGTCGCTTAGAAAACCGTTTGACCCGCCGTAGTGGTACGGCAGGATGGCCTCGGCGCCCCAGCGGGAGATGATTTCGCGGAACCGGCTGGTGATTTCGCCGATGGCTTCCTCCCACGAAACCCGGCGAAATTCAGCGGACCCTTTCCGGCCCGCGCGGCGCATCGGGTAGAGCAGCCGGTCGCTGTGATACACGCGCCGGTCGAAATGCGCGACCTTGCTGCAGATGAATCCGGCCGTCGTGGGATGGTCTTTCGCTCCGCGAATGCTGGCGATGCGCCCTTCTTCCACAGCAACTTCCAGCGCGCAGGTGTCGGGACAATCCATCGGGCAGGTTGTGCTCAGCGTCGTCATGGAAAGCTCAGGGATATATTCTCCTCTCCTCGCGTGCGGGACGCCAGAGCCAATATGTCTCATGAAGATTCTCACCCACGAGGCTTTGGTGAACAGCGGCAGGCGCCTGTCCCTTACCACAGAAAGGGCGTGAGGAGATTCCATAGGGACAGCTTGAAAAAGACAAACAGTATAAGATGCCGTATGGCTGTGAGTCGAAAAGAGCGAATCCTGCATCAAACGATGGACTTGATTCAGAGGGAGATTGCCAATGTCAAAGCGCCCCGGAAGTTTGCACGCTAGTTTCCCTTCTGCTCTGAGGCACTTGCGCAGCGTGCTTTCCGTCGCGGCGGCTTCGCTGATTTGTTCCGCGCCGGTCGCAGCCCAATCCACATCCGACACCGAATCTCTCCGCAAGCTCAACTCTTCGGTCGAAGCCCTGGTCAGGAAAGTTTCGCCGAGCGTGGTGCAAATTCTCGTTACCGGTTACGGCGCGCTCGAACAGAGCGAGCGCGGGAAGACCGGGGTGGTCGTCGGCCGGCAACGCGCTATCGGCTCCGGTTTCATCATTGATTCCGCCGGATACATCATCACCAACGCCCACGTTATCAGCGGGGCGCAGCGCGTCCAAGTGGTCCCGCCGATGGCCTCGGGCGACACCACGCCGGCGAACACCCTCGCTTACCGCGGCAACGCCATTGCCGCGCGGATTGTCGGCGTCGCCCGCGACGTTGATCTCGCGGTCATCAAAGTTGACGCCAAGAATCTCCCTGCGCTTCCGCTTGCGAATTATGCCGATTTGCGCCAGGGCGAGCTGGTCTTCGCCTTCGGCAGCCCCGAAGGGCTGCGCAACAGCGTCAGCATGGGCGTGGTCAGCTCCACCGCCCGCCAAATCGATCCCGACTCTCCCCTCGTCTATGTTCAGACCGACGCCCCCATCAACCCGGGAAACTCGGGCGGACCGCTGGTCAATGTCAACGGCGAAGTCGTGGGAATCAACACATTCATCCTCTCCCAGTCCGGAGGCAATGAGGGCCTCGGCTTCGCCATTCCCAGCGGCATTGTCGGCGTATCGTTCCAGCAGATCCGCAAGTACGGCCACATTCACCGCGGGGAAATCGGAGTAGGGGTTCAAACGATTACGCCCGCTCTTGCCGCCGCCCTCAATCTTCCGCGCGATTCCGGCATCATCATCTCCGACGTTCTTCCCGGCGGCCCCGCCGAAGCCGCCGGGATTCGCGTTCAGGACATCGTCGTCAGCCTGGAGGGGAGACCTGCTGTAAGCCTGCCGTACTTCTATTTTCATCTGCTGGGCCACGACACCGGAGACAAAATCCACATCGAAGTCCTCCGCGGCGCACAGCAGTTGGCTATAGATGTGCCGGTCATTACGCGCCCCCACGAAATGGACCAGTTCGCCGCGCTCGCCGACCCGGAGAAAACTCTCGTTCGCCCGCTCGGGATTCTCGCTATCGAAATTGACAAGAAAATTGCTGCTGTGCTGCCCGCCCTGCGCGATCCGTTCGGCATCCTGGTGGTCGCGCGCTCCGCCGAATCCACCAGCGAAGTCCCTCTCACCACCGGCGACGTCATACGCACGCTCAATGGTGTGCCCATCACCACACTCGACCGTTTGCGCAGCGTCCTCCAGGACGTCCCGCCCGGCGGTTCCATCGCGCTTCAAATCCAGCGCGAAGACCGGCTCCTTTTTGTCTCCTTCACACTCGACCAGCCCTGATCACCCTGTAGTGATGTATATTGGCGGCTTTCAAGGAACGCTTCTTTGGAACGCGACAATCCAGTGAAGCCACGCCTACCGAGAATGTCCGCGGAAAACTGGATCGCGGTGAGCTGACCGGACTGCCTATGCTCCCATTCGCGCTGACCATTTTCCTGAGCGCCTTCCTGCTGTTTCAGGTGCAGCTTCTCCTCGCCAAGTTCATTCTGCCGTGGTTTGGCGGTTCGCCCGCGGTGTGGACTAGCTGCAATTTGTTTTTTGAAGTGTTCTTGCTGGGCGGATATGCCTACGGGCATCTGATCAGCACTCGGCTGACGCCGCAGGCGCAGAAAAGGCTGCATCAGATTGTGCTGCTGGCGTCGCTC
>DASWCG010000224.1:0-22711 GCA_036390175.1 Candidatus Acidiferrales bacterium | reverse complement strand
TACCGAATTCCTCAACGCCGCCCTCAAGAAGGGCCCGCAGATTGTGACGCGCCGCGGCGTAGAGACTGCCGTCCTTGTCCCCATTGATGATTGGCGGCGATTGAAGCAGTCTTCTCGCCCGAGTCTGAAAGCCCTGCTTCTCGCGCCGGGGCCCCGCTTCAAGAATCTTACCCCGGAACGCCGCGCGTTCCAGCGGCGTCCCCCGGTGGAATTCAAGTGACCCGGTTTCTGCTCGACACCAACGTTGTCTCCGAACTTCGCAAACCCAAGCCACACGGAGGCGTCCTTGCCTGGATCGCCGGATTGCGGGAGGACCAGGTGTATATCTCGGCTGTCACCGTGGAGAATTGCAAAGGGGCATCCAACAAACTCGAAAGCAGGATACAGCTAAGGCCCTTGCGATCGAGTCCTGGCTGGATCAACTGGAGGCTTCCTACAACGTCCTGCCGATGGACGCTTCCTGCTTCCGCGAATGGGTGCGGTTGATGGAAGGAAAGGCCGAGCATCTCCTCGAGGACGCCATGATTGCAGCCGCCGCCCGCGTCCACGGACTCAAAGTAGCCACACGAAATGAAAGCGACTTTGCCGCTCTCGGCGCGGAGTTCATCAATCCCTTCAAAACTCGATAACGCAGGCTTGCGCTGAGGCCCTGCCAATCGATGATTCCGGCCTTGTCGCAAAGGGCTTGCACCGAGCATTTACCGAAGGGCGGCGAACTCTCAAGCGCGGTAGTGTAATGCAACACGGTCCATCCCGGCTTGCATTGCAGTGTCATCCCGAGCGCAGCGAGGGATCTGCTGCGAGCCGCGATGCGGCCCGAGGGCGGCTATGTCGATCTGAACTTGACGCGAGAGGGCGGCAGGCGTATGGTCTTCGCGCAGAGACAAAGTTGAAATCGGAAATTCCGCTTTACTATCTGTTTAAGAACAGGAGGCCAACATGACGCGATTTCAGAGGAAGTGTATTTCACTGTCAGCAGCGGTTGGTCTGCTCTTCTTCGGCGCAGGCCGGGCGACCGCCCAAGGCGACCGCGAAGATAACCAATTCCGCGATGCCGAGCACAAGGACATGAAGCTCGTCGGCTTCAACGACCTGCAAAACCGCTCGACCTACCAGCCGACACTGCACAAGCAGGTCGTCCACGGCCAGGTCAGGTACATCATCTACGCCGGTCACCATACACTCGCGCAGCCAGGAGATGGTCTTGCCCCGCCGGGAACGCCAGCCCTGCCGTCATTCAATCCTCTCACCGGCAACAACGACGAGAACGGCACCGCGATCGTCGACGTCACCGACGTGCGGCACCCGAAGCAGTTGGTCCATCTTCCCGTTTCGAACGGGACCGGCGGCGGCTCCCAGATGGTCCGAGTGTGCGACGGCATCGGTGCCAACGTCGGCAAGGTGTTCATGTTGCGCAGCTACGCGAGCTCGGCGCACGAGATCTGGGACGTGACGGACCCGAGCAACCCCAAGGACGTCCGCACCGTCAGGAACGGCAACCCGGTCATCGGGGCCCAAACCGGCACCCCGGGTGCGATGGCAGGGACCCACAAGAGCTGGTGGGAGTGCGACACGGGCATCGCCTACATCGTCGGCAGACGCGGCAATGACACGACGAATGGATGGAGAGGGGGCAACCACATCTTCATCTTCGATCTCAGCGACCCGGCAAATCCAGTGTTCCTCCGGGACTGGGCCCTCGACGGGCAGCAGCCGGGAGGCGTGATTCCACCCCACTTCACTTCGGTACCCAGCATCCACGGCCCGATCTCCACCGGGCCCAACACCGCCACGAACCCTATCGCTGGGACGGGCGCTACCCTCGACCGGGTCTACTTCGCGTACGGCACCGGCTCCAACGGGGTGATGCAGATCGTTGATCGCACCAAGCTCCTGCCCCCGCCCTTCGGCACCGGTGTCAAGTGCGGCTCGGCTGCGTCCACACTTGACCCCCCTTCGTGTGCTACTGCTGACTTCAAGACTGCGGAGCTCGGGCGCTGGATCATGAACCCGGACAATGGCGCGCACACCAACTTCCCGCTCGGCCGCATGACGGTGCAGGACTTCGTGACCGATACCGGCAACGACGTAGGAGCCGTCCGCGACATCGTGTTCGTCACCTCCGAGGCGACGGCGAACTTCTGCGCCAACCAGGTCCGCCACCTGACGCACACGGTGGACGTCACGGCAGAGGGCAAGCCGCAGTCGATCGGCACCTTCCAGGTGTCGGCCGCGAGCGGCGACTTTTGCGATCGCGGCGGCCGCTTCGGTCCGCACGCGACCAACGAGGAGTTCGGGCCGCCCTTCTTCCAGAAGCTCGTCTTCGTCTCGGAGTTCAATGCGGGCGTGCGCGCCGTCGACGTCCGCGATCCCTACAACCCGAAGGAGGCGGCCTTCTTCATTCCTGCCGTGACCCCCGCCACCGACCTCCGCTGCGGCCCGTTCAAGGGGAACCCCAACGTCTGCGTCCAGTCCATCCAGACGAACAACGTCGCAACGGACGACCGTGGGTTCATTTACATCGTCGACCGCGCCGACACTGGGATGCACATTCTCCGGCTGACCGGCAAGGCCGCCGAAATCGCCGGGCTCCAAGACGACGACTAGGACCGATGTACCAAATCGGGCGCCGGAGCACATCCGGCGCCCCTTTTCTACGCCCGGCTTTCCTTCCCGCAGCGATCGTCGCGCCCCGAAGTCGAAAGCCTGCCCCGACTGCAATCGAGGGGATCCCTCTGCCGCTTCCTAGAGCAGGACCCGCGACAAAACACATGCCACGTGCACGCATGGAACGAATTAGGCCTTGACAACCGCTAGTCATTTGTGGTATACGTACTTCTGTCGTTATCGCCAGGCGCCGCAGTAAGAGCCGCTAGAGAACGCCGCGAAGCTTTCCCCGAGGTTCCTTGCAAGGGGTCGAAAAGGAACAGATGGACACCCGGATTCTTCCTGCCTCTGAGGCCCAAGGCCACAGACCACCAGTGGCCGGTCACGAGCGATTCACGCGAGTCCCGACTCCTGTCGGGACGGATCACAAATCACCGGTTACTTTGCCTAAGCTCTTTAGTTTCACACACTTTCGCAAAAATGCGTCCGCAACCCCTTTCGTTTCACACACTTTCAAAACAAAGGACTTAAAACCCTTTCGTTTCACACACTTCCAAAAAAAGGGTAGGGGGTGGGTTCCTCTTTCAAACATCCAACCTCATACCTCCAACCTCCGTTCTTCCCTAACTCCTTTAGATTCTGCACTTACGTTAAAACGAGCACCTAAGTCCTTTACATCCAACACTTACGAAAAACATAACCAGGGGGAGGGGGGGTGCCTTCCCACACTTCCTTTACCTCCTCTACTTCCTCGACTTCCTGTACCTCCTATACCTCTACCTATACCTCTACCTCCTCAACCTCTACGGCGTCAGCACAATCTTCCCGAACTGCTCCCGCCGTTCCAGTATTTCGTGCGCGCGCCGGCATTCGGCCAGCGGCAGGACGCGGTCAATCACCGGGCGCAGCCGCCGCTGGCCCATCAGCTTCATGATGGTGAACAATTCGTCTTTGCGCCCCATGTACGAGCCAAGAATCGAGAGCTGCCGGCTGAAAAGAAAGCGCAGGTCAATCTTCGCGTCATATCCGGTCGTTGCGCCGCAGGTAATCAGCCGCCCGCCGGGAGCGAGGCTCGCCACGCTGTCGTCCCAGGTGGCTGTGCCAACGTGCTCGAACACCACGTCCACGCCGCGCTTGCCGGTAAGCCGCTTCACCTCTTCGTGAATCTTTTGCTTGCTGTGGTTGATGGTTTCCTCGGCGCCCAGTTCGCGCGCCTTGGCAAGTTTTTCTTCGCTGCCCGCCGTCGCGATGACGCGTGCGCCCAGGAACTTCGCAATTTGGATGGCCGCGCTTCCCACGCCGCTTCCCGCGCCCAGAACGAGGACCTCTTCCCCGGGCTGCAATTCCGCGCGCGTGACCAGCATGTGCCAGGCCGTCTGGAAGACCAGAGGGATCGCCGCGGCCTCGACAAACGAGAGTTCGCCCGGCCAAGGGAGACAATTCGCTTCCGGGCAGCGCACGTATTCGGCGCAGCCGCCGTCAATGATGTACCCAAGATTGGTGAACTTCCGGCATTTGTTGTCGTCGCCGGAAAGGCACGCGGCGCAGCGCCCGCAACTGACTCCCGGGGCGAGGACCACTTTTTGTCCCACCTTGACGCCGCCGACCAGTTCGCCGATCTTCGCCACTTCCCCGGCGACGTCGCTTCCCGGGATGTGCGGAAGCGGGATGGGCACGCCGGGAATTCCCTGGCGAACCCACAGGTCGAGATGGTTGATCGCCACCGCGCGCACCCGCACCAGGACATCGGTGGCCGTGATTTTCGGCTCGGGGACTTCCGTATATTGCAGGACTTCCGGACCGCCGTGCTGAGAAAAAACGATGGCCTTCACTCCGCCCTCCGCATGCTGCGCATCGAGAATGAGGCGACCAAGCTAACACCGCTCCGGAAGAGGTGTCCAGTGCGCCTGCTGCAATTGACAGCACGCGCCTCGCGCCGTACCCTACAGGGAGAGCCTTCCTATGGACCTCTTTGAAGAAATTGTGAAGCTGCGGCGCGAAGGCCGACGCGCGGCGCTGGCCACCATCGTCCACACCAACGGCTCGATTCCGAGCTACGAGAGCTCGCGCATGCTGGTCCGTGAAGACGGCACGATTGCCGGAACGATTGGCGGAGGCTGCGTTGAGGCGGAGGTTTGGGCCGCGGCCAAAGACGTGATTCGCGGCGAAGCGCCCCGCAAGATGACCTTCAACCTGAACCACGAGGCCAGTTACGACAACGGACTGATTTGCGGCGGCACGCTGGAGGTGTTTGTGGAGCCGATTCTGCCCCAGCCGGTTCTGTACATTTTCGGCGGCGGGCACGTTTCCATCGCGCTGGCCAAAGCGGCGCACGCCACAGGGTTCGGGATCGGCGTGATTGACGACCGCGAGGCTTTCGCCAACGCTACGCGCTTTCCGATGGCCCACGAAATCTATACCACGTACGAAGAGGCCTTTGAAAAGCTGAAGCCCAATGCGTCGAGCTACATTGTGATCGTCACCCGCGGCCACCGCGACGACCTGCGCTGCCTGCGCTGGGCGGCCGCGAGCGAGGCGCGCTACGTCGGGATGATCGGGAGCAAACGAAAAGTCCTCTCGGTGTACAAGGCGCTGGAGAAGGAAGGCCTTGCGCTTGAAAATTTCGAGCGCGTGCATGCGCCCGTGGGGCTGGACATCGGCGCGCTCACGCCCGAAGAGATTGCCATCAGCATTACGGCGGAGCTGATCGCCGTCCGGCGCAATGCTGCAAACGTGCCGCATAAGAAGGTGGAACTCGCAAAAGCTGGCCCGGCTTCCGCCGGGTAAGGTGAGGAGAAGTGCTCGCTGCTGTAATCCTCTCCGCGGGCGAATCGAGACGCATGGGATCGCCCAAGGCGCTGCTCGATTATCAAGGCCACCCTTTCCTGGAGCACCTCCTGGAAGCAACCCGCCATCCGAAAATCGGTCTGACCCGCGTGGTGCTCGGCGCGAATGCAGAAAACATCTGCAAGAAATTAAAACTTGATCCCGCCGCGGTGATCGTCAACAGGGAATGGAAAAAGGGCCAGCTTTCTTCGATTCAAGCGGCGATTCGCAGTTTGCGCAGCGGCGAAACAGACGGAATTCTTCTCTGCTTGATTGATCACCCGCTGATCAGCGCGGCGCTGGTCGGCGAATTGATCCACCAATTCTACGAGTCAGGCAAACTCATCGTGATTCCCACTTACAACAGCAAGCGCGGCCATCCAATTATCTTCTCCAGCGCGCTCTACGGCGAATTGCTTGAAGCGCCGCCCGAGGTCGGAGCGCGCGCCGTGGTTTGGAATCACCGCGACGATGTCCTCGAAATGCCCACCGAAGAACAAGGAGTCGTGCTCAATCTGAATGATCCTGACACTCTGCAGCGCGCGATTAGCGGAAAGTAAGCGGTTCGTGAAGATCGGGTCCGAACTACGCGAGTTTGGCGAGAAGAGCTTCGACGGCATCTTGGGCGAGCTGGCTGCCGTGAAACGTCGCGGGCGGCAACTCGCCGAGCGCCGCCGAGATTTGCTCCGCCGTAATCTGCCCGGCCTCGGCGGGCGTGCGTCCGGTGAGGAGTTCGGTGAGAAGCGAACTGCAGGCAATCGCAGTCACGCAGCCGCGGGTCTTGAAACGGGCTTCGGAGATGCGGCCGTTTTCCAGGCGAACGGAAAGCTGGAGAATGTCGCCGCAAGCGGGATTGCTGACTTCAATGACGGCCGTTGCGCCGGAAAGCTCTCCGGCATTACGCGGGTTCTTGAAATGGTCGAGAACAGCGGCGCTATACATGCCAAGGAGTATCCCAAGCCCGCGGCGTACGCGCAACGCCCGCTGAACGCATTTCCCTTCCTCTTTGGCGAATGCCGAAAGCACCCGGGAAATTATTTGGCGCCGCGCATCGGCTTTGGGAGATATTTTTTCTGGATGGAAGCGATCACGACGTAGTTCGGGTCCACCATTTCGGTCAAATGGATGCGCGCGACCTTGGAAAGGAGTTCGTAGGCATCCAGATCGGAAAGGCCGTAGTCGGAATGCATCCACGCGACGAGTTCGCTGAAGGAAATGCGCAGCGCATCGTCGACCGGTCGATAAATGCCGACAGCCATGATCTCTTCGCCGTTCTCGAAGCGCGGCCAGTTGAGCTTCTTGCCTTTGAGAACGTCCACTTGCACACGGACGTGCAAGGGAACTTCGATGGCTGTGCCGGCGACTTCGCCGTCGCCCATCGCTGCGTGGCCATCGCCCATGTACAGCAGCGCGCCGGAGACATTGACGGGGAGATACAACGTATTGCCGGCGCTGACTTCCGGGGCGTCCATGTTACCGCCGAATTCCGCGGGGACTATGGAGCTGCGTGCTTCGCCTGCGGCGGGCGCGACGCCGATGCATCCGAGAAACGGATGCAGAGGAATCTTTACCGAGAAATTGGAGTCCAGCGCATGAAACGTCGCCGTGTTCGTGGCGTGGTCAATCGGATAGAACCATATTCTTTCAGGGAGCGGCTGATTGATCATCGGCGTATAGAGAGTTGGATTGAGCGCACCAAAGCCCGGAGCCAGCGCGCCTACGCCCTGGTTGCCGTCCACCTGGAGGTCGAGGATTTTCACGGCGAGAGTGTCGCCCGGCTCGGCGCCTTCGATGAAGAAGGGCCCGGTGAGCGGATTATCGCCTTTGACCAGAGTCAGGGTGTCGCCGGGCTTCTGGATGGCGTTGCCGAAAGCATCCACGGTATTTGTTTCGAGGATGTCTCCGGGATGCAGCCGCGCGACGGGCGGCGCAACTCCGTAAACGTACTTCAAATCTTTCGCCGGGACTTGATAGTGCACGGTCTTCCCCGACGCGGCCGACTGCGGCGGGGCTGCTTGCGCGGCCCAAGCCGAGCCAAGAATCGCGGCGATTCCCACCACTGCAATGCGCATGAGTCCTCCTGAAGTATTGCGCTCCCGCTGCACGATTTCGTTTGCGCAGTCGAACACAACGGCGCAATGGCTGTCAATGCCGGGATTCCGCGAGCGGGCAAGAACGGGATAGTCAGGCACGGGTCGTACCGCAGGCCAGGCGAATTGCGAGGCGAGGTGGCTCCCGATAGAATCGGGAGGCATGGGCCGCAAGCATCTGCCGCAAGCGCAGCGGATAGTGTCGCTGGCGCCGAGCGCCACGTCCATCATCTGCGCGATTGGAGCGAAGAGCCAGCTTGTGGGCGTGACGAAGTGGTGCGCCGATGTGGCGCCGGTTGCGAAGCTGCCGAAGCTGGGGGATTGCTGGTCGCTTGACATAGGCCGCGTTCTGGAATTGAAGCCCACGCTGGTGATCGGGTCAGTTCCCTACAAGCAAGAAACCGTAGCCAAGCTGCTGGAGCAGCCGCTGGCGTTCCTGGCGATGAACCCGCGCACGCTGGCGGACGTGGAAGCAGACATAGCTTTGCTCGGAAGGGTCGCGGGACGCGAGGCCGGCGCGAGGAGACTCATCGCCAAGATGAAGCGCGAATTCGGCGCGATTGCGACGAAGGGAAAGCACGTGGCGAAGAGACCCCGCGTTTATTGCGAGGCGTGGCCGAACCCGAGGATCAGTTCCCCTCCCTGGGTGGCAGAGCTAGTGAAGATGGCGGGCGGCGAGATGGTTGTGCCCGCGGGCGAGCGCGTCAGCGATGAGCAAGTGGCCGAAGCGAGGCCGGAGGTGATTATTCTGGCGTGGGCGGCGACGGGCGACCGGCCCGATCCACAGAAGGCGTACGACGTCGGCGCGTGGAAGGATGCTCCGGCGATTCGCAACCGGCGAGTCCACGTGCTCCGCGATGAATTATTAAACACGCCCGGGCCGCCGCTGGCCGCGGGCGCGCGCGAGCTTTACCGAATCCTTCATGGACGCGCACGGGCAGCGCGATGATTACGATTGCCGCCGCTGTGATCGAGCGCGAAGGCCGCCTGCTGATTTGCCAAAGGAAGAAAGGCGCCGCGCTTGGCTTGAAGTGGGAATTCCCCGGGGGAAAGGTGGAGGCCGGGGAAACTGCGGAAGCTGCACTGGCACGCGAGCTGCGCGAAGAGCTGGGCGTCACGCTGCGAAAGTGCAAGGAAATCGCGCGGGTCGAGCACAGCTATCCGAATCTATCTGAGCCTCGCGAGATCCGGTTTTTTGCAGCGGACATCGGAAGCGATCAGATTACGCCGACGGGCTTCGAACAGACGGCCTGGGTTCGGCCGAAGGAATTGGGCGAGTACGATTTTCTGGCGGCGAACGCGGCACTCGTGGCCCATCTGGCGACAGGAAAGATCCGGCCGGGGGAAATCCTGGCGGAAGGAAGTGCGGGAATTCAGGGTTGAATAGCCTGGAGATTGGATAACGCAAGAGACGGAGGGATTCCTCGACTGCGTTCGCCCCGGAAAAGCAGCCGGGGCGCAAAAGGCGCGCCTGGCTCACTCCGCTCGGAATGACACCTAAAAGCGGATTTCCGTGCGACCAGGCTCTCAACTACGCCTCGACCAAAGCCGCGGCTGGCACCCACTACAAGGGCAGTCTCTCCGTTCATAGCGAAACCTTCTCCCCATCCCCTTGTTCTTTTTGGTTGGGGTGACCTTTACCCGTAGAAATCAAGTTCCGCAAACTACCGTTTATGTAAGAGCCCCACGCGTTCGAACAGACATTGAAACATTCATATTCTGGAACTAAACCCAGGTGAGTGAAGCGGATTTCCGTCTTATCGCCTTTGTTCGAGAGGTCAAAAATAACCTTTGTGCCCTTCCACTCTCTTTATCTTCCGTAAAATTGAAGTAGTTGTCTAAAACAAGCCAGACGGCTTTTTTTTCGGGAATGACTTCGACTAATTTCATTTTGCAGCGATGGACGTCTTTGTAGCGATACGTAAACTCATCGCCGAGTTTGGCGGTGCTACCTTCAATATTTTCTGACCACCATCCACGAACATTGAGGATCGCGTCAAAGGCTTCCTTCGGCGTTTGGTCAACCGAAAGAGTAGTTGTGAAATCCTGATTCTTCATGATTTTCCCTCCTATGCGAACGCGTCCGGCTGAGCTTCACCCGTGGTGATCAGCCTGCGCAAATTGCCGTTGATGAGCGTGCCCCATGCGTTCGAGCAGCTCCCGTAGCATTCAAATTGGGGTATCAGACCCACGTGTGTAAAACGCACTTCCGTCTTGCCCGCTTTTTCAGAGATCTCAAAAACAATGTCCGAGTCATTCCACTCGCTTTTGTTTTTCGCAAAGCTAAGGTCGCTGTCCACCACGTGCCAAACGACTTTTTTTCCGGCAATCAACTCTGTGATCTTTTGTTTGGACCGGTGCACGTCCTTGTAACGGTACGTGAACTCGGCGCCGAGTTTGGCGGCGTCGCCGTCGATTTCTCCTGACCACCATCCACGAACATTATTGATAGCAGCGAAGGCTTCTTTCGGAGTTTGGTCTACCGAAAAGCTAGTGGTGAAACTTTGCTTCTTCATGGCTTGCTTCTCCCTTCTGTCGCGACCCTGGGACGTTACGCAAGGACCACCGCGCTATCCTGCGCGAAAGCTGAGAATGGCCGGGCTTGGCCCGCGCTCAATCCTTGCTCTATTGACCTTATTACTGTGGCAAGCACCAGGCTTCTTTGATTTTGCAAAGTCGCGTAAGCATCCCTTCGTATTCCTTGGTAATAGCATCCCTTTCCGCTACGCCGAGAAACTGGACGAAGTATCCATGGGGACCGTGAAGTATCACAAACGGAGACGGGCTGTCCGGCCACCGCCCATGCTCGCTGTAGTAACGGAATTGTTCGGGGCTTGGGTTTGCACCCCCTACTTCTTGATTAGATACATTCGGGGCGTAGTGCATCACGTGAGGGATGTTAGAAGTAGCTACGTTGCCGTTTTCATCGGGATTCACGTAAGTTCTAAGGATGGGAGACAGCATGTAGGAGACACCGGCTCGCTCCGGCGCCTTGTAGTATTTTGTTTTGTAGCGGTCTTGGATGATCTTCTTTAGTTCTTCAGGGGGAGTTCCCTTCGCCTGCATCTCTGCGGCATCGATGAAGACGCGCATCTGTGCTTTGGTGCCCGCTTCATCAAAGGAAATCGGATAGAGAATATCGTCTCTATATTTCGTAAAGGCCCAGGACCCACGGAACGTGTCATCGCCGGTTCGAGCAACAAAGGCGTGAAATCCATTCGTGCCCTTGTGGACAACTTCAAAGCCTTTGTCGGGATTTAGAACATAGACGGTTGCATTGTCTCTGAGGTGCGCCGGGAGCGCGCTGAGTGCCAGCTGAATTTCTAAGTCTCGCGGCAACGGCTCGATTTTATTCTCGCCCCCGGAGGTCGGTTTGGTTTGCGCGCCCGCCGTAACCGAGAAGAACAGCCCCACAACTACTGCCATTGTTTGAACTTTTCTCATTTGAGCTCCTTTAACTAAAGGGTTCAATCCCTTGCTAGGAAGTCAGCGGGTTGGGCTTATCGAGGTTGATGTCGAGTTCCTTGATGGCTTTCTGAACGGCGGAAGAATCCACTTTGCCTTCACGCTGCAACTCAACAAGAGCGGCGAAGGCGATGAAGCGCGAGTCCACTTCGAAGAAGTCGCGGAGCGCGGCGCGGCCCTCGCTACGGCCGAATCCGTCGGTGCCGAGAGAGGCCACGCGGCGCGGCATCCAGCGGGAAACCAGGTTGGGCAAGACCTTCAGGTAATCCGTAGCGGCGACGAATACTCCGGGCGCGTTGGCGAGGCACTGGGTAACGTAGGGGACGCGGGGCTTATCGGAGGAATGAAGCAGATTCCAGCGCTCGACTTCGCTGCCGTCGCGGTAGAGTTCCTCGTAGCTGGTGACGCTCCAGACGTCGGCCGCGACCTTGAATTTTTCCTCGAGAATTTCTTGAGCTTTCAGGGCTTCACGCAGAATGGCGCCGCTGCCGAAGAGCTGCGCGCGGAGTGTGGATTTCTTGTTCTCCGATGCGCGGAAACGATACATGCCCTTGAGGATGCCGTCGGCGGGGTTTGGCGGCATGGACGGCATGGCGTAGGGCTCGTTCATCACCGTGATGTAGTAGAAGAGGCTTTCGTTCTCCTGGTACATCCGGCGAATGCCATCCTTGATGATTACGGCCATTTCGTAGGCGAAGGCCGGATCGTAGGCGCGAAGCGTGGGAATGGGGAGGGCCAGGACATGACTGTTGCCGTCCTGGTGCTGCAGACCTTCGCCGGCGAGAGTGGTGCGGCCGGAGGTGCCGCCGAGGAGGAAGCCGCGGCAGCGCATATCGGCCGAGGCCCAGATCAGGTCGTTGATGCGCTGCAGGCCGAACATGGAGTAGAAAATAAAAAACGGGATGATGTTGAGGCCGTGCGTGGCGTAGGCGGAACCGGCGGCCATGAATGACGAGACAGAGCCGGCTTCGGTGATTCCCTCTTCGAGGATTTGCCCGTTTTTTGCTTCCTTGTAATAGAGCAGGGTGTGGACGTCCACCGGCTCGTACAACTGGCCGACGCTCGAATAGATGCCCACCTGGCGAAAGAGCGATTCCATGCCAAAGGTGCGGGCTTCGTCGGGGACGATGGGGACAATCAATTTCCCGATTTCCGGGTCGCGCATCAGCTTGCGCAACATACTGACGAAAACCATGGTCGTGGAGACTTCGCGGCCCTCGCTGCCTTCGAGGAATTCGCGGAACAGTTCGTCGTGCTCCGCCAACTGGAGCGGCTTGGCGCGCACGGTGCGGCTGGGGACGTATCCGCCAAGCTCCTGCCGGCGGGCGCGCAGATACTGAATTTCCGGGCTGTCTTCCGGCGGGCGGTAAAAGGGCGCATCGGCGCAATCGTCGTCGCTGATGGGAATGCCGAAGCGCGAGCGAAATTCGCGAAGTTCGTCTTCGTTGAGCTTCTTCTGCTGGTGCGTGATGTTCTTGCCTTCGCCGATTTCGCCGAGGCCGTAGCCTTTGATGGTGCGGGCCAGGACGACGGTGGGAGAGCCCTGGTGCTCGACGGCGGCGCGGTAGGCGGCGTAGATCTTGCGCGGGTCATGCCCGCCCAAGCGGAGTTTGCGAAGCGGCTCGTCGTGAATTTCCTCGACCAATTTCAACAGGCGCGGATCGCTTCCGAAGAAATGCTGGCGGATGTAGGCGCCGGATTCCACGGAGAATTTCTGGTATTCGCCATCCACGATCTCGCCCATGCGCTGGACCAGCAGACCTTCGGTGTCCCTTTCGAGGATGGGATCCCAGTCGCTTCCCCAGATGACTTTGATAACGTTCCAGCCGGCGCCGCGAAAGACGGCCTCGAGCTCCTGAATGATTTTTCCGTTGCCGCGCACCGGTCCGTCGAGACGCTGCAGATTGCAGTTGACCACGAAAATGAGGTTGTCGAGGTGCTCGCGGGCCGCCAAGGTAATGGCGCCGAGGGCTTCGGGCTCGTCGGTTTCGCCGTCGCCGATGAAGGCCCAGACCTTGGCGTCGGTCTGCGGCTTGAGACCGCGATCCTCGAGATAGCGATTGAAGCGGGCCTGGTAGATGGCCATGATGGGGCTGAGCCCCATCGAGACCGTGGGGAATTCCCAGAAATCCGGCATCAGCCAGGGATGGGGATAAGAGGAAAGTCCGCCGCCGGGCTTCAGCTCGCGGCGGAAATTTTCCAATTGGCCCACGGAGAGGCGCCCCTCCAGAAACGCGCGGGCGTAAACGCCGGGCGAGGCGTGACCCTGAAAATAGACGATGTCTCCCTCGAACTGATCGGTGTGCGCGCGGAAGAAATGATTGAAACCAACTTCAAACAGCGTCGCGGCCGAGGCGTAGGTGGAGATGTGCCCGCCAATGTTGTGCTCGACGCGATTGGCGCGAACCACCATGGCCAGCGCGTTCCAGCGAATCAGGCTCTTGATGCGCCGCTCGATTTCCTGGTCGCCGGGAAACAGGGGCTGGAGGCGGGGAGGAATCGTGTTGGCGTAGGGGGTGTTTGCGGTGAAGGCAGTCGGCACGCCCGCCAATTGAGCGCGCTGGCGCAGGCGCTCGAGGATATTGCCCGCGGCTTCGGGGCCCTCGTCGGTCAGGACGGAGTCGAGGGATTCTTCCCATTCGCGTATTTCGACTTCGTCTGTTCCGACCGGTTTTGCGGGTCCACCATTATTCATGATTTCGTCTTGTCCTCTGGTGCGGTGCACGCGGCAATTCCCCGAGTTGATGGGCTAATGCCGAGCCTCTACAACGTATCAATATACCGCAGAGCGCCGATTCTGGACACTCGGGAGTGTGTTCTTAAGAGGATAGGACACTTGTGTTTTCCGATGGCGGATTTCAACGCGGCCGAGTACTAGCCCGGACAGCCGGGCCACCTTCCCCCGGAGCTCAAAAACCTCTTGACATCACAGTGCAACGGGAATAAGTTCCGCGCCATAAGCCCAGTGGTGGCTGTGAGTGGTGCGTCCGAACAAATGAGTAGTATCCAACGGGGGTTGTGGCTTGGGACTCACCTCTCCAATCTCTCGTGGTGTACGGGTGGTGGACAAACGGAGGGTGAATAACATGCGAAGCATGCGAGTGGTGCTGGGAGTCTTTTTAGTGCTTTGCCTTGTCCCGGTCTGCGCGATGGCGCAAACGTCATCAACGTCGCCGGTGACGGGCACCGTGAGCGACAAAGGCGGGGCCGTGGTGCCTGGAGCGACTGTAGAACTCCGGAACACGGCTACCAACGAAACCAAAACTCAAACAACCAACGATGCTGGCGTCTACACGTTCGCCAGCGTCGCACCTGGAACTTACAGAATCACGGTCAGTAAGTCGGGGTTCCGCAAGACCGTCATCGCCGCGGCGGAGGTGGCCCTCGGGCGGGCGTTCACGGGTGACGTGGTCCTGGAAATCGGAACCGTGACGGAAACCATCGAAGTGACCGCGACAGCGAAGGCGGAGTTGCAGACACTGGATTCTTCGGTCGGCAACGTGCTCGACCGGAAGGTGCTCGAAAACATTCCGAGCCTAGCACGCGATGCCGGCTCAATCTTGCTCTTGCAGCCGCTGGCCAATCCGGGGTTCAATTCTGTCGGGTCGCCCAATGCGGGCGGCGAAGGAGACAATACCGGCGGGCAAGTGGCGGGGGCGCGCAGCGACCAGAATACATTCTTGATTGATGGGGGCGATGCCACGGACAGCACCGCGGGCGGCGGCCAGTATTCCGGAGGGAACTTCCAGGCTACGCCTCGGGCCGCGGTCGCAACGCCGATCGAGAGCCTGGAAGAGTTCCGCGTGGTAACGACCAACTCGAACGCAACTTTTGCGCGCTCTGCGGGCGGGGAAGTCCAGATGGTGACCAAGCGCGGCGGCAACGCGTACCACGGCGCCGTATATGAGTACCTGCAGAACAACATCCTGGACGGCAACACGTGGACACGCAACAGCCACAGTAAGGCGGATCCCGCGCTCCGTGATAATCGCTTCGGCGGCCGGGTCGGCGGGCCAATCTGGAAGGACAAGACCTTCTTCTTCGCCCACTACGAGGGGCGGCGTTTCGTCAGCTCTCAGGATATTTCCCGCCGAGTGCCCTCTGCGTCGATGAGGGCGGGCATTCTCCACTTTGGCGGTGTCGCCTATAACATAACCTCCACTACAAAAACAGACCCAACAACGGGGCTAGCGGTTGCCCCTTCCAGTTGCATTTTTAACCCTGGGCCGAGCCAAACAATTGGTCCGTGCGACCCCCGACCCCCCGCCAGTGGGGGCATAAACCCTACGATCGCGGCAAATTGGAACCTCTTGCCACAAGGGAATGACCCATTTGGTTCCAACGCGGACGGCGTCAATACGCTGGGCTTTACGGCACCTGTGGCTACACCTCTCAGCGAGAATTTCGGCGTCTTTCGGCTCGACCACGTTTTCAATCCGAAGTGGCAGTTCATGGCCAGCGGCCGCTACGGCAAGACCACCTTTTCATCGCCAGTCCAGGTGGATATTGGCGGCCTGCTCCCCGGAGACACATCGGGAGTTCCTAAGTCCACGGCACAGCGGCCGCTGGCGCCGCGGTACTTCGTCGCCGGCCTTACCGGCCAAGTCACGTCTCACCTGATCAGCGAATTTCGGTTCGATTGGCTGCGTCATTGGTGGGAGTGGAACACCGCCCATCCTTCTCTGCTGCCGGCGCCCGAGGGCTTCAAGCAGCCGGATGGTTTGAACGCCGCTCTCAGCATCCTCGGTGAGGGTATAGGTACGGGCATGCAGCCCATCAACGTAGATACGCAAAACGCCCGAAGCCGCCTGTGGAACGGGAAAGACTACAACTTCTTCGAGAATCTGAGCTGGCTAAAAGGGAAACACACGCTGCAGTTCGGTGGCCGCGCGGGCACTCAGCATTTCTTCCACCGGCGCGACGACAAGGTGGTCGGCGGTCTGACATCCGAAGTATTCACCATCGGACGGCTTTCTTCCGGCAGCGGCGTTGGCGGTGTCCCGTTTCCCGCAGGATTTTCCGGCAGCAACTCGCGGTGGCGGACCGATTACGCTTCCGTTCTGGGGATCATTGATCGCGCCCAGCAATTGAAAACACGGGCGTCCGACTTTTCACCCAACCCCGACGGAACACCCTTGCTCCAGCACACCATCGTGCGCAACTACTCGCTGTACATCGCGGATACGTGGCGGATCAAGCCGTCGTTGACCTTCAGCTATGGCCTCAACTGGGGAGTGCAATTGCCCCCGTATGAGGAGAACGGCGAAGCCACCATGATGGTCTATCACAACACCGGGCAGATTGTGGGCGGCGACGATTGGCTTGCGCAGCGGAAAGCCGCGGCGCTCAACGGCCAACTCTTTAACCCCCAACTCGACTTTATCCCCATCAAGGCGACGGGACGCAGGTATCCCTACGACCCGTATTGGACCGCCTTCTCTCCACGCGTCGCAGTAGCCTGGAGTCCCACCTATAACGAAGGGTTTATGAGCAAGATCTTTGGGGGGCACAAAGGGGTGCTCCGTGGCGGGTATGCGCGTGTCTATGACCGGTACAACGGCGTGGGCATTGTGATGATCCCGGCGTTGGGCATCGGCTTCGGCAATAACCTGCGCTGCGCCGGCCCGCAAAGTCCTACGGCCGGTAGCGGCCTCTGCGGAAACACTTCTACGAACCAGTCTAATCCCAGCAATGCATTCCGCATTGGGACTGACGGAACCGTACTTCCGTTCCCATCCCTGGCAAGCATCAGCGGCGGGGCGCTCATTCCGGGACTGCCTTCGGGGCAGGCCGGCAGCAGCCCGTTTGAGACGCTGGACTTCCGCATTGACCCGAAACGCAAGCTCGGCTACGCCAATACTTTCGACCTCACTTTCCAGCGCGAATTGCCCGGCAACATGGTGCTGGAAATGGGCTATGTTGGGAATTACGCGAAGAGGCTCTATCAGGGCTTTGCGTTCAACCAGGTCCCGTACATGCTCACGGGTGGCGGCCAGAGCTTTGCCCAAGCCTTCAGCAATGTCGCTCAGTTCTACCGAGCCAACCCAACAGCAGCGGCGTCAGCGGCTCCAAGTCAAGGCTGGTTCACGGCCATGGTGACAGGTTTCACGAGTCTATGCACGGGGGCGGCCGGTGCTCCCAACGCCACTGTCGCCGTAGTGGCTTGCAACGGCACCAGCGCTTTTTCTGAAGCCAACGTGTTCGATGTGTGGAATTCGGTCAATTGCAACTTCCCGGCCTCCGTGTACACCTCGTCATCGGCGTTCACCGCGGGATGCGCAACGGACAACACTCAGATTTTCGACTCCTACATCATCGGCAGTCACGGCCGCTCGAATTACAACGCAGGCTTTCTCAGCTTGCGCAAGCGGACCTCGGTCGGGCTGACGTTCGATTTCAACTACACCTACTCCCACGCGTTCGACCAGCTTGGGCAGAACCAGGAGAGCCTCAATGAGACCTCCGATGCCTTCAACCTGGATCGCGACTATGCCTCGGCTCAATTTGACCGGCGTCACGCGTTCTCTTCGTTGTTCACGTATGACCTGCCATTCGGGCACGGACGGTACTCGACCGGCAACTGGGCCAACAAGGCCATCGGCGGGTGGAATGTGTCCGGCGTGTGGGTCTATGCAACGGGGCTCCCGTTGGATGTGATAGACGGCAACAGTTGCGAAGAGTTCGGGCAGGGGCCGGTGTTCGGCAACTGCAGCGGGTACCTCCCGGTCAACAAAACCTTCTACAGTACATCGGTTCACAATTTGGGGGGGACTTTCAACGGCTTCGCGGACTCTAACGCAGTTGCGAGCAACTTCCGCACACCGGACCTGTTTCTGGATACACGCACAGGCCGTGGGTTTATCCGCAGCATGGCGCGGTGGAACGTAGACTTCGGCATCTCCAAAACCACAAAAATCTCGGAGCGCGTGAGCGCGCGCTTCGATTGCCAGTTGACCAACGTCTTTAACCACTCTATGTTGAACAACACGAACGGTGCTGACGTGCCGCTTGATCTTTCGACGGGAAGCTTCGGTGTGCTTAACGCTCAGTACAACGCGCCGCGGCACATCCAATTCGCCCTGCGCTTCGACTTCTAGAAGCAGAAGCGCAGCCTGCTTTCCCGCGGGTTGGGCCGAAAGGCCCAACCCGCGTTTCTTTGGGAATCACGAATGAGAGGGGCAAAGACTTAGGCTCCCGCCTGGAGCGGATTCAGCGAACCTCTCGAAGCTGCTTCATCCAGCGCTGCGCGGTGGGGACCTTGGGGTGGCCGGGATGATCGCGGAGAAAGGATTCAAGTTCCTCAAGGGCTTTGGCTCTTTGTCCCGACGCGGCCAGCGCTTGCGCGAGCAGCAGTTGGATTTCCGGGGCTTTTCCCTGGGAAAGCACAAGGGCCTGCTGGGCTTGCGTGCTGGAGTCGCTGAAAAGCCGCTGCTGATAATAGGCTCTGGCCAGGGTCCAATGGGTCTCCCACGAATTGCTGCTCAGTTTAAGCGCCGCTTCGAGCTTGGGAATGGCTGCTTCATACTTTCCCTCGTTGGAGAGAACCGTTCCGAGCGCAGCGAGCGCGCGGGCGTGACCCGGATCGATCTGCGTGGCCTTTTCGAGGACGGATTGCGCTCGCGGCAAGTCCTGGATGCGGGTGTACAGCACACCGAGTAAATACAAGACATCCGGATGCCCGGGGGCCAATTGGTTTGCGGCCTCCAAATGTTTTTGAGCTTCCTTCAAATCATCCCCGCGGAGCGCATCCAATCCCTTGTCCAGTTCCTTGCGCGCCTTGGGAGCGAGGATGGGCGAACCAGGCAGCGTCGCATCGCCTTCTCTTGAGGGTTCCGGTTGCAAATAAATGTGGACCTGAACGGGTACCGGAATCGGCAGGCCGGCTTCCCCTCGCGCCGTCTTGTAGCCGGCAGCGGTTACTTCGACGTAGTAGTCGCCGAGCGGCAGATTATAAAAAACTGTCTCGGCACCGCTGCTGGTTGAAGCATAGCCGCGCGGGGTTCCGTTGGATTGGAAGAGTCTCACGACTGCCTGAATCTTCAGCGGTTCTCCGGTTGCCTCGCGGACGAACACGATGATTTGTCCGTTGGTAGTCCCGGTCGGGTCTTGCGCGGAAGATGCCAGAGGGAGGAGAGCCAGACAACCTAGGAATGCGAAGAAACGCGGGATGCGCACTGAATGCTGCGTCCTATGCAAGGACATCATCCTCAACTCGAGAAGGCACTTTCCCGCAGCTTATTCTCACAGCGATGGAGTGTCAAGATGACAACTTACGAAAACCCATGATACCGCCGTCTTGATTCCCTCCCCTTTGCTGAACTTGGTGAAGTGGGACCCCCGTAGGCGGAGCTACCACACGCGGCAGGGCCGCGTGGTATCCTCGTGCCGCCAACTGGGCTTGGAGAAGAACGACGGAATGAATTCGAAGCTCGATTTGCTGGCGATTGCGGCGCATCCGGACGACGCCGAGCTGACCTGCGGCGGGACGCTCGTCAAGATGGCCGAGCGCGGGTACAGCACCGGTATCCTCGACTTGACCGCGGGAGAAATGGGAACGCGCGGAACTCCGGAAATCCGGGCACGGGAGGCGGCAGCGGCAGCGAAGATCTTGCGCCTCAAGGTGCGCGAGAACCTGGGAATTCCGGACTCAGAGGTAACCCCGAGCCGCCCGCACAAGCTGGCGCTGGCGCAAAAGATACGCGAGCTGCGGCCCCGTACGGTGATTCTCCCCTATTGGGACGGGCGCCACCCGGACCACTACCATGCCGCAACGCTCGGATACGAAGGCTGCTTTCTGGCAGGGTTGAAACAATTGCCGATCGAGGGAGAGGCCTTCCGGCCATTCAAGATCATCTATTCGACAGCTTATGTGTCGGTGCGGCCGACGTTCGTGGTGGATATTACCCAGCAGTTTGAAAGGCGGAGGCGCGCCATCCTCGCGTATGCGTCGCAATTTCGCCCCTCGAAGGCACAGCGGCGCTCCAGGGTGCACTTGCCGCTCGACCAGCTTGAAGATGAAATGAACCTGGTGGCGAGGCATTTCGGCCAAATGGCCGGCGTGCGCTACGCCGAGCCTTTTGTGGTGAAGGAAGTCATGCAACTGGATGACGTGGTGGAGTTTTCTGTCCGCTCGATGTAAACCTACAAGTTGTCTTCGCCGTGTTCCGGGGTGAAGCCCGGCAGGGTCTGCCCGGCGCCGGCCTGCTGGACCTTAACTCTCACAAAAGGCTCGGTTTCCGCGCCGGTCTTGCGCAGGATGGCCATAGTGGCCAAAGCCTCCGGATACAGCTTGGTGACGAGGTAGGTGTCGCCCGTCCCATCCTGTTTCCAGACTTGGCCAATCTGGACTTTGCGAACAGGCATCCCCGTTGCGAGCACCCCATTGGAATGTAGAAGGAAGGCCATGCGGTGTCAATCAGCAATGCGAGCAAGTCCTTTAGCCCCGCATCCCGGAAGCGCAAGGCCCCGAATCCCGCCGTAATCTCAAAGAATACGCTTCCCAGGAAACCCCGCGCGGGGAAACAACATCATAACAGTTGTAATCGTCCGCCCGCGGGCAGGTGTATACTCTCGGGTAGGCAGCGCAGAGGGGGCACCGATGAAACCGCTTCTAAAACAAGGCTTGGCGGGCTTGACGGCAATCCTGCTGTTTGCGGGACTGGCCCTGGCATCTCCCCAGGCTCCGCAGACCCCGCAGCCGCAGCAACCAACTCAGCAAGAGCAGACGCAGGCTCAGCCGGTTCAATCCCCGGACAACCCGAACGTCAAGAAAGGCTCCAAGGACGATGTGGATGCCATCGGGAACCGGAATACCGGCAAGGGGCTGAATTTCTATTCGCTCGAAAAAGAGATCGCCATTGGGAAACAATTGGCGCAGGAAGTGGAGCGCTCCTCCAAACTGATTGACGACCCTGTCGTGGTGGACTACGTCAACCGCGTGGGGCAAAACCTGGTGCGAAACTCGGACGCACGCGTGCCTTTCACCATCAAAGTGATTGACTCCGACGAAGTCAACGCCTTCGCTCTCCCCGGCGGCTTCTTCTACGTAAACAGCGGCCTGATTCTGCGCGCCAATGAAGAGTCGGAACTGGCGGGCGTGATGGCGCATGAAATCGCGCACGTCACTTTGCGACACGGCACCAAGAACGCCACCAAGGGCCAAATCATGCAACTCGCGACGATTCCGCTGATCCTGCTCGGCCCCGGAGGGTGGGCAGGATACGGGATTTATCAGGCGGCAAACCTGGCGATTCCGCTGACGTACCTGAAATTCTCGCGCGACGACGAGCGGCAAGCGGATTTCTTCGGGCTGGAGTACATGTACAAAGCGGGCTACGACCCGAACTCTTACGTGACGTTCTTCGAGCGCGTCCAGGCCGACGAGCGGCGCCGCCCGGGAACGATCCCCAAGGTGTTTTCGACGCATCCTCCGACACCCGAGCGCATTCAGAATACGCAGAAAGAGATTGCGAAGATTCTGCCGAACCGCGACCAATACATCGTCTCGACTTCGGAGTTCGACTCGGTGAAGGCGCGGCTGCGCACCGTGGTGCTCCAGCGCAAAGCAGACCAAGGCCCCGACAAGCCGACGCTTCGCACGCGCACCGAACAGCAAAAGGACAAAAAAGGCAAGACGGGGACCGGCGATACGACCAGCGACGACGACGACCGGCCGACCCTGAAGCGTCGGCCCTAACCTGAAGACAAACGGAAAACAAGAAGGGGCGGCCCGAAAGGCCGCCCTTTTCATTTCTCCTTTACCTGTTCTTGCCTGTCAAGACCTGCGCTCGTCCTGCTGATGCAGCACGCCCATGCGTTTCAGTTCCTCGGCGTAATACTTGCGGTAGAGGATGTCCCATTCCTCGCTGCCTTCGAGGATTTCTTTTTTCTGCGAGCTGATCTTCTTGCGAACGGCGGCATCGATTTTTTCCTCTTCGCGCAAGGTGTCCTGGAGGATTTGGACGATATGCTGGCGAATGGTGTCGCGGTCCTCGATGAACTCCACGTCGTCGCTGGCGACGAGAAGATCGGTAATCTGGTGGGAGATGCGGACGATTTTTTCCCGGCTCAATCTCATTCGGGTTGGGGCCCTCAGATGTCTGACGTTGAACCGGCAGCGATGAGCTTGCTCGCGCGGCTCGGTGCGAAACGCCGCAGCTACCGCAGAATCAGTTTTCGGTCGCGCGCGAGCTGTCCTTTGACCTTCTTGTACATCTCCTGGTAAGAAGCGCCCGTGCGGCGCATCTCGTCGGCATGCTGGCTCAGGATTTCACGCACGTCTTCGTTCAAACGGTCCTCGACGGTGATTTCTTCCATCATGCGATGGCGGATGCGAGTGGTCAGCTCCTCGGGCGTCTTGACCTCGACCATTTTCGACGTGACCAGGCGCTTGGTCAGTTCCGCCGCCATGTAGCCGACAAAATCGCGCTGCAAGAGCATCCAGTCCGCTCCACAGGGAAAAGACAAACACCGAAGTGTAATCGGTCCGGGAGAAAACTTCAAGGAACGCGGCGCATTGACGGTGTCCGGTGCTTCCTGTACGATGATGCGGGGCGGTTAGCTCAGCGGTTAGAGCGTCCGGTTTACACCCGGAAGGTCGTCCGTTCGAATCGGACACTGCCCACCATCCGTGCCAAGTACCCTAGCGGGGACGTAGTTCAGTTGGTTAGAACGCTGCCCTGTCACGGCAGAGGTCGCGGGTTCGAGTCCCGTCGTCCCCGCCA
>DASWCG010000223.1:0-21793 GCA_036390175.1 Candidatus Acidiferrales bacterium | reverse complement strand
TTCCAGCCGAGATGCTCGGCCATCATGGCCGCTGCCAGCACCGACCCCATGGGGTTGGCGATTCCCTTCCCCGCGATATTGGGCGCCGAACCGTGCACCGGCTCGAACAGCGAAGTGCTTTCGGGATTGATGTTCCCCGACGGCGCCAGGCCGAGCCCCCCCGCAAGCTGGGCGCCCAGATCGCTGATGATGTCGCCAAAAAGATTGCAGGTCACGATGACGTCAAACTGGCTGGGGTCGCGCACCATCTCCATGGCCAGCGCGTCAATATAGAGGTGCCGCGATTCGATTTCGGAATATTCGCGGCGCATTTCGGCAAAGACGCGCTGCCACAGGTCGTGGGCGAAGGTAAGCGCGTTGGATTTGTCGCTCATGCACACGCGCTTGAGGCCGTTCCGGCGGGCATGCTCGTAGGCGTAGCGCATGATGCGTTCCACGCCTTTGCGCGTGTTGACGTCTTCTTGCACGGCGATTTCGTCCGGAGTGCCCTTCTTGAAGAATCCGCCGACCCCGGCGTACAGCCCCTCCGTGTTCTCCCGGATCACCATAAAGCGGATGTCGCGCTCAGTGCGGTCGCGCAGCGGCGTGAAGCGCGCGTCCAGCAGTTCGGTGGGGCGTGCGTTGACGAACAGGTCGAGTTTGAAACGCAGGCCAAGAAGAATCTCGGCGGCGTGCAGGTTCCAGGGAATGCGCGGATCGCCGAGCGCGCCGAGCAGGATCGCGTCGAACTCGTTGCGGAACATTTCCACCGCGCCGGCGGGAAGTGTTACCCCTTCTTTCAAATATTTTTCCGCGCCCCAATCCAGCTCGATGAGCTCAATTTTTCTGTTGCCTGCCTGGGCGGCCACACGCAAAACTTTGCAGGCTTCCGGGATAACTTCGCGCCCAATGCCATCGCCGGGGATCACGGCGATGCGGAAAGCGGAGCCGCCGCGCTTGGCGGGAAGATTCTTGTGAGGCTCTGAGCCGGGAGAACTCATTGACGGAGACGCTCCTGGTTTGTTTCTTTCCGCGAAGCCGTCGCGTGGGCACGCTAGCACGAGGACCGGCGCGTGGTCAACGCAGGCGGAGACGCTCGCGGCCACCCGTCGTTCATCCGCGCGCTCCCGCGGCGCCAGATTCGAGGTTGCGGCCCGACTCGATCCAGTAGACCCCGCCAAGCACCAATGCCCCGCCGAGCAGTTCATTCCAGGAGCCTTTTTCGCCGAGCCACCAGATGCCGAGGATCGTGGCGGTCACGGGCAGCAGGTAGCTGAACGCGCTCAACTGCGACGGCGGCATGTAGCGCAGCAACCAGAAGTACAGCAGGTAAGCGCCGGCCGAGCCGAAGACGGCCATGTAGGCTGTGGAGGCCCAGCTCTGCCAGCCGATGGCGCCCCAATGGGCAGCCGGGCCAATGCGCAGCGCTTCGACGACGGCCACCGGCAGGGCGATGATGGCGCCGAAGATTTGGTTGAAGGCCGTCATGGTGAAGGTGTCGTAGCGGGTGGCGACGCGCTTGCCGAGCACGGCGTACAGCGCGAAGCCGATCGAACCAGCCATGGTGATGGCGTCGCCGAGCAGCGTCGGCGAATGCGCGCCGAGGCCCTCCTCCGCAGCGAGCACGACGACTCCGATAAGCGCCACTCCCATGCCCACGACCTTGCGCATCGTGAGCCGCTCCAGGCGCATCGCAGACGCCAAGGCCAGAACGTAGATCGGTCCCATGCCGATAATCACCGCCGAGTGGCCGACCGAGGTGTAGCGCAGCCCGACGGTGAAGCAAACTTGGTTGACGCAAACACCGAAGAATCCCAGGTACGCGAAGACCCACAAATCGCGGAGAGAGAAACCCGACGGAGGCCGCGTTATGTGGGCCGCGAAGACGGGCGCCCGGCGGCAAATCAAATAGGCAGGAATCATGGCAACGCCGGCAAACACGACGCGAAATGAGGCCATGGTCAGCGGTCCGAGTTGGCGCAAACCGATTTTTGCGGCGATGAAGTTCAGCGACCACATCACCACGATCAGCGCTACGGAAATGGCGATGGCAGGGCTGCCGGGGCGGTTTTCGTTTGCAGTCGGAGGGGCCACCGGATCAAGTCAGCCGGACTTTATTGACGGTGCGGCGCTCGATCAGATCGAGGCGCGGCGCGAAGCCGATGCCGGGCCCGTCGGGAACGCGTATGGTGCCCTGCGGTGTGACGCTGACTTCCGGCTCGATGATGTCTTCGCTCCAATAACGGCGGCTGGCGGAGACATCGCCGGGGAGCGAAAAATTCGGCAGCGTGGAGAGGGCAATGTTGTGGGCGCGCCCGATGCCCGATTCGAGCATCCCGCCGCACCACACCGGCACCTGGTGTTGCTGGCAAAGGTCGTGAATGCGCCGCGCCACGGTGTAGCCGCCGACGCGCCCGAGCTTCACGTTGAGGATGCGGCAGGCGCCCAGTGCCAGCGCCGCGCGCGCCTGCTCCTCGGTGTGGATGCACTCGTCGAGGCACAGGGGCGTTTGCAGGAGCTTCTGCAATTCCACGTGCCCGTAGAGGTCGTCCCAGCCCAAAGGCTGCTCGATCATCATCAGGTAGTAAGCTTCCAGCTGTTGCAGCAGCGGGAAATCGGAATGGCGGTACGCGCTATTGGCGTCCACCATCAAGCGAATGCGTGGAAAACTTTCCCGAACGCGCGCCGTGGCGCTCACGTCCCAGCCCGGCTTGATTTTGATTTTGATGCGCTGGTAGCCCGCAGCCAGCTCTTTCTCAACAGCGGCGACGAGCTCATCGAGGGTCCGCTTGATTCCGATGGACACGCCGCAAGGAATTTCCTGGATCGTGCCTCCCAAAAGTTTCCACAGCGGCACGCCTTTCCTCTTCGCTTCCGCGTCCCACACGGCGGCTTCCAGCCCGCCTTTGGCCATCGCGTGGCCGCGGACGCGCGCCAGCAAGCCCCACACCTCGGCGGCGCATTGGAATTCTCGTCCTTTGATTGCCGGCCACAGAAAATCGCGGAGGATGTGTGAAGCCGTCGCGATGGTCTCGGGGGCGTAGTAGGGCGTCTCCCCGGCGACGCACTCGCCCCAGCCAGTCACGCCGTCCACATCGGCTTCCACAAGAAGAATGCGGCGATGCGACGTGCGCTCGAAGCTGGTCTCGAATGGAACCAGCAGGTCCATGTGCAGCTCGCGGAGCGTGATCTGCCGAATCTGCATTTAGCCTTTCCGCTTCTGGGGCGGCAGATTTACCTCTCCGCGAAATTTCGAATCGAGAATGTACTTGAACCCCTGTCTTGACTGTGCCGTGGCGATCGCTGTGTAGCCGCGCGCGAACCAGTCTTCGAATTCTGACATCACGCGCTCCTGGATCCGGGCAACATCCGCGATGCTGACCGCCTTTCGGTCCTCCACATTCTCCGGAATGACAATTTCCGCGGCCTCGCCTTGCCACGCCGCAGCCCGCCCTTCGAGGGCCTCCCGCACGCGCGGGGAATCCAGGTGCCACTCCGCGGTCAGCCGGTCGGTCGGAAGGCCGCGATGTACCGGGCTGGACGTGATGCCGTAGGCGTTGCGCACGGAATGACGCACGATCGCGCCGAGGCGGTCGAGGTTGAAGTGTGCATTCCGCGTTGCCAGCGGGTCAAACGTCCACTCCACCACGCCGATGCCGCGCGCCAGCGCATCTTCTCGCTGGAACAGCTTCAGGCGGCGCCCCACGCCGCGGTCGCGGTATTCCTCAAGCAAGGCGGTCATGTGCGAGTGCAAGAAGGGTTTGGCGTCGCGCACCCCCGGCATGGCAAACGTAAACCCGATCATCTTCTCTCCGTGGAAAGCGCCGAGCATTTGCCCGCCGATTCGCGCGGCCACAATGAACACGGTATTCGGGACGATCTCGAGGTCTTTCTCGCCCCAGACGCGCCTCTCCAGCTCGACGCACGCGTCCATTTCCTTGATGCCGCGACAATGGCGGACAGTGATTTCCGGATTCATCGGCGTGTCAATTCGGGATCGCGCTTTGCGGCATCCCACAGGGCTTCCATCTCAGCTCGCGGAACATCGGCGAGGGCGCGGCCCGAGCGCGCCGCGGCCTCTTCCATGGCGCGGAATCGCGCGGCAAACTTGCGATTGGCCCGCTTGAGCGCGATCTCCGGGTCCACGCCCAGGTAGCGCGCCACATTGACGGCCACGAACAAGAGGTCGCCCGCCTCTTCTTCTTGGCGGCGGACATCCGCCGAGCCGGCCGCTTCGCGAAGCTCGGCGGTTTCTTCGCCGAGCTTCGCGACGAGTCCGGCGAAGTCCTCCCAGTCAAAACCGATCCGCGCGGCCCGCCGCGTGAGCTGATAGGCTTCCAGCACCGCGGGCAGCGTCTTGGGTATTCCCTCAAGAAGTGAACCCGAAGACGCCTTCGCCTGCCTTTGCGAAGGAGTCGCCTCGTCACGCTCGGCGGCCTTCAATTGTTCCCAGTTTTTCAGGACGTCGGCCGAAGTGCGCGCGCGCACGTTTCCAAAAACGTGCGGATGCCGCCGCACCAGCTTGCTGTGGATCGCTTCAATCACGTCGGAAATATCGAAGCGCCCGTCCTCGCGGGCCAGTTCGGCGTGGAACACCACTTGCAGGAGCAGGTCGCCCAGTTCGTCTTGAAACTTCCTGTCATCGCCGGATTCCAGCGCCTCGAGGACTTCGTAAGCCTCTTCGATCAGGTAGGTGCGCAGAGTCTGGTGAGTTTGCTCGCGGTCCCAGGGACAGCCGTTGGGCGCGCGCAGCCGCGCTTGCAGCGCGACGAGAGCTTCAAACAGCTTGCCAGGACGCTGGCAGTTAGACTTGCCCTGGCGCGTCCGCGAATGCTTGGCGGACGCACCGGGATTGGTTTTCTCGTGGGAACGATTTCGTTTCACGTTGTGGAATGGCAGAGAATTCGGCCCTAAATTTAGTAACAAGAAACTGTAAGGCACGCGCGAAGAATTGACAAGGCCTGGAGAAGCAGAGCGAGGGCGTTCCACAACAACAGGCTCGCGTCGCAGACCGGCTGAGGCGGGCTCTTCGTATCCTCGATGCTATGTTCCCGCAACGGCGGCAGCAGTCTGATCCAGAATTGTTGCTGCGCGTCCCACTTCCGTTACTCCAAAAATCACCAATGGCGTATTCGTGTTTGGCTCAACACCGCAGTATGCGTAGTTGATGTTGATATTCGCTTCGGCGAGCTTGGAGGCGGCGCGCGCCAACTCGCCCGGCCCGGGTGGAAGCTTGACTTGAGCAACTTCCCCTTCTGTGTAGGTTATTCCTTCCCGATCCAGGACCGCCTCGGCTGCTGCCGGGTTGTCGATGACGATGCACACGAGGATCGTTTTATCTGAAGGGATCGATTGAAAAGCCATGATGTTTACACCGCGGTCCGCGAGCGCCCGGCAGACTTTTCCCAGTGATCCTGGACGATTGTCCATTCGAACGGTTAATTCCTTGGCGATGGGCACCTTGAGGACCTCCTTGAGAGCCATGAATGGAACGTGTCATGCGTCCCTACCAAATCGAATGGCTCAGAGGTTCGACGTTGTTGGCGCTCGCATCTTACGTCTAGGCCTTGGGCTGATGCAAGGGTCAGCCTTGCTCTCTGGTAGGGGAGAACATACGAAGGGATTGGGTGTATACTTCGTGTGCCCGGAAAAGCAAACTGGAAATTCGGATGAGGAGTCTCCCGCACGGGGATACGAACTTTCATTTGAGCCCGGCCCGAGCGCTGGGACGTTTTGGGTCGGCCGGCACTCAGCTAGAGAGGGCGTGATGAAGCAGACCTTCGCTATCGGTATCGGGGGCGCGGCCGGCCAGGGTGTCGCCACACCGGGCGACATTTTCGCAAAGATCTTCAGCCGGCGAGGCCTTAACCTGAACGCCTACAACGCCTATCAGTCCATCATTCGCGGCGGCCACACTTTTCTCACCATTCGTACGGGCCCGGAAAAGGTCACCAATATGGGTGACCGGATCGACCTGCTCATTCCGCTCAACCAGGACAGCATGGATCGCCATTTGAAGCTGCTCACTGCTGGCGCTGCCTGTATCTATAATGCTGACACGATCAAGCCGGGCTCTGCCGCCGACGGTGTGCAGCTCTGCCCGCTTCCCGTTTCAGAGTTGGCCGACATCACCCGAAACAAGGTTGCGCAGAACACGCTCGCCATCGGCGCCGGCCTCCATATGATGGGGATCGGCTTCCCGGCTGTAGAAACCGTCCTCCAAGAGCAGTTCAAGAAGAAAGGTGAGGCCGTGGTAGCCGAAAACGTCGGGGTCGCGCGGGCTGGCTATGATTATGCCGCCGCCAACTTCACGGCTTTCCCGCGCCCCCTTCCCAAAACTGAGAATCGCTACGCCATCCTGAGTGGCAATACTGCCATGGCCATGGGCGGCGCCGCAGCGGGTGTGAAATTCTATTCTGCCTACCCCATGAGCCCTTCGACCGGCGTTCTACACTGGATGGCCGCGCACGCGCGCAAAGCGGGCATCATGGTCCGCCAGGTGGAGGACGAGATCGGCGTGATCAATATGGCCATCGGCGCAGCGCACGCCGGCGTTCGCGCTATGTGCGCCACCTCCGGCGGAGGCTTCGCTCTGATGAGCGAGGGCCTTGGCATGTCCGCCATGATCGAAACCCCCGTGGTGGTCATCAACTGTCAGCGCGCCGGCCCCTCCACCGGAGTGCCCACCAAGACCGAGCAGGGCGACCTCTGGCAGATGCTCGGCGCTGCTTTTGGCGATTATCCCCGAGTGATCGCGGCTCCGCTGGACATCGGCGACTGCTTCAAGCTCATCCCCGAGATATTCAACCTCGCCGACCGCTTCCAGTGCCCGGGTCTGGTGCTTTGCGATTTGCTGCTATCGGAAGGCAGGCTCAGCGTAGATCCGAAAGATTTGGATTTCAGCCCTCCCATTGACCGCGGCGAGCTCATCACCACCAACGGGGCGCCCTCCGGGGCTGCCACGAACGGAGGCTACAAACGCTACCTCATCACCGACAGCGGCATTTCACCGCGCGCTGTTCCCGGTGTGCCCGGCCACATCCACACGGCGGCTACGGATGAACACCAGGAAGACGGCGTACTAATCAGCGACGAGTTCACCAATCCCATCAAGCGCCGCGCCATGATGGAAAAGCGCATGCGCAAGGTGGCCGGCATCGAGGCAGCCGTTCCGCGGCCCGTGCTGCTGGGTCCGCGCAACGCCGACGTCACCTTGATCGGCTGGGGCTCGACGAAAGGGGTCATCGAGGAAGCTTGTGAACTCCTCAACGAACAAGGAATCTCTGCCAATCAGCTCCAAATCCGCTGGCTTGTGCCGTTGCATGGAGAAGCCATTCTCGAAATCCTGAAAGGCTCGCGGCACACCATCATCGTCGAGAACAATTACAGCGGGCAGTTTGCCCGCTACCTGCGCAGCGAAACCAGCTTTGTGCCAAACGGCCACATTCGCAAGTATGATGGCGAGCCCTTCATGCCCCACCACATTGTCGAGGCCGTGAAGGAACAGCTCGCCGGGACTACGAAGCTCTCCGTTCCCATGCACGAAATTATGGTCTGACGAGGAGACGCACATGGCGACTACCGCACAGCGTGCCAGTCAATTGACCCTGGCCGATATGAAGGGCAAAGTCGATCCCGACTGGTGCCCCGGCTGCGGCGATTTCGGTGTGCTCGCCGCGCTTCAAAAAGCCCTCGTCGAGCTACAGATACCGACGCATAACGTGGTCACCATCAGCGGCATCGGCTGTTCCTCCAACCTCCCCGGCTACATAAATACCTATGGCATGCACACCCTGCACGGCCGGGCATTGGCGGTGGCCACCGGTCTGAAGCTCGCCAATCACGAGCTGACGGTCCTGGTGACCGGCGGCGACGGTGACGGCTTCGGCATCGGCGGCAACCATTTCCTCCACACCATGCGCCGCAACGTCGACCTGCTTTACATCGTCATGGACAACCAAATCTACGGCCTCACCACGGGCCAGACGTCGCCCACCAGCCGCATCGGCATGAAGACGAAAAGCATGCCGTTCGGCAACATTGAATCGCCCGTCAACCCCATTTCCCTGGCTCTAGCCGCAGGCGCCACCTTCGTCGCCCGCGGCTACAGCGGCGAGCAGAAGCACTTCACGGAGCTGATCAAGCAAGGGATTGAGCACAAAGGCTTCTCGTTCCTGGACGTCTTCAGCCCCTGCGTCACCTATAATTTCGACAATACCTACCAGTGGTTCCGTCCGCGCGTGAAGAAGCTCGAGGACGACTCGGCTTACGACCCCGCCGACTGGACCGCCGCGATGCAGAAATCTTTGCTCTGGGGCGAGGAGATTCCCATCGGGAAGTTCTTCGAGCGCACCGACGTTCCCACCCTGCATGGCGCCGAGCCCGTCTTGAACGAAGGACCCCTGGTCCATCGCGACCCGAGGGTGCCCCCCGATGTGGCCCGCTCCTTCATCGAAGAGCTGATGTAGCCACCCGCGCCTCAAATAACTTCCCTGCCTGCCCCCGGCCGCGCCGCTTCCTTTGTTTCCGCGAGTGCGGCGGCTGGACGCCGCTTTCCCATTGTTGAGGCTTATGTCCCTCTGTTGCTACCTAAGAATTGTCTACCCGCCATCGGAAGGACCGGAATTCCGCGAGCTTGCCAAAATCCCGCGCGTTGGCGGTGACCACGGTGATTCCCAGGCGTCCTGCGCTCATGGCAATCAGCGCGTCGTTGGTCAGGCGCCCCTTTCCGATTTGCTCGTAATCGTATTTGGCGCCGAGCCGCGCGAGGACCTTGCCCGTCTGAGTCCAATCGCCCAGATTGGGCACCACTATCCGTCCGGCCTTGTCGAAATCGCGCTCCAGACGCTCCACCACGCGCCCATTGCGCGCGCTCACCCCGGCATAAAGCTCTTCGAGCACCACCGAACTCAGCCACACCGGCGCGCCTCCGGCCAGCCGCCTCAGACTCAGTGTCGCGGCATCCTTCGCGCGCAGGGCGGTAATGTAAATCGAAGAATCAAACAGGACCGGCTGCATCTACTCTTCCAGGGCGCCGTACACATCCTTGATGTCAATGCCGCTGCTCGCAAAGCGGTCATTAGCCCGCAGTGCCAGATGGTTCCTCTCGTGCTCGGAAATCACGAAATCCAACGCCCGCTCGATAGCCTCTGTTTCCGTTCCGGCGCGCAGCACTTTCTGCGCGCGCTTGATTTTCACCGCGTCCAGACGAAAGTGCTTGTGCGCCCGCGCTCTCGAATTCGCCATGCGATTGCCCTCCTGCCGCAGTATACCGCCTCCATGTACACAAGACAACGCTCCGTGTACATCGCCGATTCCTCCTCGTCTTAGGGTGTCATCTCGAGCGTTTACCCTGAGCGAAGCGCGCTGTTTGCGCTCCGGACGGGTTTGCGGAGCGAAGGGCAGCGAGGGATCTGCTGCCTCACCCTTAACGCCAAGCATGTCACTTCACGCGCGTTTGCTTCCCTTCCATGACCACCTTCAAAGGCTCATCGCCCATGCCTATTTCAAACTTGAAAGTGGATGAATCGGCGGAGACCTGCTTCAGCGTGAACCGCGCGTGGGCAGCTTTCCCGTTCATTTTGCTCTCGCTGGTCCAAGTCCACGTGCCGCCTTCCTCGGTTCCACGCGAAAAAACATTCTCACCATAGCTGGTCGTCTCGAAGTACACGTAGGTCTTCTCTCCTGGGTCGTAGCCCATGATGCTGAGCTCGGAAAACGTGCCCTCCTGCATCTTGCCGTCCGTGTGGCATACCAGCGCAAAACCGCCGGAAAACCACTCGCACGTCTCCGTGTACGCGAACTTCCCCCCAGGGCCGAATGCGCTCGGCTTCATTTCCGCTTCGGAAGCCCACTTGCCGGCGAAATAGGCCAGCTTTTGGTGCTCCGGGCCCGGCTTGGGCGGTCCCGAGGGGGCTTGCCCAAGAACTGTCGCCACGAACGTACATACGAACAGAACACTCATTGCGACGGCCATGTTCTTCTTCATGCTCATGTAGTCCTCCTTGGACGCATTCTTAGTCAGGGATCGACGTTGAACCTCGCGAAGAGCTTATTGTTGTCTCGGAGCGCGCTATCCTAGCACCTCTGCTGCGCCCGTGCCATCCCAAGCGAAAAGCGACGAGCGCTTTTCGTGAGCCCCGATTCTCTCGGGACGAGCGTTCTTCCTGAGTTACGATTCCGTCGGAAGGGATCTGCTTCCCAGTTCCTCCGCGCCCACCGATGCTTTTTCGGACCCCCCTCCACCCTCCGCCCTCCACACCTCATCCCTCCCCATTGAATTACAGAAGTGCTATATTCTTATCGATTTTTTACCGTGAGGAACTTAAACGAAAGAAAGGCGGGGCAGCCGTCCCACCTGTATTTCAAGATGAGGTCGTAGAGCCAAACCCAAGAGTTACAGTTGCGGCCAGACCAAACAAAAGGTTCGCCGAGGGGCTACGATGGACGAAAAGCAATTCCTGTCCCGCTTGGGTTTCTCAGACAATCCATTCCAATTCACCAATGCGGATGAAGAAGACCACCTTCAAACGTACTTTATACCGCTCCCCTCTTCCATTCCGTTTGGGGCAACCCAGATATTCCGCAGTCTCACGTGATTTTCGCCCCCAGAGGAGGGGGCAAGAGCGCGCAGCGAAGAATGATTGAGTATAAGGCATCGGAAGAAAACGTATTCGCAATCACATACGATCGCTTTGAGAATCTTGCTGGCATCAGTTTACGTAATCTCGCCATTGAGTACCACATTCGGAACATCGCCCAACTGGGCATAATAGGATTCTTATTGGAGTTCTATAGCCGAGGTCTGCAGGCAGCAGCCTTTGCAACGCTGGAACGTCAGCAAGTCGAAGCACTCTGTCAAAGATACCTTGGTACCATCACTCACGTTGAAGCGCTAAGGGCACTCAATTCTCTCAAGACATTGTCGACGAAAGCCAAACAATTATTGCGAGATTGGTCTGGGCCATTGAACACTTTGTTTTCCACTGCGCTAACCTCCAGTGGTTTCCCACATCCTGTAAGCTTAGGTTCACACCCCGGCCAACAAACAAAGAAACAGGAAGGCGAACAACCCTCGAAAACTCATCTTGAAGTCATTCAAAGCCTCATCAAGAGCATCGGATTCAAATCGTTTTACGTCCTTGTAGACAAGGTCGACGAGACTCCCCAAACGGGCAACAATGCCGAAGATTCCTTCTCACTTATGAAGCCACTTCTCCGTGACCTCGAGCTCTTACAAATGAAGGGCGTAGGGTTCAAATTCTTTCTTTGGGACAAGCTCGAACCGCACTATAGCGAATTCGCGCGCCCCGATAGGATTCAGCAATTCAGGCTTTCCTGGAGCAAGGAACAGCTCCGCACTATGCTATCTCGTCGGCTGGAGGCTTTCAGTAACGGAAAAGTGGGTAACTTAGCCCAACTGACGGATGCGGACTTGGCAGAGCCCCTGCACATAATTGTCGTGATGTTCGCCAACGGGTCGCCACGGGATATGATTCGAGTCTGCCAGGAGATCTTAAGTGAACAATTACGGATTGACCCGAACTCAGAAAGGATCAGCGGCACAGCGATTCTTGAAGGAATTACGAAATTCTCGCAAAACCGCACGCAGGAACTGTTGCCTGCCCACATTATTCGGGAGCTAGTCAAAGTTGCAAGAGTTGAATTCACGACGAACTACATCGCAAACAACGTTTTCAAGATCGAAGTCAATTCCGCAAGGAACAAAATCAGGCAATGGGAGCAGATGGGCATCGTCGAGCGCATCGGAGAAATACACACAGGGGGACGCCCTGTATTCAACTACGCTGTAAGCGATGTCAGGGTAGCACGCGCCATGCTTCCTCAAGCAAAGCTGGCCCAGTTTTTTCGAAACAAACTGGCGTCCTGCCAGAAGTGCGCCGCGTTGTTGATCCGCGACTGGGACCTTCAACCTACAAGCAGTTGCCACTTCTGCGGAACGGAGACTACGAAGGACCACCCTGCCTCGGAAAGCTAGTCGAATAAGTTTGGACGGGTCGCTCAGGCTCCGCCCGGGGATAGGGTTTGCGGGTGCCGGGGGCCCCATCCTTTCGCGGTTTTGCCGAAAAGGTGGGAGTTCCCTTCCCCCGTTCGCTAACCCAAATCAGCCCTTGACAACCGCTAGTCACCTGTGTAACAATACTCGTGTTGTAATCGACGGTAACTGCTAGGGATCGCCGCCAGGATGTTGCCTCTGGTTGCCCTGAAGGAAGTCACTCCAGGGCCCGCGGAAGAAAGACCGGCTTAGGACCGAAAATGGACGGAGAGCCCTCAAACGAGGCCAAAATGCCGCCTAAACTCTTTAGTTTCACACACTTTCCCAAAAACACGCCCGCAACCCCTTTAGAATCACATAGTTTCAAAACAAAGGACTTAAAACCCTTTCGTTTCACACACTTGCAAGAAAGTGGTGGGGGGTACCCCTGTTTTCCACTGGACGCCTGCGTTGCCTCCTCTGCTTCTTCTACCTCCTTTGCCTCATCTATCTCCTTCCCCTCCGTCCAACATCCAACCTCAAACTTCCAACCTCCGCTGTTGGATGCTAAACTGAGCCATCAACTCCAATCGAGGTAAGAGCTTTGCCTGAGAATAAAGACAGCAAGGACCACAAAGATCAGCCCGACGAAGCCTTCAAGGTCGTTGACCGCAGGCTTTTTACCGCCGAGGGCGAACTCCGCGAGGAGGCCGTCCAGCAGGAGCGCAAGGAGCGCATGGCCGCCGAAGCCGCAGCCAAGACGCCCCTCAAGCCGCCCGCGCAGCAAACCGCTGCCAAGCAGGAAGCGCCGCAGCCTCTTGCCGCATTCAAGAACCTTGTCAGCTTGCTTGCCGAAAATGCCGTGATGTACGCAGGCGCGTACGCCGACCCGCAGACCGGCCAGCCCATCGTCGAGCCGGAGGCGCTGCGAAACATTATTGATATGCTGGACGCCTTGCGCGAGAAGACCCAGGGAAACCTGGCTCCCGAGGAAGACGCCCTGATCCTGGATTTGTCCGGAAAACTGAAAGTGACTTACCTCGAGCTTTCCAAGGCTGCCGCGGAACCGGTTCGTGGAAAAGCCAAGGCGCGGCCCTGAGCGATACTCCCGTGAAGCAATCGCAGGAAGGTGAACGGCGGACCGAGACGCTTCGCCTGACCGTCCTCGGTTCAGGCACCTCGATGGGAGTTCCTTCGCTCGGCTGCCGCTGCCGCGTCTGCCAATCAACGGACCCGCACGACAATCGCACCCGTCCTTCCGTGCTGCTCTCGCGCAACGGGCGCCACGCCGTGATTGACACCACGCCGGATTTCCGGCAGCAGGCTTTGCGCATGGGACTCGACCGGCTGGACGCCGTCCTGCTTACGCACGGCCACGCCGACCACATCCTCGGGTTCGACGACATCCGGCCGTTTAATTTGCGCCAGAAGTGCGCGCTGCCGGTGTATGCGTCGGAGGAGACGTTCAACATTCTGCGCCGGACCTTCGCCTACGTGTTTGATGAATCGCCGGTGCTGAGCGCCATCCCGCAAGTCACGCTGCATGAGGTGAAGGGGCCGTTTCGCGTGCTGGATACCGAAGTGGCGCCCGTTCCGGCGCGTCATGGCGGAATCAGCGTGCTGGGATTCCGTTTCGGCAGCGCCGCCTACCTCACCGATTTCAGCGAATTGCCCGCGACTTCGCGCCATTTATTGATGGGCCTGGACGACCTGATCCTGGATGCGCTGCGCGATGAACCCCATCCCATGCACCAAACAGTCGAACAGGCGCTGGCGCTGGTTGCCGAGTTGCGGCCACGGCGCGCCTGGTTCACGCACATTGCGCACGATCTCCCCCATCACGAAACCAACGAAAGGCTGCGCAAGGCGGGCCACTCCCACGTGCAACTTGCCTACGACGGCATGACCTTTGAGGTGCACGTCTGATGCCGCTCGAAGTGCTGCATTCGCCGGGAGAATGGAGGGCGCGCTTCGGCGCGAGCGGAGCCGGAAGCGTGCTCACCGTCGGGAATTTCGACGGTCTCCATCTCGGCCATCAAAAAATTCTCCGCGATGTGGTGGAGCGGGCCAAGGCGGCCAGCGCCGTGGCAACCGTGTTGACGTTTGATCCGCCGCCGCTCAAGGTTCTGCGTCCGGAAGTTGCGCCGCCGAGCATTTCCACCCTCGCGCAAAGGCTGAAAGGTTTCGGCCGCGCCGGGCTGGATGCGGCCCTGGTTCTGCATTTCGATCTGGAGTTCGCGAAGATCTCGGCGGAGGACTTTGTCCGGAAAATTCTTCTCGAGCAGGTGGCCATGCGTTTGATTCTCGTCGGCGAAAATTTCCGCTTTGGAAACAAGCACGCCGGCAATTCGCGGCTGCTCTCGGAGCTCGCCCGCTTGCATGGTTTTGCGGTGCAGATTGTGCCCCCGGTTCTGTGCCGTGGCGAGATTGTTTCCAGCACGGCGATCCGCCGGGAAATGGCGGAAGGAAACGTAAGTCACGCCGCGCGCCTGCTGGGACGGCCGTTCGTGTTGACGGGCGAAATCCGCCGCGGGACCGGCACGGGACGCAAATTCGTCTTCCCCACGTTGAACTTGGCGCCCGACCAGGAGCTGCTTCCCGCACAGGGCGTTTATGTGACGGAGACGAATGTCGAAGGGCGCTTGTGGCGTTCGGCGACCAACGTCGGCCGCCGGCCGACGTTCAACGGCGCCGAGCTTTCCATCGAAAGCCATTTGCTCGGATTTTCTCGGACGCTGACACAGGGGCGTATGGAAATCCACTTTTGGAAACGGCTGCGCGAGGAAAAAAAATTCAGCGGCCCGGAAGAGCTCCGCAGGCAAATCACCAAAGATATCGCGCGCGCAAACAACTTTTTCAGCCGCCTCGATCGCGCTCGCCGCGCGCGCCAATCTGCTTAACCGCGATCTCTACGGTTTGGAAGAGTCGGGAAGATTATTTCCTGCAGCTTTCGCAGTAGCCGCCAATTTCCGTGCGCGTCACCGTGATTTTCAGATTGCAATCGCGTTCGATCTGCGCCTTCATCTGCTCAAACAGACTGCTTTCGAATTCGCGCACTTTTCCGCAACGGAGGCAAGCCACGTGGATATGATCGCGCGGCCCGTGGCTTTCGTAGTAATGCTGATCTCCGCGGAGATGCAGCAGGTCCAGCTCGTCGATCAGGCCATATCGTTTGAGCAGGTCAATCGTGCGGTAAACGGTGACGCGGTGCACGCGCGAGTCAATCTTCTGCGCGCGATCCAGAATGGCTCCGGCGTCGAGATGGCGCTCGGCGCTGTCCATCACTTGCAGGATAGCGCGGCGCTGGCGAGTCAATCGCACACGCCGGTTTTCCAGGGCCTTCTGCAGGCGGCCCGGTTTTGCGTCTGCGTTGATCCGTTCGCCGGTCGAGACGCGATGTGCGGAGGTAGCGGCCATCGGTACACCTGCGGCCGGAAATCTCAAATCTTACCGGCCGACAAGGCGCGTAACGTCGAAGTACATCACGATTGACAAAAACACTACCAGAAAGACGAACCCCACTTGCACAAATCGTTCTTTGAACGCCAGACTCAAGTCGCGGCGCATCGAGCCTTCGATGGCCAGAAGAAGAATGTGACCGCCATCGAGGATGGGGATCGGCAGCAGGTTCAAGATTCCCAGGTTGATGCTCAGCAGCGCCATCAGCGAAATCACCTGGAACGAGCCCTCCTTCACGGCCAGCCCGGACTCGTGCGCGATGCCGACGACGCTCTGCAACTGCCGGATTGAAAGCTTGCCGGTGAATAGCTTCTCCACCACACCGAGAGTCTGGCGAGTGATGTTCACTGTGGCGGAGAGCGCGAAGTCCAACGAGTGCGAAACGCCCTCGCGGCGGTAGGCAGTGTCTTCTTTCACCAGGACGCCGACCTGGTAAGTCGCGTCGCCCCGTTCGTTGACGCCGCGTTGCGGCGTAACCTGAAGGCTCAGGTCCTGATTCTCGCGACGGATGCCCAGAGCAACCGGCTTCCCGTCCGAGTGCCGGATGACGTCAACAAACTGCGACCAACTCACAACGGGCTGGCCATTGACGGAGGTCACGACGTCGTTTTGCCTGAGGCCGGCGCGGTAAGCGGGCATCCCCGGTTCCACTCGATCAATGACCGGAGGGATCGGCCAATAGCCAAACGGCCAGTCGCTTTCCGGGGGATTCGTCACCGGCAGGGTAAGCGAGCGCCGCGCTCCATCTTTTTCGGCAACGACGTGTAATTCGCTCCCGGGCGGAAGCTCGCTGACCAGACTGAGCGCCTGCCCCCAGGTGGGGTTTTTCAGCCCGTTGAGCTCCGTGATGCGGTCTCCGAGTTTCAATCCCTCGGCTGCGGTTCGCGAGTTCTTCGCGAAGGCGACGACTTCCACCGAGCGGTCTTCGAAGGAGTGGTACGGCACACCGACGGCAATAAAGTATCCGCCCAGCAGGACCAGCGGCATGAGCAAATTCACGGCCGGACCCGCAAAGGCGATAATGGCGCGCTGCCACCGGGGCTTGCTCAAAAACTCGTCGGGAGCGCCGCTGCGCTCCTCAGAAATGTTGTCGCCGGCCATCTTTACGTAACCGCCCAGAGGGATCGCGCTGATGCGGTAATCGGTGTCGCCCCGGCGAATCCCCCAAAGGCGGGGGGGAAAGCCCACGGAAAAAACCTCAACGCGCACGCCAAACAACTTGGCGGCGATAAAATGGCCGATCTCGTGTACCAGGATCATGGTCCCCAGCACGAGTATGATCCCGATGAGAGTGCTCATAAGGCTGTTCTTCCCTTCTAAGAGTATCTCAAGACGCCGCGGCCATCTTGATGGAGATGCGGTCCGCTTCTTCCCGGGCCATCCGGCGCGCTTCGGTATCCGCAGCCAGGACGTCTTCCATTTTTTTAAATCTGACGCTCTGAGTGCGCTCCAGAACCCGCTCAATTACCTGCGCGATGCCGGTGAAGGGTATGCGCCGGTCAAGAAAAGAAGCAATGGCGACTTCATCCGCAGCATTCAAAGCACAGGGCCAAGCACCGCCCTTGCGCAGCGCCTCGCGGGCCAGGCGCAAGCACGGGAAACGCCGGGCAGAAACTTTTTCAAAATCGAGGCGGCGCAACCGAGACCAGTCGAGCTGGCACTCGTTGGATGCGACGCGCTCCGGATAGGTTAGCGCATATTGAATGGGCATGCGCATATCCGTTGGGCCGAGTTGCGCCAGAATCGAACCGTCCACGTACTCCACCATGGAGTGAACGGTGGACTGCGGGTGGATGACCACTTCGATTTGCGCGGGCCTCATGGAAAACAGCCAGCGCGCCTCAATCACTTCAAACCCTTTGTTCATCAACGTCGCGGAATCTATGGTGATGCGATTTCCCATGCGCCAGTTGGGATGCGCCAGCGCCTGCTCGGGCGTGACGCGCGCCAGCGCATGAATCGGCGTCTTGCGGAAGGGGCCGCCCGAGGCGGTGAGCACGAGGCGCTTGACTTCCCCGTGTTCGCCGGCGCGCAAACATTGATGAATGGCGTTGTGCTCGCTGTCCACCGGCAGAAGGTCGACCCCGGCAGCCTGTGCTGCAGCCATCACCAGTTCCCCCGCGGCGACCAGAACCTCTTTATTGGAAAGGGCAATCTGCTTGCCTTGCTGGATTGCGGCGTATGTGGCCTCGAGGCCCACTACGCCCACTGCCGCGGAGACCAGCAGCTCGACGTCGGGATGCGTTCCGACCGCCAGCAAGCCTTCCCTCCCCCACTGGATGTCGGGCAAGGGAGCCAGGCCCTGGGCGCGAAGCCGCCCGGCCAGTTCATCGGCGCGCGCGGCGTTCGCCACAGAAACCAGTTGCGGGCGATGGCGGGCGATCTGCGAAGCGATCAGGTCAATGTTCTCGCCCGCGGCGAGGGCCTCAACACAAAAACGCGACGGCAGCGACTCGACAACGCTGAGGCATTGCCGTCCGATTGACCCTGTTGATCCGAGGATGGCCAGACGCTTCAAGACTTGCCTTTTCTCAATTCCCTGTCTACCACACGGTTCCACGCGGCCCGGCATGAATGGGGCCGCGTTCCCGGCAGGAGTCGAGCGCGGAAGAATTGTAGTCCGGACTTTGCTCGATTTCCTGGGCCTCTGCACCCGGGGTTCTGCTGGGGGGGCTACAGCACCAACTTGAAATAATACCAGACCACGGGCACGGCGAAAACAAGAGCGTCTACCCGGTCGAGCAATCCGCCATGCCCCGGCAGCAGCCCGCCGGAATCTTTCGCGCCCGCGCTGCGTTTATAGGCGGACTCGGCCAGATCGCCCATTTGGCCGGCAACATTGGCCAGGGCTGCGCCAGGGAGCATGGAGCGCAGGCCGATACCGGTCCAGCGCGCAAAGAAAACGCCGACGGCAAGCGAGGCGAGCAGATTTGCCGCCGCACCTTCCCAGGTTTTGTTGGGGCTGAGGTTCGGCGCCATTTTCCACCGGCCAATGGACCGCCCGACGAAATAGGCTGCCGTATCGCCTGCCCAAACCAGAACCAGCGCGAAAAGCAGGAGTTTCGGTCCGACACGCGCCATTCCCTCAAGCGGAACGCCGAAGCTCAGGGGCAAAGCGACGAAGAGCAGGCCGGAGGCGCTGATGCCCAGCGCGGGCAGGGTTTCGGCGAGGGGCCGGCGAGTCGCGAGCACGATTACGGCCGCACCGATAACGAACACGAAAAAAAGAAACGGAAACAGAGTGAGGCTTGCGGCCGAAGAGTAACGCTCCAGAAGGAGGCCCCCTGCGAGCGGGAACGTCTCCGCGCGAGTGGTCAAGAATTGTACGAAGACCAGGGCCAGGGCGCAGGCGCAGGTCCAAACCCGGTATCCCCGATGACCAATCCGTTCGCCGAGGGAAAAGTATTCGAGCAGCGCTAAGACGATCACCAGGCCGAAGGCGATGGCCACCCAGGGCAACGGCGCCAACAGGACCAAAGCCACTACGACAGGGATGAGCACGGCGGCGGTGAGAACGCGTTGCAGGGTCATCGCGGGTCAGCCGCGCGCGACCCGAGAGGCACGGTCATGAGAGGGATGCGCATCGCTCAAGCCGCCGTAGCGGCGTTCACGCTTCTGGAATTCAACGAGCGCTTCGAGAAGGCACGCCCGGGAGAAGTCCGGCCAAAGGGTCTCGGTGACGTAGATTTCCGCGTAGGCAATCTGCCAAAGCAGAAAATTGCTGATGCGCATTTCGCCGCTCGTGCGGATGAGCAAATCCGGATCCGGCAATCCTGCCGTATAGAGGTGCCGCGAAACGGTCTCCTCGTCAATGGGATGGGAAACGCTGCCGTTGCTGCGAAGCTCCTTGAGGATGGCGTTGAAGGCGTCCACCAGTTCGCCGCGGCCGCCGTAGTTCAAGGCCACGGCCAAGCGCATTCCCGTATTCCCGGCAGTAACCCGCGAGGCTTCTTCCACGTCCTGCTGGACTCCGGCGGGCAGTTGCTCCGGCCTTCCGATGAACACCATGCGGATGTTGTTCCTGTGGAGCATGGGCAATTCCTTGCGCAGGTACTCGCGCAACAGGCGCATCAGGAAATCAATTTCCGCTTTGGGACGGCGCCAGTTTTCCAGGGAAAAGGCGTAAAGGGTCAGGGCGGAGATGTCCAACCGGGCACAGGTTTCGATCACCGTGCGTGCCGAGCTGACTCCTGCCCGGTGTCCGGCCACGCGCGGCAGATGGCGCCGCTGGGCCCACCGCCCGTTGCCATCCATGATGACGGCAATGTGCTTGGGCAGCCGCCTCAGGTCGAGTTGCTCCAGGAGCCGCGCTTCCTCACGCTTGAGTAAGGGAAGCGATTCGGAAGATTTCACGTTGCGAGTCCTGGGGCCCACGGAATCAGGCACGGGATGTTGCGGGCAATCATCTTTACCCCACAAAGTTACCACAGTGGCCGGCAAAGACGCAACGAAACGACTCGGGTTCCCGTCTGCAAACGTCAAGTACCGGGAACGCCGCCGGGCACGAATATGGCCGTGTACACAAGGACCAGGGTGAGGACAATCATGGCGGCCGCGGTGACCCAAGCCACCCAGTTGAAGGCCGGGCTGTTGACCTGCTCCCCCATCAGATCGCGCCGATTGATCAGCAACAACATGAAGATGAGCACGATGGGCAGCCAGACTCCGTTGGCCACCTGCGAAAGGATCAGGATTTTGAACAAAGGCGCCCCGGGAATCAGGATGAAGCCGGCGCCAATGCCAATGAGCGCCGTATACAGCCAGTAGAAAATGGGCGCTTCCTTGAATTTGTGGTCAATGCCGCCTTCAAAGCCCAGACCTTCGCAAATCACGTGTGCCGTGGAAAGCGGAAGAATGCAAGCGGCAAACAGCGACGCGTTCAACAGGCCAAAGGCAAAGAGCGTGCCGGCCCATTTGCCAGCGAGCGGCGCCAGAGCTTTGGCGGCGTCGGCGGCGCCGGAAATATTGCGCTGTCCGTGGACCCACAGAGTGGCCGCTGTGCTCACGATGATGAAAAACACGATGACCATGCAACTGATGCTGCCAATCATCACGTCGGCGCGCGCCTGCTTATACTGCCTCGGCCCCACGCGTTTTTCCACGAACGCCGCCTGCATGTAGAAGAATTGCCAGGGCGCGATGGTCGTGCCGACCAGCGCCGTCAACGTGAGAAGATACCCGGAATTGAACTGAATGCTGGGGATCACGGTGTACTTCGCAGCGATCAGCCAATCGGGCTTGGCCAGGATCGCGGAGAAAAGGTACGAGAGATAGAAAAGGCAAGCCACTAAGAAGATTTTCTCTACCTGCTGGTAAGTTCCCCGCACGACCAGGATCCACACAAGGACCGCGGCAATGGGAACGGCAAAGTATCTGCTGACACCGAAAATCTCCATCGCTGCGGCGACACCGGCAAACTCCGCCACGACGTTTCCCAGGTCTACCAGGAAGCCCGCAACCATCATGAAAAAAGTGGGCCGAAACCCAAACTCTTCCCGAATCAAATCGGAAAGACCCTTGCCGGTGGCCACGGCCATGCGCGCGCACATTTCTTCGGTGACATAGAGCGCGATGGTCATGGGGATCAGCGCCCAAAGCAGGGCATAACCGTATTGAGCTCCGGACTGGGAATACACGGAGATGCCGCCGGCATCGTTGTCCACGTTGGAGGTGATCAATCCGGGGCCCAGCACCGCCAAGAGAAGAGCGATCCGCCGCCGGAAATTGCGCGCGCGAACCTGGGCGGAGTCGGCGCGCTGCCGCAAGCCGTTCCAACGTTCGATGATCGTTCCCCAGTTCACAGCGTCCGTTCCCTTCTTGCCGATCCTCGGATTTCCATCTCCGAATCAGACGATTTTCACCAGCCGCGTCACGACGTCATCCACCGTGATCGTTCCCAGGGGCCGGCGATTCTCACCCACGACGGTGAGGCTGCGCAGGTTGTACTTGTCAAACAGCTCGAACACCTCTTTTTCCTGTGCATCGGGCGGAACTGAAAGCAAAGGCTCGTACTTCATCTGGCCGACGGGCTGGTCCGGCAACCCGAGCAGGAGGCGGCCCAGGGGAACGCTCCCGGAAAATCCGGCGGCGTTGTCAATCAGAACAACCGCGTCAAGCTGGTCCAGGTTCAGGTCCTTCGAGCGGATCCATTCGACGACTTCATCCCGCGCCGCTGATTCGCCGACAAAGACGAAGTCGGGATTCATCATTCCGCCGGCCGTGTTTTCCTCGAATTGCAGCAGTTCGCGCACTTCTTTGGCTTCTTTGCCGGGCATTTCCTCGAGAAGTTCTTGATACGTTTCCGGCGAGAGATCGGCGAGGACGTCGGCGGCCGCGTCCGGCGCCATCTCTTCCAGGATT
>DASWCG010000222.1:0-14671 GCA_036390175.1 Candidatus Acidiferrales bacterium | reverse complement strand
CGTGCCGGATAGTGCGCGGCAGGCTCGGCGACCTGGTTTTGCAGCGCGTCGAAATCGAGCACCTGCGGGTCGGCGTAGATCGGCGGGATGCCGAACTCATAAGTCTCCGCCTGCATGTTGGAGAGCGCGTTGTAGCGCTCCTGCACCTGCACGAGCGAATCGCCGACGCTCGGACGGTTCTGCCCGTCGCCGGGAAGCGCGTGAAGCACGCGCCAGTGGTCGTCCATGGATTCGTTGCGCGCCTCGCAATAGGCGTCGGCGGCAAAAGCGACGTAACACCCATCGGGGAAAAGTTGGAGCAATTCATCGCGCACGGACTGGTCTTCGATGGCGTAGAAGCTCCACGGGCGAATCCACGTGCGGGAGAACGTGACCAGGTTGCCCAGCGCGTCGCCGGGATGAATCGAAGGCAACCCCTGCGAAACGCTGATGCGCGAGGCCCGCGCGTATACGTCGTCGGCGCCTTCGGGCGGCGCGGCTTCGATTTTATCGGCGGCGTGCGGATATGCGGCCTTCAGCTTGGCGCGGTGCACTTCGCTCTGCCATTGCAGATAGGGATACTCATGCATTTCGCCGGCCCACACCGGGGTATTGAGCTCGAGACCGCCGGCGATGGTGATCACTTCCTGTCCGTTGGGGACGCGGCGGACTCCGGCGACGCGCGGAATTTGCACGCGCTCGGCGCGGCGGAGATTGCTTTCGCCCATTTTCGCGCCGCAGTGTTTGCATTCGACGGATTCTGTCATCCCGAGGGCTGCGTTTTCCGCGGCCCGAGGGATCGCGGCGGAAGGGGCAACTGCGGTCACGTCAACACCGTGATCCCTCGTTTCGCTCGGTATGGCACCATCCTCATCGGGGGATTCGTAGGCATTCGCCGCTGGCGTTTCCTTGCCGCATTCCGCGCAGACGTAGACGTCTTCGCCGAGGGGAATCTCGATCGCTTCGAGAACTTCTTCGTCGTGGAAGCCGAAGCGCTGCCCGTCGGCCACGTAGCGGACGTAGCCGCCGAGCTTTCCGTCGGTCCACAAAAAATATCCGATGGCCGTGAGCAGATGCTCGACGTGATTGTTCTGCTCGACCAGCGCGGCGACATCGGAGGCGGCGCGCGCCGCGGAAATATCTTCGAGCGACTGCGCCGACTGCGGATAGAAGCGCACCGTCGGCACATCCTGCGAAAGCACGGCGATGAACGACAGCCCGAAGCCCTGATAAAAATTGGTGACGAACTGGTAGCGGGGCATCTCTTCGACGGCGCGGTCGTCGGTGAACTTCTGCTCGAACGGCAGATGCCAGTTCATGTCGTTGGGATTCCACCAGGCGTATTGCAGGCCTTGCCAGAACAGGCGCGCCTGGCGGATGCGGCGGATTTCGTGGCGCCGCGCGACAATTCCCTCTTCACGATATTGGCGCACCAACTCGCGCAGCGCATTCACCAGCGCGGGGCGCAGCTCTTCGAGGCATTCGAAGTTGGGGCCAAAGCCGTTGCCGGTGACGGGTGTCTCGTGACCGGCGGCTGGCGATTCCGGCGAAGTGTCCGAATCACTTTCACGGAACGCGGGCCACGGGTCCCGGAACGACCCGTCAGCAGGGGCGACTGTGCCGGCCTGGGGCGCTCCTGGGGTTCGTGCGTTGTATGCGGTGGACACGGTTCACCTTTCTGTTGACACTTGAGATTTCGGCGGAGGCGTGATAGGGTTTCTGTGCTTCTGCAGCGCGCTCGTGCGCGCATCTTGTCTCTGGGGGCGGCCGTCCTGGCCGCCCCTTTTTATTTCCGCCTCGATGCGTGGAGTTCCTTAGGGAGTGGAGTCTTTCTGCGCTTCCACTTCGCGCAGGGTTTGGAATTGCTGCCAGGAGCGGCGGCGGATGCGCTGCGGCGAGCGCACCGCCGGCGCCTCCGGAAAATTAACGGGCGGGAATCCGGCGGTGCCGAGGAGCGAATTCACCAGGGCGCGGTTTTCCGCGCGCAAGCGGTCCACTTCCTGCTCGAGCAGCGCGACGTAGCGCGTGCGCAAGATATGTTTGAGCCAATCGAGCATGCTTCCCTGTTCGGATGAAAGAACAATTACCAGCGGCGCGGGCGCGCGGCGTTGCCGGAGCGGCGGCGGGCGTCGGCCTGGAGCCGCTCGAACCAGATGGCGCGCGAGGTCGGGTCGGTGGCGGTGACCTGGCGGGCGATCTGCTCGGCGAGCGGCGGCGAGAAACGCGAAGCGTGTAGCGGCGCCTTCATGGCGTTACTGCGGCGGGAGAAGCCCGCCGCTGCACTTCCGGATTGGCCGGGCAGCAAACCTGCCAAACGCTTCCCCGAGACGAGGCCGTAGCGGGCCGAGTCGGCGGGGTCGTCGCCGTCGCGCTTGCGGATGTCTTCGACATTGCGTTCATCGCAGATGAGCGTAGGGATGCACGCGATCAAGCGCTCGCAGTTCTGGCCGATGAGCCAGCGTCCTTCGGCGAGAAGCGAATACATCAGTTGCCAGCCGTGGACGCGGTCGTCTTCGGCATGCGCAGGCTGCGGCAGGCCGTTGACAGCGAAAATTTCGCCCATCTGGCTGGCCACCGACGTGTCCGAGGTGCGCGTGGCGAAGGCGTCCGGAGAAAGGAAAACTTCCGCGATTTGTTCGCGGCCGGTGTGTTCGACAATGGCCTGCGCCAGCATCCTGGCCGAGAGCTGCGGCTGGACGAATTCGCGGTAGGTGAAAATGAGCGGCCCTCCGGGTGAGCCGTCATCCCGAGGCTGCGTTGTTGGCGCGCCTCCGCTCGGGATTCCGCCCGAGTCATAGGGCACGGCGCAATGCCAGTACACCGCGCTGGGATGATGGAAGCCCCAGTCCACCGAGATCCAGCGAGGCCACCAGGATTCCAGGCGCAGCTCGTCGGGACGAATGATGTGGCGCGCGTGGTCGAAGACGTCGAAGAATTGCCCGGCGAAGACTTCCCAATCGCCGTCGAGGAACGCGCGGCGCAGATGTTCGGGCAGGGCTTCGAGCGCGCGGCGGTAGCCGGCATCGTGGGCGAAAATGGGGTTGTCGCTCAAGCGCGCGGCGATGAAGTCGTACTCGCCCGGGTCGTACGCCGCGGTGTTTTCCATTCCCGCGGGCGGGACCTTGTCAATCCACAGGGCCTTGACCCAGGCGTGGCCGGTGTTGCCGGGATTGGTGGCGCCGGCCATGCAGGGGAATGTTCCGGAAACGGAACAGCGGTTGCGCGAGGTGAGGAATTGCCATTGCGCGAACGTGAAGTGCGTCAGCTCGTCGAGCCCGATAAACAAAAACTCGGCGCCTTGATATTGGTAGACGTCGCTGTCGTAGCGGCAGAAGCCGAAGCGCGTGGTGGAGCCGTTGTGCCAGGTGACCAGGCGCTTCGATTCATTGAAGCTGCGGTACAGGCCGCGCGGAACGTCGCGGCGAAAATAAGCGAGGAGCGAGGACTCCAGCTCGGGATAGGTGCGGCGCAGCAGCAGCGTGTCGCAGCCGGGCGCTTCGTGCGCCTGAAGAATCGCTTCCCACAGCAGCGCCTTGGTCTTGCCCGGGCCAGCGGCGCCTCCGAACAGACGATACTTCGCCGGCGAACGATGAAAATCCTCCTGGCGCGGAAATGGGTCGTAGTAATCGGCCAGGCGAAGAGCGACACGGTTGTTTACGCGCGGCCGGTAAGACGAGGCGCGCGAACTGCGGTGAAAGGGGGGCATAGGGGTTGCTCTGTGTTTGTCATTCTGAGAGGCCGCAGGGCCCGAAGAATCCACTGCGCGATCGCGCCACACTCAAATTGTTGTGTTCCCTAGTGAATGGAGCGGGGCGTTGATTCTTTCGGGCAAGTCGGAATTTTCGATTCGGGCCGACGCAGTCGGCCCTGAGAATGACAAGCGGCATACAGCTCTTGGTCGCGATGCGGCGCGGCAATCTAGACCGGGGTTTAGCGGCCGTATCGGCTGGCGATCCAGCCGATAATCGCTCCGCCCACCGCGCCGGACGCCAGAATTGGGGCCATGGCCTTGGTGATGATGGCGTCAGGGAGGCTCAGCAGGATGCCGAGGAACAATCCCACGGCCCAGCCGGGCCAGGGCAGCCGGATATTGCAGATGACGAATCCGAGGCCGAAGCGCGCGATAAACGCGCCGAGCATCGCGGCGCGCTTGTCAGGAAAACTCAGGGGAATCATCAGCGCAACGTCCACACCACCGAAGATCAGCCCGCAGAGTACGCCAAGAGAAATCCTTGACATGGTTCCCTCCTCTGGCGGCTCTTCTAACAGAATCGCAGTCCACAATTCCAGCGATTTCTTCGGCGCGGCTCGCGGCGCGCGATGCACGTGGGCGCGATCGCCGCGTTAGAACGAAATTTTGGCTGCCAACTGAAGGATGCGCGGGTTGATGTTCGACGTCGGGAACTGGAACGCGGACGTGCCCGTGCTTGGTTTCAGGCACTGCGAGGTCGTGCTGGCGGCACACGTCGTGCCCCCGGCGTTCGCGATCACGACGAACTGCGTGGTGCTGACGCCGTTGATGTTGGTGTGGTTGAAAATGTTAAAGGCCTCGGCAATCAGTTGGACCTTGAGGCGCTCGTTGACGGGGATGTTTTTCGTCACACGCGGGTCGAGCGAAACAGTCCGCGGCAGATTAAAAGTGTCGCGTCCGAGGCCCGGCACCCGGTCGGTGAAGCGGTTGGAATCATTGTTCAGGTCCGAACTCACCTGGGCCGAATAGGGCTGGCCCGACTGCGCCGTGAAGATTCCGCTGAGCTCCCAGCCACCCAGGAAAGCGCGCGGGAGTGCGGAGAACCCATGGGCATAGTTCAGATTCCACACGCCGCTCAAGACGAAGCGGTGGCGCTGGTCGGTTACACCGAGGGCGCGGTCGGCGCGGACGTTGAGCGGGTCGGCCACCATCTTGGGGTCGTCGACGGAGCTGAACGGAACAACCGAAGTGCCGTCGGGCCGGTCGTCAATCACTTTGCCGTAGGTGTAACCCGCCAGCAGTTGATAGTTTTGTGCGAAGCGCTTGTTCAGCTGCAGGATGAATCCGTGGTAGATGGAGTTGGCGTTGCTCTCGACTTCTTCGATGCGCGCAAAGTTTCCGTTGGGGCGGCAGGTGCTGCTCCCTGGGATAGCGAACAGGCCCGCGGGACACGCTGGCACTACGCCGGTGGGACTGGGAAAGCGCTCGAAGGTCAGCACGGTGCCGGTGCCGGCAATGCCGATGGTCGCGGGAACTTCGCCGGCCAAGTTGATGTCGCGGGTGCGCTGCAAGTGAACGCCGCGAACGCCGAGGTACGACACTGTAACGGCCATGTCTTTGCCGAGCTGGTACTCGATGCCCAAGCTGCCCTGCTCGGTGTACGGCTGAACGTAGCTGGGGTTGAAGACGAAGATTGAGGGCGGAAGTGGCGCGGCTGGCGGAGGACAGCTCGGTGCGGCCACCGGCGGCCCGCAGAAGGTTTTCGGATAGTTCGGCATCGCGCCACCGGTAAAAGTGAGCGTCTGAATCTGCAGGCCGTTGTTGGAATGCGCCGTGCCCACCAGAATCGAAGGGGTGCGCCCGAAATAAATCCCATATCCTGCGCGAACCACCACGCGCTGATGGAATTGCGATGGGCTCCAAGCCAGGCCGAGGCGCGGGCCGAAGTTAGCCTTGTTGGTGTTGATTCGGTTGGTGAAAATCCCGGCCGCCTGCGCAACCGGGTTGAGCACGCTGGGCTGGGCGATGCCGTCGTAGTCGTAACGCAGGCCGGGGTTAAGCGTGAGGTTTGGGGTGAGCCGCCATTCATCCTGGATAAAAGCGGAAAACTCATTCAGGTTGGGATTCGTCGTGGGACCCGTCGTGCCTGGCCCCCCAAAGGCCTGCACGAACTGATCCGCCGGAACTGTCGGAGTAGCGGGCGACAATGCTGGACAGCCTAAAGCAGTGCTGACGATCAATGGCTGGGCATTCAGGCTAAGGCCGAAGTTCTCCAGGCACTGAAACGTGTACGAGCCGGAGAAATTCCCGGGGAAGAAATTCGCGATACGGTCAATCAGCAAGGCGCCGCCGAACTTGACCGTGTGGCGCCCGCGGACCCAGGCAAGCGTATCGGCGAACTGGCCGCGCTTGATATTGGTGAAGCGCGGGCTGAAGAAATTTCTTCCGATGGTGAGTTGGGTCACGCCCTGCCTCACGGAGGCTTCGGGATTGATGCTGTTGGCCTGGCCGGGTTCGTTGTCGCGCACGTAGGCGGCGCGGAATTCGTTGACGAAGCGCTGCGAAAGAGTCGAAGTGAGCTGGCCGGAGATCGTGTCGGTAACCACGTTGGAGGCGCCGCTATGTTCGTTGGCAACTGTGGTGCCGTTGGACTCCAGACCCGCGCCGTCGAACCGCTGGCTATTGATGCGCACGGATAAGAGTTCGCTGGAGTTGATGCGCCAGTCGGCCTTGCCGAAATAGACGTTCTGATTGAAAGTCTGGAGCCAAGAAGCGTCGCGCGCGAGGAGGTAAGTGCAGGCCGCGGTCTGGTTGGCGTCGAGGGCTCCGGTGCAGGCCGGCGGAGCGATGACCAGGTTCTGCAAGGTGTTGCGCTGGCCATCGTAATCGAAGAAGAAGAAAAGCTTGTCTTTCTTCACCGGCCCGCCGACATCGCCGCCAAACTGGTTGAAGTGGTAGGGAGGCTTTGCCTTACCCTGCGCTTTTGCGATGGGGTCGAAGGCGTTCATGGAGCGGTCGCGGTAGAACTCGAAGCCGGTGCCGTGGAAATCATTCGTGCCGGATTTGGTGACCACGTTGATCACCGCGCCGCCGGCGTTGCCGTACTCGGCCGAGTAGGCGTTGGAGTTCACCTGGAATTCCTGCACGGCGTCCTGGCTGAACTGGTAAGGGCCGCGGCCGGAGCCGGTGCGCCCGAGGGTCTGAGCGAAGAAGGTGTTGTTATTGTCCGAGCCGTCCACGATCAGAGAGTTGAGGGTGCCGCGCTGTCCCGCAAAGCTGATGTCGCCGGTGCGCACGTCCGTGGTGACGCCGGGAGTAAGCAGAGCAAAGTTGATGAAGTTGCGGCCGAGCGTGGGCAGGTCGCTCACGGCGCGGTCATTGACAACCGATTCCACCGAGGAACGCGTCGTCTCGATCACCGGCGCCGTAGCCGATACGGTGATGGCTTCGGTTTGCTTGCTGAGGGCCATTTGCACCGGAAGGTTGACGCGCGCGCCGACGTACACGGTAACGCTCGCGGTGTACTTGGCGAAGCCGCTGCGCTCGACGGTAATGCGGTAAGCGCCGACGGGCACGACGAGAAAATGGAACAGGCCGTTCTCGTCACTGGAGGATTCCAGGGTCAGCCCCGTCTCCGCGCTGACGGCGGTGAGCTTGGCGTTGGAGATCGCCGCGCCCTGGGGATCGGTGACCGTGCCTTCGATCGAGCCGCTTGTCCCCTGCTGCGCGCGGGCGTTGCCGCGGAAAGCCAGAAGCAGCATCAGCAGCAGCGCAGCCAGGCAAATTGCCGTTCGCACCCTCGAAAACGTTGCGTGCGTCATTTCGCCTCCTCAACGTGCGTGTTTCAACTTCACCTCCTTCTAAGACTCCAGGCAAGAGCCTGTCAAGCATTCTTTTCCGTGCGCGGCACGGACAGCCGTGCAGGTCTGTCAGGAAACCCAGGCTGGTTGCCAGGCGTTGTTTCCTTTGTAACGATTATCGCAGCGCAATCCCGGCAACAAACGGTTTCCTCATCGCAAAGTGTCGCGTATGATTTTGGCGCGTGTTCCGCGTGCTGAACATTTCGGGGAGGACACTGTGAAGCTCACAGCTATGGCTGCTTTTTTTGGCGTGATGATTTGCGCTGCGCCAGCCTAAGGAATGATCTTGGCCCTGGCCATCGTGAAGAAGCTGCTCGTCAGAAATGCAGGACGAGGCCGGTGGAGAAGCGGAAGTTGTGCTGCGTGCCGCTGAAGAAGCTGGTGCGCACGTCGTCGGCCTGCGCTCGCCAGGCAATTCCCCTCACAAGGCGATAGTCCACACCGCCGCCGAGCGCCGTGGCAAACGCAGTGTCCGAAATGGACAATCCGCTTCCATTCCCCTTGGTGCGGGCCCCGCCGAACAGTCCGTGAACAAACGTTTGAATTTCCCCAGGCTCACGGAAACTCGCGGGCCAAATAGGAAAGTGTGATCGCTGGCACTGAGGGAGATAGTCGGACAAGAGGGAAACGTCGGGCAAATCAGGGGCACTCTTTCCGTGCCGTAGTTACCGCCGAAGTCGGCGACTCCTCCGATCCAGGGGAGCAACTTGAACTCCACCGAAGCGTTCCAGCCGTTCAGATTCGCCGAGGAAACGGTGTTGTTGGCGCTGGACCCGGCTCGAAGGTAGGAATATCCGATGTAGGCGTCACCCTTGGTGGGTAACTGGGCATGGGCCGTCGTTGCGAGCAACAGGAACAAGAAACCAGCCAGAATGGATCGGCTCATCTGGAAATCCTCCCGCGTTCTCCCCCCAAAATATCACATCGCAATTGTCCGATGCCTTCGTGGAGCCAGGAGGTTGCCTGCGCCGCATGGTGAAATGACGCTTCACGGTTTTTGGCGATGGCGACAGACTCTGGACCGCAGATACAAAGCAAATGCAAATTGGCTGAGCCTTGCGGCGGCTCTTGTGATTTAATTCCGTTTTCGATGTCTGAGAGAGGAGCGTGACATGGCCATGAGGAAACTTCGCCCGCGACAATTCCCTGCCCCGGCGTTTGCAGTTGCCGCGCTGCTGGCGCTCCTGTGCGCGCATTCTGTGGCCGCGCAGAGCGGGCCGCCGGCGGACCTGGACGCATATGTTACGCGCGCCATGAAAACGTTTGGCGTGCCCGGGCTTTCCGTGGCCATCGTGAAGGACGGAAAAGTGGTGGTGGCCAAAGGCTACGGCGTCCGCAAGATGGGCGACGCCGCTGCGGTGGACGAAAACACGCTCTTCGGGATCGGGTCGAACACCAAGGCGTTTACTTCCGCGGCGCTGGCGACGCTTGTGGACGAAAGCAAACTCGCCTGGGACGATCCCGTGTACGAACGGCTGCCGGGGTTTCAGATGTACGACCCGTACGTTTCGCACGAGATGACCATCCGCGACCTGCTGACGCACCGCAGCGGGATGGGGCTGGGCGAAGGCGACCTGCTCTTCTGGCCGCACACCACGTTCACGCGCGATGAAATTATTTACCGGCTGCGCTTCATGAAGCCGGCGTCGAGCTTCCGCAGCCATTACGCCTACGACAATCTGCTGTATATCGCCGCGGGACAAATCATTCCCGCAGTCACCGGAAAATCCTGGGACGACTACATCCGCGAACGGGTTTTTAAGCCGCTGGGGATGAACACCTCTAACCTCAGCACCAGCGCCTTCAAACCCGGCGATGATTACGCGTGGCCGCACTCCAAAGTAGACGGCAAGCTGCAAGTGGTGGCCTTCGAGACGCTGGACAACGCCGCTCCCGCAGGCTCGATCAATTCTTCCGCGGCGGAGATGGCCCGATGGCTGCTGCTGCAGCTCAACCACGGAAAATTTCCGGAGCGCGAAGGGCGCTTGTTCAGCGAGCAGCGCTCGGGAGAAATGTGGTCGGCGCAGACGATTCTTCCCATCGGGAACCCGCCGCCGGCTCTTGGCGGATTAAAAGCGCACTTCGCCGCGTACGGGCTTGGCTGGGGCCTGCGCGACTATCACGGGAGGAAGCTTGTCGGCCACAGCGGAGGCCTGCTGGGGTTTGTCTCGCGCGTGATGCTGGTGCCGGAAGAAAACCTCGGTGTGGTGATCCTGACGAACGCGGAGGAAGGCGGCGCGTTCGAGTCCATTTTGTTTCATGTGCTGGACCACTATATGAATGTTCCGCCCACCGACTGGATTAACGCGTTCAAGGCGGCGGAAGACGTGCAACAAAGCAGTGCCGCGGAAACGATGAAGAAACAAGAATCCGCCCGGGCGGCCGATTCGAAGCCGACTCTGCCGCTCGAAAAATATGCCGGGGTGTACAACGACGCGTGGTACGGGAGCGCGACGATCCGCATGGAAGGCGGCAAGCTCGTCTTCATGCTGGACCACACGCCGAAGGCTGTGGCCGATCTGCAATTCTGGCAGTACGACGCCTTCAAGGCTCACTGGCACGACCGCACCATCGAGGACGCCTTTGTGACGTTCTCGCTCAAGCCCGATGGCAGCATTGACCACTTCACGATGGCCGCGGTCTCGCCGCTGGCCGATTTCAGCTTCGATTATCAGGATTTGCTGTTCAAACCGGTCGCTTCGAGTGCGGGACAGGCCATGCCCAGAGAGTGACGCTTGCGGAAACGTTTTCGGGTGGTAGGATAGAGGTAAGGAGACGGCTTTCATGGCGCTCGATTGGTCACAGTGCCCCGTTGTGGAACGAATCCCCGGCAAGGTAAGCGGCGCCTGGGTGATCCGCGGGACCCGCTTCCCGATTTCCCTCATCTTTGAGAACCTGGAGGACGGCGCCACGGTAGAGAACATCGTCGAATGGTATGAGGGGATTACGCCGGAACAGATTCGGACGGTCCTCGAATTTGCCGCGCATAGCGCAGAAGCAACGCGGTAAGGATGCTGATTATTTTTGACCAGAATGCACTGCGGCCGTTGCGCAAGTTTCTTCCAAACCATACCGTAAAGACGGCTGGTGAGATGGGGTGGGCAACGCTGACGAACAGTGATTTGCTCAACGCTGCGGACGAGGCCAGATTCGAGGTTCTGGTGACATCCGATCAGAACCTCACCTCGCAGCAAAACCTGGCGAGGCGCAGGATTGGAGTCGTCGTGCTCGGCAACGGAAACCGAAACGGTCTTGCAGCCGTTGTGATTTTTCTTACCGGACTGCTTTTCTCGATGGCTAATTCTGTGCGCAGCCAGGATGCCAAAGTGCCGGATGCAAAAGTGATTGACGCGCGGCGGCAGGAACTCCAGCAGCTCCTGGCCGACGAGTGGGAATACGAGCTGCGCGAATCGCCGGAGCTTGGAACGATCATCGGCGACTACCGCTACAACGACCGCTGGAGCGACGTCTCGCTGGCGCACGCCGCGCGGCAGAAACAGGATGTTCAGAAGTGGCTCACGCGCTTTGAAGCGATTGATCCCACGGGCTTCCCCGAACAGGAAAAACTCAGTCAGTCGCTGATGGTGCGGAATTTGAAGGAGCGTCTCGAAGCCATTGACCTCAAGCTGTATGAGATGCCCGTGGAACAATTCTTCGGCTTGCATCTCTTTCTGGCGCAGTTTGTCGCGCTGGCGCCTTTCGACTCCGCAAAACACTACGAGGACTACCTGGCGCGGCTGCACCAGGTACCGCGTGTTGTGGACGGGATTATCGAACTCCTGCGGCAAGGCACGAAAGACAAACTCCTGCCCCCGCGTTACTTGCTGGAGAAGACCGCGGCGCAATGCAGGTCCATCGCCGAGCCTGCCGGCGAGGCCAACGTCTTCGGCCAGCCAGCTGCGAATTTTCCCGCCGCTGTGCCCGCCGAAGATCGCCAGCGTCTGCACGACACCATCCTCGCCGCGGTCGACAAGGAAGTGCGCCCCGCATACAACCGGCTGGCCAATTTCATCGCCACGGAATATGCGCCGAAGGGCCGCACGGAAGCCGGCCTGTGGGCGCTGCCCGACGGCGACGCCCGCTACCGCTTCGCCATCCGCCAGCAGACCACCACCAGCATGGAGCCTGAAGCGATCCATCAGCTCGGCCTCAAGGAAGTGGCGCGCATCGAGAGCGAGCAATTGACCATCGCCAAGAACCTGGGCTTCGATGATTTGAAAAGTTTTCGGGCTTCGCTGAAAACAAATCCCAAACTGATTCCCGCTTCGAAGGAGCAGTTGGTGGAGCGCTATTGTTCGTACATCGCGCAGATGGAGCCGCAATTGCCGAAGCTCTTCGGTCTGCTGCCGAAAACAAGACTGGAGGTGCGGCCGACGCAGGAATTCCGGGAGAAAGAAGCGGCGTCAGCGGAATACAATCGGGGCACTGCCGATGGGTCGCGTCCGGGAATCGTTTACGTCAATACCTACGATTTCGAGCACCGCACGCTGGTCAACGTGGAGTCCACCGCGTACCACGAGGGCGTTCCGGGGCACCACATGCAGATCTCCATTGGGCAGACGCTGCCCGGTCTTCCGCCCTTCCGCCAGCAGGCCGGTTACACAGCATACGTCGAGGGCTGGGCGCTGTACGCCGAACAGCTCGGCAAGGATATCGGCTTTTACCAGGATCCCTATTCGGACTACGGGCGGCTTTCCGATGAGATGCTGCGCGCGATTCGTCTGGTGGTGGACACCGGAGTGCACTACAAACATTGGACTCGCGAGCAAGTAGTGGCGTTTTTCCACCAGCATTCTTCGGAAGCCGAGCCGGATGTGCAAGCGGAGACCGACCGCTACATCGCAGTTCCGGCACAGGCGCTGGCCTACAAGCTGGGCCAGCTCGAAATCCTCAAGCTGCGCGAGCGCGTCAAGACGGAACTCGGCGGCCGGTACGACATTCGCGCCTTCCACGACGAAATCCTCAATGGCGGCGCGCTGCCGCTCGACGTGCTCGAAACGCGCTTCGATGCCTGGCTCGCCGTGCAAAAGGCGGACAAGGCAAGCTCCGGACAATAAACTCCCAAGGGTTATCTAGATCTTCGACTTGGCCCAGTCTTTACAGCCGCGGCCCTATCTGGTCATATGATATATATCGCTGAGCGTCTGAACATGGCCAAACGTTGCAAATGGTTCGCCGAGCTCGACCGCCTGAATTTCGGGCCATTCATGATCAAGGACCGCAGGCAGCCCCGCACGCCGCGACGCGCAGTTTTCTAGAGGCAGAAGGGTCTTTCCATCCGCGAGTCCTCAAGTTGTCCGTAGGGGAATCAGCAGGCGACGCTGAGGTGTACGCCGTGACCTTCATTGCAAGCGACACGGGTTCGGAAGGACCGCACAGGTTAGGCTGCGCGGAATTTCTTGCCGAGGAAAAACGAGACGGCGCCGCCCACAAAAGCAACGGCAATAACGGTGTGATGAAACGAAAGCACCGCTCCGGCGGCAAACGCGGCGATTCCCGCGAGCTGCAGGATGGCGCCGATGGATTGCAGGTGAGAATTGGCAGACATGATTCCTCCAGAAATCCTTAGTTGCTTTACTGAAGACAGGCTTCCCGACCAAGTCGGGATGAATTCCAGCCTGTCCTATCTTTATGGCTCTCTGTCGCTGCGATCGGGGCGCGGGAGATCGGTAACAATGACCGGCGGCTCATCGGCGAACGGCAAGGTCTTGACGTAGGCCAGATCGAGCAAGCGGTCGAGATGCTTCTCTTTGAGGCGAATGTCTTGGCAATGGAGAATCTCCAGGCTCACCTCCACGAGATTCTTGTGCGCCGAGACCGCGTCTACATACGCGCGGCCGTCGGCGGGAGGCGGGCCGGGGAGAAGCTCCAGAGCGGCGCAGACATTGGTATTCGCTGCCGGAGCGGAGTTTTCCGCTTCGCCGGAATGGGCGCGCGGCTTACGCGAGCCGCCCCTTCGCGGCTCAGGGCAGGCCGGAGCGAGGTGCGGGGCGTGATGGGCCGCCGCCGCGACACTGTCGCTCGAGCCGGGCCGAACCCTTCGGTCGCCTCCGGCGACCTCAGGGTAAATTGCCGCGCGCTTTCGCGGCGAAGCGGAGGTTCCCCGACCTTGTCGGGGCAAGTTTCGGCCGGGCCGAGGTTTCCCTCGGCTCGACCGGGACTGGCCCGGGGAGGGCGATTCGAGCGGGCGCCGCGTTCCGCTCAAGCCGGGGCAGTCCCCGTTCTTGGCGGAACGACGGCGCGGGCGGCGGGGGGTGTTGCAGATTGGTCTCATAGAGGTTCGAAGGTGTCCGTGACGGACGATTGGTGACTTGCGACTTGACATGCTGGCGCGACTAGCGATAGGGTCGCCCCCACTGGCCGGACCTTCGGGACGGAAGCCCTGCATTCGGAAATCCCGAAACTCGAAACGAAAAAGTCGGATTTCGCATGGCGAAGTCCGAGGCCCCGGAAGTTCCCAAGGCCAGCCGAGGAGGATGCAATGTTGAAGCGGATAGCGGGCCTAGTTGTGATGGCATTGCTGGTGTTCAGCGCGCCGGTGGCTCTGCCTCAGCAGGAGCAGGCGCAAACCGTTTACACCTTTGTGAGCCTGTGGCAGATTCCGCGCGCCAATTGGGCGCAGTTTTCCGAGAACAACGAAAAAATCACCAACCCAATTCTCCAGAAAATGCTGAGCGACGGCACCATCATTAGCTGGGGAACCTTCGAAACGGTCGTACATACGCCCGATGGAATGACGCACGGCGGATGGTTTCAGGCAACGAGTCTCGCGGGCATCACGCGCGTGCTGGATGAGCTGCTCAAAGGGGCGTCGCGGCCCGCGCTGAGCACGGCGACCAAGCATGAAGACTACCTGCTACGCACGCTGGCGCGCCATGCCAGCCCGCAACCCGGGGCGAGCGGTTACGTGCGCGTGCGCACGACGCTGGCACAGCCGGGCAAGGGCGGCGACTTGGTCGCGCACATCCAGAAATACATTTGGCCGGTGCTGGAAGACCAGTTCAAGAAAGGCAATCTGACGTATTACGCCGCCGATGAACAATACATCTTGACCGGGCCGGGATCCTTGCGGAACTTCGTTACGTTCTACCCCAGCGCCGAAGCGCTGGACAAGGTTGTGACGGCGGTCAGCGCCCGGCTT
>DASWCG010000221.1:0-2541 GCA_036390175.1 Candidatus Acidiferrales bacterium | reverse complement strand
ACGACCTCATCCACCGCGTCTCGCGTTGTGCCGGGAACGGGCGAGACAATCGCGCGCTCTGAGCCAGTCAGCCGGTTCAACAGTGTTGACTTGCCAACATTCGGATGCCCGATGATGGCAACTTTGATCTCTGAAACACTTTCTTCCTCGGTGTCCTCTGTGCCCTCTGTGGTTAACTTCTCTTGCGAAGGCAAGACCGGAAGTACAGCGTCAAGCAAGTCGTCCACCCCGCGCCCATGTTCTGCGGAGATCGGGAACAGCTCACGAATTCCCAGGCGGTGAAATTCGTTGGCAAGCGCCTGCTGCTTTTCCGTATCAATCTTATTAATCGCCAGAAACAGTGGCTTGCCGGTTCTGCGCAACAGCCGCGCCAGTTCCAGATCAGACGCTGCGAGTTCCGTCCGTCCATCCACAACCATGACAATTGCCGCTGCTTCCTCCAGCGCAACTCTCGCCTGACGAAAAATCTCCGCCGGAATGAAATCCTTTTCATCAGGGATGATCCCGCCGGTATCAACCAGACGTAGCCGCCGGCCTCTCCACTCGCCTTCGCCATAAAGCCGGTCACGAGTGATGCCGGGCTCATGGCCAACGATAGCGCGCCGCGAACCGACGATGCGGTTGAACAGCGTGGATTTGCCAACGTTCGGACGACCGACGATGGCGACGAGGGGAAGCGAAGCTGTCATGGGCGAGCAACACCGCGTAGGGACAGCCGTCCTCGGCTGTCCGGCGTGATCCAAGCAGTTCGAACCCGACTGGACAGCCGAGGGCGGCTGTCCCTACGCGTGCAGTGGAATATTATAGAGACTCCGTGGCATCCACTTCGCAGCCCTCCGCGTCCGCGCAGAAAAAAGATGTTTCGCTCTACCAGTTTTTCTCTCCGGGAGGTGTGCTCTCACGCAACCACCCCGCATACGAATTCCGCCGAGGCCAGCTTCAGATGGCACAAGCCGTAGAGCAGGCGCTCGGGGAAAAGCGGCATCTGATTGTCGAAGCCGGCACTGGCACTGGCAAGACGCTGGCTTACTTGGTGCCGGGGATTCGCTCGGGCAAACGGGTCATCATCTCCACAGGAACAAAGAATCTGCAGGAGCAGCTCTTCTATAAAGACATTCCCTTTCTCGAGCATGCGCTGTTTCCGGACGGCGAAGGCAAGCTGAGCGTCTGCTACATGAAAGGCCGCAATAATTATCTTTGCCGAAAAAAACTCTACGATCTTACTGATGCGCCGGTCCTCAGCGGCCTGGATGAGATCGAGCATTACCGCGCGATTGCCGCATGGGAGAAGACCACGAAGAACGGCGACCGGGCTGAACTGGCGTCGTTGCCCGAAGCCAGCGCGCTTTGGCACAAGCTCGACGCGCGTGCCGACACTTGCCTGGGGCAAAAATGCAGTTCCTGGGAGCGATGCTTCATTACCGAGATGCACCGGCGTGCGGTGGAGAGCAACATCATCATCGTCAACCATCATCTATTTTTTGCCGACCTCGCGATCAAGCAGCAGGCCGAAGACGCGCCTGATGCAGGCATCCTGCCCGAGGCGGGCACGGTAATTTTTGACGAAGCCCACGAACTGGAAGATGTCGCCAGCAGCTACTTCGGAATCACGGTCAGCAACGCCCGCGTGGAAGAGCTGTGCCGCGATGTCGAGGCTTCGCTGCAGCGCAATCATCTTCTATCGGCATCGGTTTCAGGAGCTTTGAAGAGCTTGCGAGAGTGCGCCATGTTTTTCTTCGCGCTGTTGCCGCAAGGCGAAGGACGCTTTGCATTTGAAAATCGCCGCGAGTTCCTGGAAGAAAACGGCGATGAGTTTCTGGCGATACAGCATTCGCTCGGGCGCATTGGCTCAGAGTTGGAGAACCTGCCGTCCAAGCCGGAGGAGATCTTCAACTTTGTTCGTCGCGCTGGGGAGTTGCAGGTGCAGCTTGGGTTCCTTATGGAATCCGATGACCGGAACACCGTCTTCTGGATCGAGCGCAGGCGAGGTGGCCGAGACAAATCGAATGTGTTTCTTCAGGCTACGCCGATCGACGTAGCGCCGATCCTGAAGACTTGCCTGTTCGACAGACTGGAGTGTGCGGTATTGACTTCCGCCACACTCGCCGTAGGCGGCGGTTTCGATTACATGCGCCGCCGTCTGGGCCTTGAGCAAACCCGTGAACTGGTGCTGGCCTCGCACTTCGATTACGAAAATCAGGCGATGTTTTACGTTCCTCCTGACCTTCCTGATCCGCGCACGCCGCAGTTCGCCGCCAAAGCCGCCGATTGCATTCGCCGCCTGCTGGAGATCACGCGCGGTCGGGCCTTCGTCCTCTTCACCAGTTATGCGCAGATGAACGAGATTTACCAGCGCCTCCTCGGAGAGCTGGAATTCCCCATGCTCCTGCAAGGCGATGCCCCGAAAACCGCGCTGCTCGAGGAATTCCGCCTCACGCCGAACGCCGTTCTGTTCGCAACAGCGTCTTTTTGGCAAGGAGTGGACGTGCAAGGCGAGCAACTGAGTTGCGTGATCATTGACCGCTTGCCGTTCGCTGTTCC
>DASWCG010000220.1:0-10384 GCA_036390175.1 Candidatus Acidiferrales bacterium | reverse complement strand
GAAGCCCTTGCTGGCTTTTGCGACGAAATCAACGTCATCGTCCAGGAAGACAACTCCGTCACCGTCACCGACAATGGCCGGGGCATTCCCGTGGACATGCACGCCACCGAAAAGCGTCCCGCTGCGGAAGTGGTCATGACCTTGCTGCACGCCGGCGGAAAATTCGATAGCGAGACCTATAAAGTTTCCGGCGGCCTTCACGGTGTCGGCGTCTCTGTTGTCAACGCGCTTTCCGATTGGCTCGACCTCGAGATTTGCCGCGACGGCCAAGTTTGGGAGCAGTCCTACGAAATCGGGAAGCCCACCACCAAGCTGACAGAAACCGGCAAGACAAAAAAAACCGGCACCAAAGTTACTTTCCATCCCGACCCGAAGATTTTCGACAAGATCGTCTTCAGCTTCGATGTTCTTGCACAACGCTTGCGGGAACTGGCCTTTCTCAACAAGGGCCTGAAAATTACTCTCACCGACGAGCGCTCGGCGACGGAAAAAATCGTCGAGTTCCGCTTCACCGGCGGCATCGCCGAATTCATCAAGCACCTCAATAAGGGTAAATCCACGCTCCACGATTCGCCGATCTATATGGAAGGCAAGCGCGGCGCCGTGGACATGGAAATCGCGCTGCAGTACAACGACACCTACGGAGAAAACGTCTTCGCCTTCGCCAACACCATCAACACCGTGGACGGCGGCACGCACCTCTCCGGCTTCCGCTCGGCGTTGACGCGCTCCATAAACTATTTCGCGCAATCCACCGGCATGCTCAAGGAGCAGAAAGACGAAGTCTCCATTACCGGCGACGACGTGCGCGAAGGCCTTGTCGCCGTCGTCTCCGTCAAGCTGCCGCAGCCGCAGTTTGAGGGCCAGACCAAGGGCAAGCTGAATAGCGACATCAAGGGCGAGGTCGAGCAGCTCGTCAACGAAAAACTCGGCGAGTATTTCGACAAGCATTCCACTGTGGCGCGCCGCATCATTGGCAAGTGCATTGACGCGGCGCGCGCCCGCGAAGCCGCCCGCAAAGCCCGCGAGCTCACGCGCCGCAAATCCGCGCTCGATTCCAGCGGGCTTCCCGGCAAGCTCGCTGATTGCCAGGAGCGCGATCCGGCGCGCTGCGAGCTGTTCGTCGTCGAGGGCGAATCCGCCGGCGGATCGGCCAAGATGGGCCGCGACCGCAAGAATCAGGCCATCCTTCCTCTCAAGGGAAAGATCCTCAACGTCGAGAAAGCGCGCTACGACAAAATGCTCGGCCACGAAGAAATCCGCGCCATCATCACCGCGCTCGGCACCGGCATCGGCAAAGACGATTTCGACGCGAGCAAGCTCCGCTACCACAAAGTGATTCTGATGACCGACGCCGACGTGGACGGCTCGCACATCCGCACGCTCCTGCTTACCTTTTTCTTCCGCCACATGAAGGAGCTCATCGAGCGCGGCCACATTTACATCGCTCAGCCGCCGCTCTATCGCGTTAAGCGCGGCAAGTCCGAGCGCTACATCCGCGACGAGCGCGACTTCGCCGGCGAGCTGATGAAGCGCGCCACCGAAGACCACGTCGTCAAAGCCAAAGAAGGCGGCACGCTCCAGGGCGCGGGCCTCACCAAATTCCTTCTCAACGTGCAGGAGTACGAGCAGGTCACCGCCAAGCTCGGCCGCCGCCTCCGCGATGCGGGTCTGGTCGAGCTACTCGCCGAGAGCGGCCTCGAAAAGAAAACCGACTTCGAAGATAAGAAGCTGCTCGACAAGCTCCTGAAATCCGTGGAAAAAGCAAAACTCAAGCTCGACGGCAAAATCACTTTCGATGAGGAGCACAGCCTGCACGAGATCCAGTTTGCCGCGCCCAACAACCGCAAGATCAATTGGGCGCTGGCCTCGACCCCCGAATATAAACGCCTGCGCGCCCTGGCCAAGCAAATCGAAGAGTTCAATCATCCGCCGTTCACGGTCACCCGCAATGGCGACAAAGTGACCAAGGAAAAAGTCGGCGATGTTCTGTCCTACGTCATGGAAGATGCCAAAAAGGATTTCACCATCACGCGGTTCAAGGGCCTGGGCGAAATGAATCCTGACCAGCTCTGGAGCACCACCATGAACGCCGAGACGCGCACGCTGCTTAAGGTCCGGCTGGAAGACGCCGTCGCTGCCGAAGATATTTTCACGACGCTCATGGGGGAAAACGTCGAGGCGCGCCGCAAATTTATCGAGGACAACGCCCTCGAAGTCGTGAACCTGGACATCTGATCTCCATGCCTTCAGACAAAGCAGCTCTCGTCGGTCGAGTATTAGAACAACTTGCTGAGGGTCACTACGATCTTTCCAAGGACGAGCTTGGCGAAATTGTTTTGGTGAAGAACTATTGCGTCACATTCGATGAGATGGAAGAGTTTTTCGGGGAAGAGCTCGGGGAACTTGAAGAGATTCGCGATGATATTGAAGAAAAGGCTCCGGACGATCCCCTTGCCCGCGGCCTTCTCTCTGATCACTGGAATGACTGGTGGACTGAACAATTCTTCATTCGCCTTTACGGCGATCAAGAAGGGAAGAAACTAGCTAGGATAGTGGCTGGGCTGGGCTACGGTGCAATTATTTCCTCAAGCTATGAACTTCTCACGAAGGGTATCCAAGAAATGGCTACTCCAATCGTTTTGGCACGGGAAGCCTTAACCAAGCGGTCGCTTGAGGAATTGGAGGCGACACTTTTGACGAATTCCCAAGCTGGTTTGAGAAACGAAGTCGCTAGCGAGTACGCCAGGGTATTCGGAATGGCTTTCGTGGACATGATTGATAGAGCGGAAGCACTCCGGACGCTCCCTGCCGTATTGGAAGTACCTGAAGACGTACAACAATACCTGTTGGAAGCCACGAGATCGTACGTTGTTGGTCTCTTTTCAGCATGTCTGATCATTTGTCGTTCCTCACTGGAGTTTGGTCTGCGTGATTTTTTGACTCGCGAGGCTCGGCAACGCGGTGACGAATCACTTCGACCCCAACAGAGGGACTCTCTTTGGTCTTTGATCGGGACCGCTAGGAGTACCCGTCCAGATCTCAGAGCTACCTGGGACGGTGCAGATTCTATACGTCTCAGCGGCAGGGACGCTGTGCACACCGGAGTCCCTTCACCTGAGGTATGCAGAGAAGCATTCGAAAAAACTCGAGGAATTCTCAGAGAGTTGTATACGTAAGGATAGAGTGGGCGGATCGTGGACCAAATTTTCTATCAACTGGGGTGGCTGACATTGCCGGGGCTGCGGGGAATCTCCTGCAGCGACTTTCGCGCAACGCGGACAACAACGCCGGACAACGAGCGCGGTGTCGCAGTTGAGTTCGCAACCGATGCCGAGCGAGAAGAGTTCTTGAAGGAAATCGAGGAGCACTTCGCGGATCGGCGGTTTACCAACGCCGCCGACGCTTTCGATACCGTGAAAGCGTACGTGTTGGAATTGGCCGCGCGGCGTTGACGATTTCTGCCGACGCATAACACATAAAGTCTCCGGACGAGAATACGTCGAAGTTCTGAACCATGCGAAGCCAATTACATATCACTTGGCGGGACCTACTCGATTGGATGAGGCATTGCGAACGAAGGACAAAAGGAGCACGCGTAGTTGTTCCACACCATCTGACGGGGCAAGCGCATCATCGATATGATGCAATAGCGCCTTTACTTGAATTCCGGAGGACGCGTGGCTTGGCCTCGCGGCGAGGCGCTGAGGGGGGCGGGCGAGAAGTCATAAACATGGATCAGATCGCACAGTCGCAGGCCCTGAAAAACAAGGTGAGCGCGAGGACCATCTGGCGTTGGTACGCGAGATTCAGTGGGGGTTACGCTGAGTTGGCCGATAGACCCCGCCGCGATAAGGGAGTTTCACGCCGTTTTGATCAATCTCCGAATATTAGAGCGTTTGTCGAGAAGGAATACCTTGAAAGCCGACAATCTTTCTCAGGTGTTCACAGAAGTTTGCTGCGTCAGTGGACAAGACTACGGGGCGACTCTGAAGAAGCGCCTCCATGTTACGCAACAATGCGAAACTACCTGAAATCACTGCCGAAGCTCGTTCTTGTTCTGGCTCGACATGGAGAACTCAAATTCGAGAGAGCCTGTGGACGCTCATGTACGCGAGTGATAAGAGCAGTTGAGGAATTCACACTGTCCAAGACCATCAATTAAGAGAAGACATCCAGGGAGATAGAATGGCGGACGAAACAAACCAATCCATAAGTGAAACGGCCGTGCGTATCCTCAAGCACAATACGGAAACTCTCCTGCAGTCCAAGGATGAGGAATATGCCTACTGGCAGAGCCGTCCGCCGCTCGAACGGCTGGTGGCCATGCAGGAACTCAGCTTTGCTTTCTTCGAGGAGCGCGGCAATGAAGCTGAAATTAGACGGCAACTTTTGCGATCTCCTGTCTGCCTTCCTTGTGTCTGGAAGACCGGCGAGAAATGAAGGCATGCCCTGGAAGTGGACGGCAAAGAGAGCTTAGGCTATGCGGCTTGCTCGGAGGGGTCGGACTCTGGTGCGCCCCAGGTTTCCAGGTACAGCTCGATGGCTTCGCGAAGGTTGGCCCGCGCACCTTCGACATCCTTGCCTTGCGAGGTGACACTCAGTTCAGGGCACCTGGCGACATACCAGTCGTCTTCTTTCGTGATCAGAGCGGAGAAGCGATAGTTCACCCTTTGATGCTAGCGGAAGCGGGCTGTACGCGCAAGTAACCAACCAAGGCGAGGAGCAATGGCGGACGAAACAACGCAATCCATAATTCTTCCGGTGGACATCGAAACCGAGATGCGCAAGTCGTATCTCGACTACTCCATGAGCGTCATCATCGGACGCGCGCTGCCCGACGTCCGCGACGGTCTCAAGCCCGTCCATCGCCGAATTCTCTTCGGCATGTACGAGCTCGGCCTCACCTCCACCAAAGCCTATCGCAAGTGCGCCAAGATCGTCGGCGAAGTCCTCGGCAAATTCCATCCTCACGGCGACACGCCCGTCTATGACGCGCTGGTCCGCCTCGCCCAGGGCTTCAATATGCGCTATCCGCTCGTGGACGGTCAGGGGAACTTCGGCTCGGTGGACGGCGACCCGCCGGCGGCCATGCGTTATACCGAAGCGCGCCTGGCAAAGATCGCCGAGGAGATGCTCGCCGACATCGAGAAGGAGACCGTAGACGTGGTCCCCAATTTCGACGAGACCACCACCGAGCCCACCGTCCTTCCCACGCGCATTCCCAACCTGCTGGTCAACGGCTCTTCGGGAATCGCCGTGGGCATGGCCACGAACATTCCCCCGCACAATTTGCGCGAAATCATTGACGCCACCGTGCTGCTGATTGAAAAGCCCGAAGCCTCGCTCAAGGAAATGATGAAGCTCGTCCCCGGCCCCGATTTCCCCACCGGGGGTTTCATCGCTGGCCGCGAAGGCATCGAGCAAGCCTACAAGACCGGCCGCGGCAGCTTCACCATGCGCGCCAAGGCCGCCATCGAAGATGCCGGCAAGGACCGCGAAAACATCATCATCACCGAAATCCCCTATCAGGTGAACAAGGCCCGGCTCATCGAGCGCATCGCCGAGCTGGTCCAGACCAAGAAGCTCGACGGCATCGGCGATGTCCGCGACGAATCCGACCGCGAAGGCATGCGCATCGTCATCGAAATCAAGCGCGGCGAAGAATCCCAGCTCATCCTCAACAATCTCTTCAAGCACACCCAGATGCAGGAATCCTTCGGGATGATCCTGCTGGCCATTGTCGGCGGACAGCCCAAGGAGCTGGGCCTTGTCGAGCTGATTCGCCTGTTCATCGAACACCGCCGCGACGTTGTTCTCCGCCGCACGCGCTACGATTTGCGCAAGGCCGAAGAGCGCGAGCACATCCTGCTGGGCTTCAAGAAAGCCCTCGAGCATCTCGACGAAATCATCAAACTCATCCGCCGTTCTAAATCTCCCGCAGAGGCCAAGACCGGCCTGATGGAAACCTGGGAGTTCACCGACCGCCAGGCCCAGGCCATCCTGGACTTGCAACTCCACCGCCTGACCCAGATGGAGCGCGAGAAAATCCTCGAAGAATTGAAGCAAATCCAGGTGAGGATTGCCGAGCTGAAAGAAATTCTGGCGAGTGAGAAGAAGCTCAAGGCGGTGATTGTCGCCGAGTTGCGCGAGGTCCAGAAAGATTATAGCGACGACCGCCGCACGCAAATCGTGGACAAAGTGGACGAAATCAAGCTCGAAGACCTTATCGCGGACACCGATATGGCCATCACCGTAAGCCACGCCGGCTACGTCAAGCGCACCTCCGTGGACGTCTATCGCCACCAGTCGCGCGGCGGCAAAGGCCGCATCGGTGCGCGCACCAAGGAAGAGGACTTCGTCGAACACCTCTTCATCGCCTCGGCCCACAGCTACATTTTGCTGTTCACTTCCAAGGGCCGCGTGTACTGGCTGAAGGTGTACGAAATTCCCGAAGCCGCCGCGGCCACGCGCGGCAAAGCTATCTCGAGCTTGGTCCGCTTCCAGGAAGATGAGAAGCTCACCGCGCTCGTCGCCGCGCGCAACCTCGAAGACGAAAGCAAATTCGTGTTCCTGGCCACGCGCAACGGCACGGTGAAAAAATCCGCGCTCACCGAATTCTCCAACCCGCGCGCCAGCGGCATTATCGCTATCAACCTCGAAGCCAAAGACGAGCTCATCGGCGCCAAGCTCACCGACGGCAAGCAGATGATCTTCCTCGCCAGCCACGAAGGCCAGGCCATCCTGTTCCGGGAGACCGAAGTGCGTTCCATGGGCCGCGCCGCCGGCGGCGTCATCGGCATGGACCTCGGCAAAGACGACTACGTCGTCAGCATGGACGCCGTCCAGCCCGATTTCGAAATCATCGCCAAAGAGCACAACCAGACCACGCAGGATCTCGACGAGCTTGAAAACGAGCACATCAAGGATTCGCTGACCACCCTGATGCTCACCGTGTCCGAAAAGGGTTACGGCAAGCGCACGCCGCTCGCCGAATACCGCATCACCTCGCGAGGCGGCAAAGGCGTCGTCAATATGAAGACGGCCGAGCGCAATGGCTCGGTCGTCGCGACGCTCCAGGTGAGCGAAGAGTCCGACGTGATGATCATCACCGAGAACGGCAAGGTGATCCGCGTCCATGCCAACGAAATCCGCGAAGCCGGCCGCTCCACCCAGGGCGTCCGCCTGCTGCGGCTCGACCCGGACGACTCCATCGCCGCGGCCGCTTCCATCCTCGAAGAGGAAAACGGGGAGAAGGACTCAGCCAAGGGCTGAAATGTCGTTCTGAGCGAGCGTTTTTTGCGAGCGATTCGAAGATTCCGGCCTGGCCGGAAAGAATCACTGTCCCGGTTGATCCCCGGCGAGCAGAAACATTCGGGCAGAAGCCGGGTATAATCCTCGCGGCATGCCAGCCAAGCGCAAAAAGAAGCCGGCTAGGTCCGCGCGCGGGCGTCCGGCCCCACTGCGCCTGACCCCGGACGCCATGGTTCTGATTGTTCAGTTCCGTGCGCGCGAAGGCCAGGAAGGAGTCCTCGAACAAGAACTGCGGGCGCTCGTACCCGCCACGCGCCGGGAAGAAGGGTGTCTAACCTACGAACTCCACCGCTCCGCGAGCACTCCCGGCCATTTCATGCTCGTTGAAATCTGGGCCAGCCGCGACCACCACACGCGGCATCTCGAAACGCCCCACATGCAGCGCTGGGCCGCGTGCAAAGACGCATTCCTCTCCTCTCGAGAGGCGTCGTTTTGGAAGCACATTGACTGACCGTTTTATTGCATCTGGCGGGGCAATTGTCTCGGTCCCGCGCCGGCGCTGCGCTTCCTAACTCGCCGGTGGCGCGAGGTAATATCCCGGACGCGCGCGCACCTTCAATCCCGGGCGCGCGACTTCCACTTTAATTTCGTGATAGCCGGCAGGCTCCGTTCCCGCGGGGGTGTAGCTGAGGGAGTACTGCGCGTGCAACTCGCCGCCGATCTGGTCGAGCGCCGTTTCGATGGAGCGGTCTTTGAATGTCGAAATGTGCGCCCCGCCGGTGGCGGTGGCGGCAACTTCGAGCGGGGGGGCTGCCACCGCATTGTGAATATGCTGGATGGCCCAGATGGCCGCAGCCAGGATGTCAATGTTGGCGTCGCGCTGTGCTTCGGTGGTGGGTGTCTGCGGCGTGCCGGGAAGCGGCGGCCGTGGAAACGTTCCCGGCGGCGAAAGCTGCGGAGCCACCTTCCTGGGCTCCCCGCGCAATTCCGCCGAAGTCGTTGAGAGCCCCACGCTGTAAATGGTCACGTTGGCGAGTTGCGCTTGGTGCAGCACTTCGCCGAGCTTGGTTTGGCTTCCCGTGTCCACTGCTTCGGAAAGCGCCAGAATCACGCGCCGCCGCCCCGCAACACTTTTGTCCCCACCCGAAGCCGCGCCCGCCTCCGGCCGGCTCGTGAGCATCTCAACGGCGGTCGAGAGCGCATCGTAAAGCCTCGTTCCCGAAGTCCCCATGCGCATGCTTCCCACGGTCTTCTCGATCTTGTCGGCGTCGCTGGTGAAATCGGCGAGTTTGTCCACCGAATCGTTGAAGCCGATCACCGCTGCTTCGCCCGTCGGCCCCATCACCGTCTGCGTGAAGACGATACCGGTCTTGCGGATCGCCGGCAGCAGCGCCTCGATGCGCGAACTGGTTTCGATCAGCAACACCAGCGAAAGCGGGTCGCCGCCCACGTCGAAATGCGAGACCCTCTGCTCAACGCCGTTGTCGAACACGCGGAAATCGCTCTGATTCAGGCTGACCACCATCTCGCCCTTGGCGTCCCGCACGGTCACCGGTGTACTCACCAGGTTGACCCGGACTTTGATTTTTCCTTGCGCGTTGTCGGGCACCTGCTGCACCGGCGCTCCCGGCTTCGGTGTAATCGGGCCCACCGGCGCCTGCGCCCGGACCGCGTCCGCAAAGAACAGGCAAATGGCGCCTGCCAGAAGCAACGCTTCAGCGGAAAAGATTCGGGACAGCCTCATCTCACCATCCTCTCCCCTAGTCTACTCTCTTCGACGCCGCTTGTTCTCCCGGCGTTGGCTGCCAATCCGTCCCCACCGATGTCTCAAACGCAACGCGGGCCAAAGGGCGGCTGGTTTTTGGCAATCTCCCCTGCGTAGAATGGATGGTCTGTCCGTTTTCCTGGGAGAAGCTCGATGAGTTCATCTCGCCACACATTGCGGCCGGCGCACGCGCCGCAGGTCGCCTATCGCGACCCCGTTTTTCTGGAAAGCAAGGTCGCGCGCCCGCTGCGCATTCTCGGCGAGTACCTCCACCCGCTGGTGCAGCTCCGGCAGGAAGGTATCGGCGACACCATCGTGATGTTCGGCTCGGCGCGCATCGGTTCGCGCGAAGCCGCAGCGGCCCGGTTGGCGCGGCTGAAGCAAACCCGCACCGCGCGCTTCTCCGGCGGCCGGCAAAAGCAGCACCGCGCGGCGCTTCGCGAAGCGCGCAGCGCGCTGGAGATGTCGCGTTATTACGAAGAGGCCCGGGAACTCTCCCGCCGCATCACCGCTTGGGCCATGACCCTCGGCGAGCATCCGCGGCGGTTTGTCATCTGCTCCGGCGGCGGACCGGGCATCATGGAAGCCGCCAACCGCGGCGCTTCGGAAGCCGGCGGCAAGTCCGTCGGCCTTTCCATCGAGCTTCCCCACGAACAGTTTGCCAATCCCTACATCAGCCCCGAGCTGAGCTTCAACTTCCATTACTTTTTCATGCGCAAGCTCTGGTTCGCGCAGCTCTCCAAAGCCCTCATCGTTTTTCCGGGCGGCTTTGGCACCATGGACGAACTCTGGGAAATGCTCACCCTGCTGCAAACCGGCAAGCTCCCCAAACACAACCTGATTCTCATTTACGGCCGCCGCTTTTGGGATGAAGTCCTCAATTGGCGCGCCATGCTCCGCTGGGGCGTGATTGACGACGAGGAATACGGCCTGCTGCAATTCGCCGACACCGTGGACCAGGCCTTCGAGCGCGTGCGTTCCCGGCTCGAGAAATACCACATGAAGCTGGATACGGACCTCGAGGAGTGAATTTCAGACGCTGCGCCAAAGCCAAATCCCCGCAACTTTTTGACCGGTCTTTGGGTTCTTCTAGTGTAGGCGACGGGCTTTCCAGCCCCGGCCAAGCATTCCAGGCAGAGGCCGCCGTTGCCGGGAGGCCGTTATGGTCTGGCGCAACATCACTGGGTTTGCAAAGGGTTGGAAAACGGCGCTGCTCACCGCAGCGTTTGGTGGGTTTCTCCTGTTCGGTGCCGCAGGCAGCGCTGCAGCGCACGACTTTGGCAGGTGCCAGCGCGACATCGAGAAGCACGAATGGAAGCTCCAGCGCGAAATCAATCGCCACGGCTTTTACAGCCGTCAGGCCGA
>DASWCG010000219.1:0-3598 GCA_036390175.1 Candidatus Acidiferrales bacterium | reverse complement strand
ACGTGAATCAAAAGAAAAACCATGGTCAGAATGAGCCAGAGAGCCGGCAGGGTGAAGAGAAGCCGCTGGAGGATGTGGCGCGCCATTCGGGCTGTTGTCTCCGGCTTCGCTACTTCGATTTCTCCACTTTCGCCGCGCGTCCGGATTTGCCGCCCGCAGGCGCGGCAGTGCTTCGCGAAGGCTCAGGCCCGTCCGCCGGTTTTTCCGGCGGATGCAGACCCAGAATCTTCACGCGAGCGATGCGGCGGCGGTCCATTTCAGCGACCGTAAAGCGGAAGCCGACGTGCTCGAAGCTTTCCCCGCCGCGAGGAATGAAGCCGAGGCGGCTCAGAACGAACCCCCCGACGGTCGCGTAGCCCGGATCATCCGGCAAGGTGATGCCGTACTGCGCGTCGAGATCGCGGACGTTGAGCGCAGCGTCGAAGACCATCGCGCCGTCGGCCAGAGTCAGGGGATGTTCGATGATGTCGAACTCATCGTGGATTTCGCCGACCATCTGTTCGAGGATGTCCTCGAGGGTCACCAGGCCGAGAATGCTGCCGAACTCGTCCACCACCAGCGCCAGGCCGGTGCGCCGGGCGCGCAGCTCGCGGAGAAGCTCGCTGGCCGGCTTGGTTTCGGGAACGATCAGGACTTCGCGCAGGAGGCGCCGCAGGTCAAAGTCCAGCGCCGGAAGGCCTTCTTCGATGCGCCGTTCGCGTTCCAGCAGAACCCACAGCATGTCTTTTACGTGGACGAATCCCAGGACCTGGTCTGTGCCCTGGAACACGGGAATGCGCGAACGCTGCGTGGTGGCGAAGGTGCGCATCACGTCATCGAGCGTGGCATCGGCGGGGAGCGCATGCATGTCCGGCCGCGGCACCATGATTTCGCGGAGCTGCACCTGGCCGAGCTCGATGGCGCTCAGGATGAAGCGTTCTTCGCCCCGGGTGAGCAGGCCGCGTTCGCGCGCCTGCTGAATCTGCACCTGGAGTTCCTCGGCGGAGTGCACCACGGTGTGGCTGTGCGTAGCGGTAACACCCATGGCGCGAACGATGCGGCGGGAAATGCCGTCGAGGAGGTCGATCGCCGGCCGGAACGTTTGCAGAAACCAATGGAAGGGCCGCGCAATCAGCAGCGCCACACGTTCGGCTCGGCCCAGGCTGACGCTCTTGGGCACCAGCTCGCCAAGAACCACGTGCATTCCCGTCAGCAGGAAAAATGCCAGCGCCAGCGCCGCCCCATGCGCGATCCATGCCGATCGCGCCCCGGGCGTTCCGCCCCAGATCTGCTGGAACGAATGCGCCAGCGTGGTTTCACCGAGAGCGCCCAGGGCCAGCGTGCACACCGTCATCCCCACTTGCACGCCGGAAACCACGCGCTGCAGGTCCCCGAGGAGTTCCTGCACGATGCGCGCGGCGGCATTGCCGCGTTCCACAAGCTGGCGCACCCGCGAGAGGCGCACGGCCACCAATGAAAATTCCGCCGCGGCGAAGAAACCGTTCATCGCCACAAGCGCCAGAATCGCCACAAGGCGTACCGCAATCATCGGGAAGGGTGCTTCGCCCCCGATTGGATTTTAACAGGAGAGACACGCGGCGTCCCGCCGAGATTCCTGCAATGAAATCACATGGTACTTCCCCCGGAATGCTTGCAGGGACGCGGCCGGGGCAGTTGATTCTGGAGTTCTATGATGACGCGCAGTTGGCGGAGATTTACGACCGGCTGATGCGGTGAGCGGACTCCTTCGTAGAAAAAGATATGGTCGCCTGTCACATCATTTGCGCCTTGCGAGGTTCATACCTTGGCGGTAAATCCAAGCAATACCGTAACCGCCTGATGTGAGCACAAGCGTAAGCATAAATAGTTTGATCGTAATTCCCGGGCGGGGAATCCAAAGGAGAAGTTTCGGAAAGGCAATTACAAGCACGACGCTTCCCCAGAAAAACATCCAAGCGGCGATAAGAATTCGCGGAAATGTACGCATTAAGTCTCCGATCTTGCTCTACGAATTACTTGGGGAAGGTATCCCAGAAAATAGTAGAGACAACTTCCCCACCAAAATCCCACCAGCAAGACGAGAAACCACATTCGTTTCACCCAGACTCTGGACCTGTCGAGGCGCATCCAGTAGCGCCACATCCCGATCCAAAGGAAGAAGATTCCAACCGTCACCACTAATGCCAAGACAGTTGATAGAATTCTTTGCCAAAGGTAGATCAGGGAAGCATTTAGATTTGGAAAGACGGGAGTAAAAACCAGGACGCAGAAAGTGGAAAAGAAAAAGAGTATCGCGGCCAATCGTGTCGATAGCCAATCGTCCGAAAACACCTTTGGGACCCACCAAAAAGGGTTTAAATAACTTGTCAGGCTCAAGATCGCCTCGGGTCTAAGGATCGCTCGGGCGGGTGGCCCGCGCTTCTTCTCCTTCTTCCTTCTTTTCCGAGAAGCGTCCATGTGAGAATACCACCTCTGCAATGCCTGGGGGAGTGATGAGGGGGGTGCCCCATCTTTGCGTCTTGTGCAAGGGTGGGGAACAGATGCCATTCCTACCTCTCTAAGATGCTCACTCCTGGCGACTTAACCGAACATGCTCTTCGAATTTTCGCCTCAAGCAGTGATAGCGGGTCAACGGCTCGCCGAGCTAACCTACTCAGTCGCAAGGACTTAACTTTCTATTGACTTAACCCATGGATTATGGTAAAATGTCCCCTGGAAAATGAACGATGCCCCACTGAGAGCCGCTACTGAAACTGAGAACTGAAAACTGGCAACTGCCCTTAACCCATGCCCTCCCCGAACGCCACCGCCCCTCCGCCTTCCACCGTTGATTTTCAACTTTCGACTGTCAACTCGCGACTTTTCTGCTCTAACTCCTTTAGGATCACATATATCTGCAAAAATGCGTCTGTAAACCTTTATGGCTCACATACTTCCAAAACAAAGGACTTAAAACCCTTTCGAATCACATACTTGCAAAAAAAGGGTACGGGGCGAGGGGGGTGAACCGCAGGGTGCACAAAGCCGTTGTGAACGTTCTTGGCCGTGCATTAGAATGCTGCGGCCGGAGCTTTCCGCCTCTTGCGAGGAGCGATGGTAAATCCCACGGTTGCGAAAAAACCTGAGCCGGCGAAGAAGCCGGAGTTCGAACGGTCCATAGAGCGGCTGGAAGAGATTGTCCGCCGTCTGGAAGGCGCCAACCTTTCGCTGGACGAGGCCATGAAACTTTTCGAGGAAGGCGTCGAGCTTTCCAAGGAATGTCAGAAGCACCTGGAACAGGCGGAAGGCCAGGTGGAAATTCTGCTGAAAAAAGCCGACGGCAAGCTCCAGGCAGAGCCGTTCGAACCGGAAAAGGGCGAAGAGTCTTAGGCGTGGCTTTTTTTCTCACCGAGCGCCGCCAACTGACCTCCCGGATTGACGAGCCATCCGTTCCATGAAACTTTCCAGTTTTTTTGAGGAAGATCGCAAGGCGGTGGACTCCGCGCTGGACCGGCTGCTGCCGCCGGAGTCCGCGCCGCCCGCTTCCATTCATCGCGCGGTGCGTTACAGCGTGTTTGCCGGCGGCAAGCGGCTCCGGCCGGTTCTTTGCCTGGAAGCGGCGCGCATCTTCGATGCCGAT
>DASWCG010000218.1:0-2571 GCA_036390175.1 Candidatus Acidiferrales bacterium | reverse complement strand
GCGACTAGCTCAGTTGGTTAGAGCGCTCCCCTCACACGGGAGAGGTCAAAGGTTCAAGTCCTTTGTCGCCCACCATTTTTTGCGGTACGCCCAAACCCCATTCTAGCGGAAATTTCCGATGTCAACATTCCTGCGAACGATCGAGTTTCTAAGTTTGAGCCTGTGGCTGGGGAGCGATGTGTTCTTGAGTTTTGTGGTGGCGCCCGGGGCGTTCCGGATCCTGGGGAGCCGAGACCAGGCTGGAGCCATCGTCGGGTTCGCGTTGTGGCGGATGCATTTCATCGGAGTCGTGTGCGGGATCGTGGTTCTGCTGGCACGTTTGCTGAGGACGCGGACGCTCGCGAGTTTGGTGACGCCAGCGGCGTTGTGTGTTGTGCTGATGATTCTGCTCACGGTGGTGTCGCAACATGCCGTCAGCCCGAAGATGGCGGCGCTGCGAGTGCATATGGGGTCGATCCAAGCTACGGCTGCGGATAGTCCGTTGCTGGCGGAGTTTGGCAAATTGCACCGGATTTCGGTTTCGCTCGAGAGCGGCGTGTTGCTGGCTGGTTTTGCGGCTATGTATTTGATGGTACGAGAGTTAGCCTCAACGCGGTGATCTTCTACAATTCTGGAAGCAACTTGGCCAGCTCGTTCGGCAAATACAAGCTTGGTGCTTTTTCCTTGACCTTGCGGCTCCTTACGAGTAATATATCAGCCAGGTAATCATCCATTTCGACTGCGGCAGTCTGGCTGCCGCTCTTCTTTTTTCCGGGGCGCCACGGGTTGCAAACAACCGAAAACGCGCCTTTTAGAATCAATCACTTACGAAATGCAAATTTTGCAACCCCTTTCTTTTCACATTCATACAAAATGCCGGGGGTGTAGGGGGGTACCGGCAGGCACCGGTCTGCCTTCCCGACGGCAGTCGGGGTAAACATCAGGCGACGGCTACCAGAGACGGAAAACAACCGGTCTGAAGCAAGCCTCTACGAACGCCTTGGGCGTGGGCGCGTGCGGGCGGCACGTGCGGGTTCGCGCTTCCCGCGGATCTTGGCGAGCTCGCGCGGCTTCTTGACACGCGCAGGGCGGATTTTGCGCAAGGCGGCGTGGTCGGCGCGCTGGCAGGCGCGCCACATATACCAACTGGCGACGGTGCGATACGGGCGCCAGCGCTCGCCGAACGCGAGGAGTTCCTTGGGCGTGGGCATGTGCTTTTTGCCGTAGGTGACGGCCCAGCCCTTCCTGACGCCGAGGTCGTGGATGGGGAGAACGTCGGGGCGTCCGAGGCGGAAGATGAGGAACATCTCGACGGTCCAGGCGCCGATGCCGCGGACGGAAACAAGGCGTTTGACGAGCTCTTCGTCGGACAATTTGTTGGCTTCTTCGAGCGAAGGGACGATGCCTTCGATGGTTTTCTTAGCCAGATCTTTCATGGCTTGAATTTTTGCGCCTGAAAGACCCGCCTTTCGGAGGAGCGGCTTACGGAGCTTCAGCATTTCTTCGGGAGAAGGCGCACGGCCGTTGGAGCCGAGCGCTTTCACGCGGCCGAAGATAGTAGCCGCCGCTTTGCCGGAGATGGATTGATAGGCGATGGCTTCGAGGAGAACTTCGTAGGGGCTTTCTGAGCCATCGGTTTCGATGCGGAATTCTTGGGTTTCCCTGATCAGTGGAGCGAGCTGCGGGTCCTTCGCCGCCAGAGTGTCCATGGCGAGGTGCAGGTCGAACGGCGGCAGACGAAATTCCTTGGTCACACGGGCTCCATTCCGGAAACGGGACGATTAGATTAGCAATTTCCTGAGGGGGCGGCCACAATTCTGCGAGAATAGTGAGTCTCAAAGAATGAAAGAAGAAATCAAAAGAGCGACAGCAGTACTTGTCGAGCAGGCCCTATGGGATTGCACGCGCGCTGCCGATTTGGCCTCATTTCAGTTTGGTCAGCGTCGGAGCGTGAAGGGTTATAGCGCTGATACTAGGGAAGTGGGCGAATATGCTCTTCATGTGTAGTGTCCTTGGCGGATCACACGGGATGATCTGACGATCGTGGGCAGCGGAGACTTATATTGCCCGCCAGACCTTTGGAACAAAGAACCAGACTTGAATTTTGACTGGCGACCAGTCGGAGCAAACCGCCGCGACCATCTGCTCAAGGCGTTGTTTCAAGGCGGGGCACGCGTATTTGTGGTGCAGAGCGTTGAAGTCGGAAACGCGGGAAGTGTGCGAATAGGATTGGAGGACGATCATTCGTTGGAAGTGATACCAGACCTGTCTACCGATGATGAGCAATGGCGACTGTTCAGGCCGTACAGAGAACATGAGCCTCATTTTGTCGTGACTGGCAAAGGCATTGAATCGTAGTGAACGCGCCCCTAAATCCTGATGCGCATGAGTAGGTCTTCATAAATCCATTCTTAGGCAGCTAATCGTTCCAAGGGAAATCGGACTGGCCGTGCGAAGTCGTCCCTTCGCAAGTCCGAACTGGTGCGTGAGGTGCGGTCCCGCGGGGCTCGGAAAGCGGGTGTGCTAGGATTACGGGTTTATGCAAACGGGAATTATTGGACTACCGCAGGTAGGGAAGACAACGCTGTTCCG
>DASWCG010000217.1:0-31739 GCA_036390175.1 Candidatus Acidiferrales bacterium | reverse complement strand
TGCCGCTGACGTCGCCCGCCATCGTCCCGGCGCGCGCGACCGCGACGACGCGCTCAGCTACGCCCGTTTCCTCTTTGACTGGAACAAGCAGTTCGACCTTTCCCTCGATCCCGATACCGCCCGCGCGATGCACGACGAATCCCTGCCCGACGATTTCTACAAGGAAGCCAAGTTCTGCTCCATGTGCGGCCCGAAGTTCTGCTCCATGAACGCTACGCAGCTTGCCGACGCCGCCGGCGGCCACGACCAGTCCGAACGCCAGCAAAAATTCATCGAGCTGCTCGCAAAAGTGGAGTCACGAGATTGAGGACTCAAATTGTCGCCAAAATTATTCCTTTTTGAGCCGCGATTCATTTCTTCATTGGTAGGACTTCCTAAGGAGGTCCACCCTAAGCTGTTCAAATGCTTGAGCCAATTTGTGAGAGATCGTCAGCACCCAGGCCTGAACGATGAGCCGCTTCGAGGCGAAGCGAATGGACTCCATGCCGTGAGAGTGGACAAGAACTATCGGCTGATCTACGAAGAGACTTCGGAAAATCAATTCAAACTTCTCTTGGTTGCTAAGCATGATGAAGCATATCGCGAAGCGGATCGAATCAGAATTCCAGTCAGGCCATGCATCAAGGGTCTCGCCCAGGCCGCTCCGTCTTTAGTGCCCAGCTTGAGTCCGCGCGCGATCTCCGTCGAGCCGGCCACCGTGCTGCGTTTGATCTCATTGAGCGCAAAGAAGTACCTTCCCTTGACCAAGTTTCTTGCAGAACAGTCTCCCGAAACCCGGCGTCTTGACATGAGTTTTGCAGAGATCATCATGATTATCAGCGCTGAGTTGCCCAAGTCTACTTACCTCTACTCCGCGTGGTGGGCAAATGACGCTACTCATGTTCAAGCTACTGCGTGGTTGTCAGTCGGTTGGAAGACCGCAGAATTGCGCCTTTGTGATAGGCGAGTGACCTTCGAGCGCGGAACATGACTATTTATCGAAGCTTCGCTAATGACCAAAGCCTCCGCGAAGAATTCAACCGCTGGGCCGAAGCCGGCCGAGGCGAAGGAATGGAGGAAGACCATCTTCCAATCACGCTGCCCGTTCTCGACCTGATGCGCATCGAGCCAACCGACAATGTGCTTGATGTCGGCTGCGGGGCAGGCTGGCTCTCGCGGCGCCTTTCCGAGCTTGTTCCCGAGGGTCGCGTCGTCGGCATGGATATTTCCGACGTGATGGTGCGCCGCGCCCGACGCTTGAGCGTCGAGCTCGACAACACCATGTTCATTGTCGGCGGCGTTGACGCAATTCCCTGGGACGCGAATTTCTTTACGCGTGCGATATCTGTCGAGTCGGCTTACTACTGGCCCGATCCCGCCCGCGGCATCAAAGAAATCTTCCGCGTCCTGCGCGAAGGCGGCTCCGCGTGGATTCTCATCAACTATTACCGCGACAACCCGCACTGCCACCAGTGGGGCGAGAAGCTCCAGGTTCCGACGAAGCTGCTCTCCGCCGAAGAATGGACTTCGCATTTTCGCGATGCCGGGTTCTCCGAGGTTGCTCATCGCCGTATCCTTGATCCCACGCCAACGCCCGAGGATTACACCGGCCGCTGGTTCCGCGATGCCGCCCAGTTGCGCGCCTTCAAAGCCCAAGGCGCCCTGCTCGTCCATGGCGCAAAGCCGCGCGGCATCTCGCCCTCCGAGGTGAGCTTGCGCATACTCTAGCGTCCCCCTTTGACTCGCCGAAACACGGGCGCTATACTCGGCTGTTTTGATGAAGTAATGAGGAGTCTATGGGAGTTCTCGACAACCGCTTCGAAAAGAACTTCATGATCTCGTCGGTGGATTACGTGTTCAATTGGGCGCGCAAAAGCGCCATTTGGCCGCTGACGTTTGGGTTGGCGTGTTGCGCCATCGAGATGATTGCCTCGACCACCTCGCGCTTTGACATTGCGCGGTTCGGCGCCGAAGTGTTTCGCCCATCGCCGCGTCAGGCCGACCTGATGATCGTCGCCGGCACAGTCACATTGAAGATGGGGCCTGTCTTGAAGCGCGTCTGGGACCAGATGCCCGACCCGAAATGGTGCATCTCGATGGGCGCTTGTTCGAGCGTTGGGGGGCCGTTCAATGTGTATTCGGTCTTGCAGGGCGTGGACAAAATTGTGCCCGTGGATGTCTACGTCATCGGCTGTCCTCCGCGTCCCGAGGGCCTGTTCTATGCCCTGCTGAAGCTCCAGGACAAGATTGACCGGATGTCTCTGGCGAAGCGGCCCACCGAAGTTCGCTTGCGGCCCGAAATGGTGGAAGATTTCAAACAAGGTGTGATGGTCGCGCAGACGCCCGCACCGCGCTAGCCGGAAGAGTCCCGCTTTTCTTGATCTTACGTCATCGAGGAGTCAGTCAATGGCTTTTCTGCGAGCCGCCAAGAAGGACGAGATCCTCCCGGGAACAATCCGCGAGTTCCAGATTGACGGCAAGACCATTGCCCTCGCCAATGTGGGCGGGAAGTTTTACGCTGTCAACAACGTCTGCCTGCATCGTGGCGGGCCGCTGGGACAGGGCGTCCTGGAAGGAAAGGTCGTTACCTGTCCCTGGCACGGCTGGGAGTACGACGTCACCACCGGCAAAGTCTCCCGGAACCCCACGGTGGGGGTGGATTCCTACGCGGTGGAAATCCGCGGCGAAGACATTTTCGTGGACGTCGGCTAGACTCGTTCCTTGACGTCAGCCGGATCTAAGTTCTTGGATAGAAAGGAGGTCTCTTTGGGCTCTTGTATATCTCTAATGATTTCAACAACATAGAGACAATTCCGTAAGCGGCCGACACTTTCCCCACCCCGCCAATCCATCGAAACCCTCGCGAAGATTCACAATTCGTTTTGCATTGCTCGCGTCCCCGTGTATAGTGCGACCCGTCAATGCGCCGATGACACGAACCGGTTCCGAACGCCGTTACTGGCTGTTCATGACGGACCCTCACGACTATCACTGGGATACTCTGTTCGTTAAGGGGAAAGAGATGTGGCACGGCGCGAGCTCGCGGCCCGATGCGCTTCGCCAGCTCAAACAGGTGCGCCGCGGCGACCGCGTTCTCTGTTACCACGGCGCGCCGGAACGTTCGCTCTATGCTTTGGCCGAAGTGACGCGCGATCCCTATCCGGATCCTCACGACGCCGAGGGAAAAAATCTGGTCGCGGACCTGCGCGCGATGGAGCGGTTGCCGCGCCAGGTTTCACTCGCGGAAATGCGCGCCAACCCGGCGGTCAGAAAGGTGAAGTTCCTCAAGAATGTGCGGCTGTTGATTTCGCCGATTACACCGATTGAATACCAAGAGATTCTGCGCATGGCCGGGATCGTGGCGTCACCGGGTTTGCCTCTTCCCTGAATCTTCTTCAGGCTCTCCAGCGCCCAGGGGATGGGCCGCTTCAGGAGGAAGCCTCTTCGCGTATGATGTTTGCGACGAAAGACTTGTTTTATTTCGCTTGGAAGGAGGCGTTGTGCGGAACCGTGCATCGTGGGTGTTTCTCGCGCTCCTGATCGCTGGATGGGCTATGGCGCAGCGTAAACAAACAGACCAGCCGGCAAGCGGGCTTGCGGGGATCCCTTCAGGCCAGACGCGCGTTGTGGACCTGAGCTACGCCATCAACGATAAGCTCGTGCACTGGCCGGGAGACCCGCGGGTGTTCGAGGCAACGGTCAACGCCAGCGTGGAGAAAAACGGCTATTTCACGCGCAGCTTCTGGATGCTTGAACACTACGGCACTCACCTGGACGCGCCGATTCATTTTCCTCCGGGGAAAACGCCGGTGGATCAAATTTCTGTGCAGCGTTTGTTCGGGCCGGCGGTGGTCCTGGACGTGCGCGCCGAAGCAGAAAAGAATGCCGATTACCGGCTTCCTGCCGCGCGTGTTGAAGAGTGGGAAAAACGCCACGGAAAAATTCCCGCTGGAGCGATTGTGCTGCTGCGCACCGGTTGGGCATCGCGCTGGCCCGACGCGCAGCGTTATCGCAACCAGGATGCAAACGGAACGATGCACTTTCCGGGGTTCTCGGTGGAAGCTGTCCGCGTGCTGCTATCGCGCGGGGTCAGCGGAATTGGCTGCGACACGCTGAGCGTGGATTACGGCGCATCCGCCGATTTCGAAGTTCATCACCTGGCTCTCGGTTCCGGCCTGTATCACCTGGAGAATCTCTCGGATTTGAGCGCGCTGCCGGAAATCGGCGCATTTCTGATCGTGGCGCCCATCAAACTCGAAGGCGGCTCGGGCGGCCCGGCGCGAGTTTTCGCCATTCTGCCGTAGAGCTGCGAATAAGCGAGGGAAACTTCTTCAACCAGAAACGCAGGAGCTTGTTTCGAGGATTCACCGATGCCGGAATTGCCCGAAGTCGAGACCATCGCCCGCGGGCTCCGCGCTACATTACCGGGAAGAAAAATTATTGCCGTCCGCCTCGGCAAGACCGATTTCATCGACGACCCTGGTACGCTCGAGCGCAGCCTGCCCGGGCTTTCGATTGACGACGTTGTGCGTTACGGAAAATTTCTGCTCCTGCGCCTTTCGACTGCGAACGGTGAGCCTGCGTCCTCGGGGCTTCTGGTGCATCTGGGAATGACGGGCCATCTGTCGCCGAAGCGGGCCGAGGAGCCCGCGCCGAAGCATACTCACGCTGTTTTCACTCTCGACGACGGACGCGAGTTGCGCTATACGGACGCGAGACGCTTTGGCCGAATGGCGCTTCTTGCAAGCGATGCCTTACAAGAGACTCTTGCGCCGCTCGGCGCAGATCCGCTGGAACTCTCGGAGGCGGAATTCACGGCGCGCATCGGCGAAAGGGGCGCGCGCATCAAGGCGCTGCTGCTGGATCAGCGCGTCTTGCGCGGCCTCGGGAACATTTATGCCGACGAGAGTCTCTGGCGCGCGAAGATTCATCCGGCGCGGCTCGGCGCGCGGCTCACAAAAGAGCAAGCCTCGCGCCTCTACCGCGCGGTCCAGCACGTCTTGCGCGAAGCGATTCGCCTTCGCGGTTCGTCCATTTCCGATTATCTCGATACGGAAGGTGAGCCCGGGGAATACCAGCTTCATCATCGCGCCTACGGCCGTGGAGGAAGAAACTGCTATCGCTGCCGGGCGAAAATTCGCCGGGTGGTTGTGGCGGGACGCAGCAGCTATTTTTGCCCGCGATGCCAGAAAGCTCCGCGAGGGTTTCGGCCTGCGCCCGGGGCACATCGCGGGAAGAAAAGGCAGGTGTAACCCTTCCTGTTGCGGCACGTCTAAAGCCTCGTCCGAGCTGTCGAGCAGAGGAGGTCTTTTCCTGAGGTGGCCCTTCGCAGCTAGCCGGGATAGAATGCCGCTCCTGGCCGACCGCAATCCAGATGGAGGATGAATCCCGTGAGAAAGCGTATCTGGCTGTTTTGCGCCATGATGATCCTGGTGGTGTTTGCCGTGTACCGCGCGGGGGGTCAATCTCCCGCAGCGGCGAATGATCCCTTTGCCGCAGCTGATGAAAAGATTCTCGTGGAGGTTCATGACCACAGTGAGGCGATGGCCAATCTCGAATACCTCTCGGACATCATCGGCCCGCGCCTAACGGGTTCGGAGCGCACGAAAAAGGCCAACGAGTGGACGGAGGAAATGTTCCGTAAGTACGGCTTGACCAACGTGCATCTCGAGCCGTGGACGATCGCGCACTCCTGGACACGCGGCACGGCGCACGCGCGCGTGGTGAGTCCTTCCACGCATCCCCTGACAATTGCTTCCGCGGGCTGGTCGCCCAGCACGCCGGGGGTGATTCGCGGTCCTGTGATCTATTTCAATACGAGGTCCGAAGAAGATTTTGCGCAGTTCAAGGGAAAGCTCAAGGGCGCAATTATCATCTCTACCGAGCCGCAATCCCTATCGCCTCCACCGCCGGCGCCACAATCGCGGATGCTCTTTCCGATGGAGGCCCCGCCGCCGCTTCCTGGACAACCGGCGCCACCTTCTCCCTTTGCACGTCTTCAGGAGCTGAATCGCAAGCGGAACCAATTCATGAAAGAGGAAGGCGTAGCTGCCGTTTTGCGCGACTCCGACAAACCACATGCGCTGCTGAACATGGCGGGCATCGGCGGTGAAAAATTCAACGTCGGCGAAATCCCCACGGCGTTCATCACCGGCGAGGGTTACCGCCTGCTCTGGCGGCTGCAGAAACGAGGCGCCATTGTGGTCGAGCTGGAAATTACGAACTCGTTCAGCGATAAGCCCGTGGAAGTCTACAACACCGTGGCGGAGCTTCGCGGCAGCGAGAAACCCGGCGAAGTGGTGATTCTTGGCGCGCACCTGGATTCTTGGGACCTCGGCGAAGGCAGCACCGACAACGGGACCGGCTCGATGGCCGTGCTGGAAGCGGCGCGGACGCTTGCCAAGCTCGACTTGAAACCAAAGCGCACGATTCGTTTTGTTCTGTTCACGGGCGAGGAAGAGGGGCTGGTGGGCTCGAAAATGTATGTCGAGGCGCACAAGGCCGACCTCGGGACAATTTCCGGCGTACTCGTGCACGACGCTGGCACGGGGCGCGTCTCAACGCTCGGGCTGCACGACAATTATCAGGATCGCGAGATCGTGGACCGCGTTCTGGCGCCCTTGCGCAAGCTCGAGCTGTTGGAGCCGAGCATGCGGCGCTCGTTTGGGACCGACCACGCGTCGTTTGACGATGCCGGGGTCCCCGGATTCTTCTGCATCCAGGACTTCGCCGAGTATGCGAAAACGCATCACAGCCAATCCGATACTTTCGACAAAATATGGGCGGACGACTTGAACCAGGGCGCGCAGGTTCTCGCGGCGTGGGCTTATAACACTTCGGAGCTTCCGGAAATGGTCCCGCGGCGGCCCCTGCTTCCGGCGGCTCCGGAAAACGCGCGTGAGCAAAAGCCTGCCGCGGATCCGGTCGCAGAAACGGACGCAAAGATTCTTGACCAGGTGAAATCCGATGAGAAGGAGCTTCTCAGCAACCTCGAACATTTGGCCGACCACATCGGGCCGCGTTTGACCGGCTCGTCGAAGCTCGACGAGGCGAGCCATTGGACCGCGGACATGTTCCGCAAGTACGGCCTCTCCAACGTTCACCTCGAGCAAAGAACCATCAATTCCGCGTGGACGCGCGGCACGGCGCGCGGGCGAATCATCGCTCCCGCCGAGCAGGTGCTCACGCTGGCGTCGGCCGGCTGGTCGCCGAGCACCAAAGGCACCGTTCGCGGAACGGTGGTCGGCATCAAGGCGGAAAAGGAAGAAGATCTCGCGCAGTACAAGGGGAAGCTGAAGGGAGCAATCGTGGTCGTCGGGCCCGCCCTCGATTTCGAACCGCCGCGCAATCCCATCCTTACGCCGTTTGGAGAGATGTCCATACCCATCGCTTCACCGAAGGCCGCAGGACGCCCCTTCAATTTGGCAACGTTCATCAACATGTGGAGAGCCGAGATCAAATTCTTCGCGGAGGAAGGCGTCGCGGCTGTTTTGTTTCCTTCGGACAAATCATATGGACTGCTGAATATGTTTTCGATGAGCCGCGGCAATGAGTACAAGAGCGGCGCATTCCCGTTGGCATTTGTGACCGGCGAGAGCCATCACCTGCTCTGGCGGCTCCTGGATGGCGGCCCGGTGCAGGCCGAAGTGGAGATCAGCAACTCCGCGAGCAAGAAGCCGGTCGAGGTGTACAACACGGTTGCAGAAATCCCCGGCTCCGAGAAACCCGACGAGGTCGTGATTATTGGCGGGCACCTCGATTCCTGGGACTTGGGAACCGGCGCGACCGACAACGGTACAGGTGCGATGGCCGTGCTCGAGGCAGCCCGGGCCCTCCAGCTGCTCGGCGTCAAACCGAAGCGCACCATCCGGTTTGTGCTGTTCACCGGCGAGGAGCAAGGGCTGGTGGGCTCGCGCGCGTACGTGGAGGCCCACAAGGCCGAGTTGGGGAAAATTTCCGGAGTGCTCGTTCACGACACCGGCACCGGGCGCGTGTTGACCATCGGTATGATGGGTAACTACCCGGCCCGGGAAACGATGGATCGTGTTGTCTATCCGCTCGCAAAGATCGGATTGGTGGAGCCGAGCCTGCGCACTGAAGGCGGCAGCGACCATGTTCCGTTCGACGAGGCCGGCGTGCCGGGCTTTTGGTGCGTGCAGGAGCCGGTGGACTATGCGCAGACGCACCACTCGCAAGCCGACACGTTTGACCGCGTCCGCCCGGATGATTTGACCGAAGGCGCGCAGGTGCTGGCCGTGTGGGCCTACAACGTGGCGCAACTTCCGGGCTTGCTGCCACGCAAGCCTGCGCCCCCGGCGGCAGAGAAGAAACCCTAGCAGGCAGCACGAGCTTTATTCGAGAGCTGCACTTGAGAGCCGTCGTCCAGCGCGTTAACCGCGCACGAGTCGTCGTCGAAGGCCGCGTTACCGGCGAGATTGGGCCCGGCGTGGTCGTGCTGCTGGGTGTGGCTCGCGAAGATTCGGCGGAGGCGGCCGCGTATCTGGCCGAAAAAATCGCGACCTTGCGCATCTTCGAAGACGACCATGGAAAAATGAACCGGTCGCTGCTGGATACGCATGGCAGCGCGCTGGTGGTCTCGCAATTCACACTCTATGGAGACGCGCGCGGACAGCGGCGCCCGAGTTTCATGCGCGCGGCTCCGCCGGAGCAGGCGCGCCAGCTTTACGAAGAGTTCATGACGAAATTGCGCGCACGGGGCGTTCCCGTCGACTCGGGCGTCTTCCAGGCGATGATGGCGGTCGAGTTGGTGAACGATGGCCCGGTAACTTTGCTCCTCGACTCTGAAAGAAACCTTTAGCTGAAAGAGCTCTTGCCGGAATTTAGCCTTGCATGACGAATACTCTTTTAGTAGGCTTTAACCGTCCAGCTTGCCTGTCCCCAATTGATAAGACCAAACGGAGGAATCAGGATGAGTTCCAAGACTTTGGGAGTTTTCATTGGCATTCTGTTCTTGGCTGTTCTCTTGCTGTTTTCGGGCGCGCCTCTTGGAGCCCAGAACGCCGCGCCCGGCGCGGAAGTCATACGTGCTGCCCACCATGATGTTTCTCGGCCGTTGCGCGAGATCGAGCCTGCGATTCCCAGCGGACTCCTGCGCGAAGTGCCGTTGCGGCATCCGCACCCGCTAAAGCCCATTTCCGGCCAGCCCGACCCGGTACTGCAAACCGTGGTGATTTCGCCGCAGGCTTTGGTCAGCGCGGGATCGAATTTTGACGGCGTCGGCGCGGGTTTTGTCGGACCAGTGGGCGCTTTCTCCGTGAACGCCGCCCCGCCGGACACCAACGCCGCTGTCGGCGCAACACAAATCGTGCAGTGGGTGAACACCTCCTTCGCCGTTTTTGACAAGACAACCGGCACCGCGCAGATCGGCCCTGTAGCCGGCAACACGCTCTGGAGCGGCTTCGGCGGCCCTTGTGAGACTTCCAATGACGGCGACATCATCGCCCAGTACGACAAAGCGGCAGGCCGTTGGGTCCTGGCGCAGCCAGTCTTTACTGCGCCCTTCTTCTATTGTGTTGCTGTTTCCACAACGAGCGATGCTACGGGCTCGTTCAATCGCTACTCGTTCTCGATGCCAAATTTCCCGGACTATCCCAAGCTGGGCGTCTGGCCCGATGCGTACTACGCCACGTTCAATATGTTTTCCGGGAACTTCTTCGTCGGAGCCAGGGCCTGCGCTCTTGACCGGGCTTCCATGCTGAGCGGGAGTGCGGCGACGGCCGTGTGCTTCCAGCTCTCGTCTTCCTTCGCCAGTTTGCTGCCCTCTGACCTGGATGGCTCAACAGCGCCGCCGGCCGGCTCTCCCAACTTCCTTCTCGACTTCGGCGCGAGTTCCCTGAACCTCTTCAAGTTCCACGTGGATTTCGTAACACCAAGCAACTCGGCGCTCACCGGGCCGACAAATCTTCCCGTCGCATCTTTCTCGGAAGCCTGCGGGGGCGGCGCCTGCGTTCCGCAGTCGAGCACCAGGCAGCAACTCGACTCGCTGGGCGACCGGCTGATGTATCGTCTGGCGTATCGCAACTTAACTACGACCGGTGAATCGCTCGTCGTCAATCATTCCGTACAGGTCGGTTCGGGCGGCCATCATGGTTCGAATCAGACAGGCGTTCGCTGGTACGAAATTCGAAATCCCAATGGAACTCCGGCTGTCTTCCAGCAGGGAACGTTTGCGCCCGACTCCAGCTTCCGCTGGATGGGCAGTATGGCGATGGATAAGGTGGGAGACATCGCCGTGGGTTACAGCGTTTCCAGCAGCCAGATCCACCCGGCTATCCGCTTTGCAGTCCGTGTTCCGAGCGACCCGTCTGGGGCGCTCGAGCCCGAAGTCAGCATCATCGAAGGAACCGGATCGCAACTCAGAAACCTGAACCGCTGGGGGGATTACTCGAGTCTCGCAATCGACCCGGTGGACGACTGCACCTTTTGGTACACCACCGAGTACTTGAAGTCCAGCGGCACATTCAACTGGAGCACGCGCCTGGGTTCATTCAAAATCCCGACGTGCCAGTAGCGCAACTGGCGGGCAACCGCCACTCCTAACAAATCGGGCCGTTCTGCAAAGCGGGACGGCCCTTTTCAGCGCCGCCGTCAAGCGGCGTCTGGCGGCGGCAAGATTCCCCCCGCCGCCTGACGCTTCTCGACCCGCCCACGCTCTTGTCCCACCGCGCGCTGTGCTCTATTCTTTCCTCGGAGGTGAGCGAGATGAGCACGTCTCTGCGTCCTGCAGGAGCGCACGTTCGCCTGGCGAGGGAATCCGACGCCGCGCAGATTGCCAAACTCTCCGGGCAACTCGGTTATCCTTCCACGACAGAGGATATTCTTCGCCGGATGCGCAGCCTCGAGCCCGCGGCCCTGCATGCGGTGTTTGTGGCGGAATCGCCGGCAGGCGAGGTAATCGGCTGGGGTCACGTGAGCGTGAACCATTTGATCGAGAACGACGTCCGCGCGGAGCTGAACGGGCTGGTCGTTGCCGAAGGGCAGCGCAGCCTTGGCGCGGGGCAGCGGATACTCGAGCAAGCGGAGAAATGGGCGCGCCAGCGAGGCTGCCGCGCGTTGCATCTCCGTTCCAATGTGATTCGTCTGCGTGCGCACCAATTCTACGAGCGGCAGGGTTACGAGCATTACAAGACGCAGAAAGCGTTTCGCAAGGCGCTGTAGCGGGCAGCGCCGCGCCTCCACTCCGCTGTCTTTTCCCGCGTGCAGCTAGCTGGAATGGATTCCTCCACGGAATAGCGGATCGGCTACACTGGTTTGCAGGTCTATCGTTTTACGATATAATCGCATCGAGATGAATCGGACTACCCGCCCCGGGGACTATCGCGCCCTCGCCGAGTTCCGCCGCCAGATTCGAAAGTTTCTGAATTTGAGCGACCAGGCCGCCCGCGCGACGGGTCTCGAACCCCATCAGTACCATGTGCTCCTGGCGATTCGCGGGCTTCCCGAGGGGACGCCGGCCACGATCCGCGCGCTGGCCGATCAGCTCCTGCTGCGCCACCACAGCGCAGTGGAGCTGGTGGATCGCATGGCCAAACACGGCTACGTTCGGCGGGTGCGAAGCACGGATGACCGCCGCGAGGTGCTGGTTGGCCTGACTCCTCGCGCTCAGAAGCTTCTGGACAAGCTGGCGCAACAGCGCCTGGCGGAGTTGCATGACACCGGTCCCGAATTGGTCCGCGCCCTCGACCGTCTCCTTGAACGCACCCGGCAGCAGAGCAATTCCCGGCGAACGAACGGTGAGAAAAGTAAGTAACCAGGAGAAGCGAATTGTCTGAGCCGGGATCCAAGCCAATCGCCGAGCCTGCCTCCGCTCCAAAGCACGGGGCTGGAGCTGAGAAGCTCGGCGACTTTACGACGAGCCTGCGCGTGCTGCTCCGGCCGGACCGCAGCCAGGAGGATTGACCGTTTTCGCGAAATCTCCTGGCTGCGCCGGCAGGATTGGTCTGAAGTGGGAAGACCCTTTCGCTTGAATGGGCGCGCTGCAGCTAGAAGCTGCCGCCGCCCCCGCCACCGAAGCCGCCGCCGGAAAATCCTCCACCGCCGCCGAACCCCGAGCCCCCGGTGCTCCGCGGCGCCGAAGCCATGACGCTTCCCGCGCGTGTGCTCATGGCGTCGAGGTCGTGCACAAACCCCATCGCGTAAAAGTTCGGCCCGACCGCCGAGCCGCGGTACCACTCGGGTGGCTGCGTATAAATTTTCTGAAAAGCCGTGACCCACTTTTTCTCGACGCCCAGCGCCATGGCAAACGGCAGAAACTTTTCGAACATCTGCGGGGTTTTGATGGTCCGTTCAAAACGGTCTTCTTCCACGTGGCTCAGAAAATCCTCAAACCCCAGAACGCCTTCCAGGGTTCGCGCGCCGGAAAGCGTTCGCGCGGGCATGAACCAGCCAAATCCGAAGATAATCGCGGCGCTTGCAATTCCGGCCAGGATAAACGGCAAGGGCGCCATCCCCAGTGCCGCAGACAAGCCGCCAGCAAAGGCAACGGAAACGATTCCGATAACAAGAGCGGCGATGAGATAGGCCTGGCGGACTTTGTCGGGCCGGTGCAAGTAGTAGCCGTGCTTCACGAGCGATTCGAAAATGCGGTCGCGGATGAGGGGAATATTTTTGTAAAACTTGTTCTGTAATTCGCTGAGTTCGACGGATTCATCGGTGCCGGCGGAAAACACGCCGTCCAAAAGCTCCACTTCATGGGGCTTCAAACCGGTCCATTCCTCGCGCTTCTTGCGCAAATGGAACACATATTCCTTGTCGGACCACAGGCCCATCATGTGCTCTTTCTTTTTTTCTTCGATCAGGAGGAAGCCGCGCACGGCCAAATCCACCAGGGTCGCCGTGACGTCGCGCATGGCCGCCTGGTTGTCCACGAGAGTGCCGGCTTCACCGGGCGTCAGCTCCTCGGGCGGCGCGTATTGAGCGGCGATGGAGTGCAGGCGAGGGTCGCGGCCGCGGGTGTACCAGAGCCAGAACATCACACCAAATACGAGCAGCGGAAGGACGAGCGGCCAATTGCTTCGCACGAACAAATAAAGCCTGTCTGCCACAGTAGGCTCGTGGACAAAACCCTTGTCCCAGCCGACGACGGCCGTCAGTCCCTGGCGGAATCCCAGAGAACGGCGCAGGCGGAGTTCGACGAGCGGGCCGGAAACCTCCGCCTCGGCGTCCTGCTCGCGCGAACCGTAAGCGCCCGTGAAAGTCGTGGCGCGCACGCCGGTGACTCCCTGAGGGAGAAAGATTTTTGCGCTTGCGGCTTGAATGGGAACTTCCCACTCGTCGCCGGTGATGTTCCAGTAGAGTTCGTCATGGTCTTCGAAGAATTTCAGGCCGTCATACACGCGGTAATGGATCACGACGGTGCGCATGGCGTCCTGCGCGCCGGGAACGTAAATCTTCAGCTTGAAGTAATGGCGCTCCCGGCTGCTTTCGTATTTCAGCCTTGCGCCGCTTGCGTCGGTGACGCTCAGAACGTCGAGCAACAGTTCGTAGTTGAATCCTTGCGGCGTGACGTATTCGACCGGAATGGTGCGGTAGATTCCGTTCCACGCCCCGATGAAGCGAGGCGAAATGGTTTCGGTGACGTCCAGGACGCCATTTTCTTGGACCATGATTTCCGCGCTGAATTCCTGGATGACGAGTTGCCGCGCAAATGCCGGGAGGGCTGCCGCGAGAAACAACGCGAGCAGAACAGCGGCCAGCCGGAAGTCGCGCGGGTGGCCTGCGAGCCGGGTCCTGGTCATGCGGCTTCCTCAGGACGGCTGGGCATTGGGCGTGTTGAAGCTGACTTTCGGGACTTCGCGCTCGGCCGCTGCGGTGATCTCGAAAAACTCGCGCGGCTTGAAATTGAACATTCCGGCGATGATATTCGAGGGGAACTGTGCGATCTTGGTGTTGAGGTCGCGCACTACAGCATTGTAGTAGCGGCGCGCATTCTGGATCGTGTCTTCGAGTTGCGCCAGCGTTTGCTGCAACTGCGAGAACGTTTCGACGGCGCGCAATTGCGGATAGGCTTCGGCGAGAGCAAACAGGTTTTTCAGCGCGCCGGCCAGAACCCCTTCCGCTTCACCCTTTGCGGCGGGCCCCTGCGCGGCCATGGCGCGGCTACGCGCGTTAATAACGGCTTCAAGCGTGCCTTTCTCATGCGCCGCGTAACCCTTCACCGTCTCGACGACATTGGGAATCAAGTCGTAACGCCGCTTGAGCTGGACATCAATGTCGGCCCATGCGTTTTCACACTGCACCTTCAGCCGCACCAGCCCGTTGTAAATGCTGATGACGAAGATGAACAGCACCGCAACAACGATGAGCACTATCCACATAGTTGGTCCTCAATCGTGCGCTGGATTCGGAACCCTGAAAACTTGGGACACTATACGGCGCAGGCGATGCTTCTGTAAAGCAGCGATAGCCGGTGCGGCGGCCCACAGGCGGGCCGGCATGAGTCCGAGCCAGTGCGCCCCGCGTCCTAAGGATGAGCCGGAAGCTTTGGATTAAGCCGGCGAGCTTCGGCGAAGGCCTTGCGAGCTTCTTCAGCACGCCCCGCTTTTTCGAGCGTCAGGCCGAGGTTGTAGTGGAGATCCGCATCGTCCGGTGAAAGAGCCACGGCCTTGGCCCAGGCCTCGCTGGATTCGCGGTAGCGCCGCAGATCAAACAATGCCGCGGCCAGGTTGGCCTGGGCCTTCAAATTGTGCGGCTGGAGTTCGAGCGCCTTGTGAAACTCCGGCACAGCTTCCATTTGTCTGCCCGTCAGCGTGAGCGCTACGGCGTGATTCGCAAGCGCGTCGGCGTACTGTGGATTCAAGTCGAGTGCTCTCCGATATTCCGCGAGGGCCTCGGCAAATTTTCTTTGTCCGGCCAGAGCGAGACCGAGATTGTTGTGAAGCTCCGCGCCTTCTGGGTGCGCCTTCAGTGCGGATTCCAGCGCGGCTCGCGCACCGGCAAAGTCGCTCCTCGCCAGCAGAGCGACGCCCAGCGACTCCGACGCCTCGGGAAAATCCGGGCGCGCAGCTAGAGCTGCGCGCAGCAGGGGAATCGCGTCGGCGCTGCGCCCTGCGGCAGTCAACGCGTTCCCCAGCGCGAGACGCAGATCGGCTCTTTCCGGCCGGGCCTTCTGTGCGACTTCGAGCAACGGGATGGCCTCTGCCGCGCGGCCCGCCTGCGTCAGCGCGTTGCCCAAACCAAGCAGCGTGTCCGGATCGTTTGGCTGGAGCTGGTTGGCACGCTGGAGATCGCGGATGGCCTCGCCGGTATTGCCTTTTCGCTGCTGGAGGTTCCCGAGGCTATACAAAACTGTCGGCGTGTCCGGGTGGAGTTCGAGGCTGCGCGCGTACGCGGAAATGGCATCGTCGAGCTGATTCTTTGCCGCCAGCGCGTCGCCGAGCGTCGCGAACACGTCGGGGTCAAACGGTTTGGCCAGCACGGCGCGCTGCAGGACGGAAACAGCCTCGTCGAACTGGCCTTTTTTCTGGAGAGCGGCGCCGAGTTTGGCGAGCGCATCTGCGGAGCGCGGCGCAAGCGCCACTGCCTTGCGATACGCCTCGATGGCTTCTTCGAGTTTGCCCTTCGCTTCCAGAACGATGCCCCGCGAGGCATACCAATCCGCGGTGCGCGGCCATGTGGCAATGGCAAGGTCAATTCGGGCGAGCGCGTCGTCCAAACGGCCCTGGCGATAATAGACGAGCCCCAGATTGTTCGACGTGACCGCGTAATTGAATCGCTGCCCGGGCATTTTCTGATAGAGCGCTGCGGCTTTCTCGTAGTTTGCGGCAGCTTCGTCCAAATGTTCCTGGTCAGCAAGTGCCAGGCCCAGCTTGAAGAGAACTTCGGGATCGTTCGGCTTGAAGCTGGCCGCCTGGCGGTAACTGGAAACGGCGCCATTCAGGTCGCCGGATTCGTAGAGTTTGTCTGCTTTTTTTATAAGCGCGTTTGCATCGCCGGTTGTAGGCCCTGCGGATTGACCAGCAAGCAGCAGGGATGCACCGAGGGAAGCAAGCAGCAGACCTGCGCAAAAAGGAGAAGGGACTCTGGCAGTGGTTCGGACGAGGTTCATCTTCGCCTCTCTCATCTCAGCTATCTTGTTGATCCGCAGCCGGGAAGGAGCCGGGGACGCGGCCAAAAGGGTAGCACAGCGGGCGCCTGCTGCTGCGCGAATGGTACCGCTGGAATATAGTTCATTTTTGGTTTAATCTTCGCACGCGGGCGGGTCTTCCCTCTATTCATGCTCTTCAAATCTCTTAGCGCCGCCGTCTTCGGCATCGAAGCGTACCTCGTGGAAGTCGAGGTGGACGTCGGCTCGACCAAGATGGGCGAGTTCAACGTTGTGGGCCTGCCCGATATCGCCGTCAAGGAAAGCCGCGAGCGGATTAAATCGGCGCTGAAAAATTGCGGATACGATTTTCCCTCGCCCCATGGCGTCACCATCAACCTGGCTCCCGCCGACGTGCGCAAGGAAGGCTCGGCGTTCGATTTGCCAATGGCGCTGGGCATTCTTGGATGCCTCGGAACATTTTTCGGCAAGCCGCTCGACCGCATGATTTTTCTGGGCGAACTTTCTCTGGATGGCGGCGTCCGTGCGGTGCACGGCGCTCTCTCTGCTGCGCTCGCGGCGCGCGAGAAGGGAATCCGCGCGCTGGCCGTTCCGGAAGCCAACGCGCGTGAGGCCGCCGTGGTGGAAGGGCTCGACGTGTTTCCGCTGCGCTCTCTGCCGCAAGCGGTGGACCTAGTGAACTCGCCCGAATCCTTCCAGCCGTTGCGGATCGATACGCAGGCCATGCTTGCGGAGGCCGCGCAATATTCGGTGGACCTTCGCGACGTTCACGGCCAGCAGGCCGCCAAACGCGCCCTCGAAGTGGCCTGCGCGGGCAGCCACAACATCATCTTCATCGGTCCGCCCGGCGCCGGCAAGACCATGCTGGCGAAACGCATCCCCACGATTCTTCCGCCGATGTCGCTGGAAGAAGCCATCGAGACCACGCGCATCCACAGCGTCGCCGGAATACTGGAGGATTCGCGCGGCCTGGTGGGGACGCGGCCCTTCCGCTCACCGCACCACACCATCAGCGATGCCGGACTGATCGGAGGTGGGGCGGTGCCGCGGCCGGGGGAGGTTTCGCTCGGGCACAACGGCGTGCTGTTCCTCGACGAGCTGCCCGAATTTCAGCGTAACGTCCTGGAAGTGATGCGTCAGCCGCTGGAAGACGGGGCAGTCACCATCGCTCGCGCGGCGATTTCGGTGACGTTTCCATCACGCTTCATGCTGGCCGCGGCGATGAATCCGTGTCCCTGCGGTTTTTTCGGAGACCCGACGCGCGAATGCCATTGCACACCTCCACTGATCCAGCGCTACGTCTCGAAAATCTCCGGTCCGCTGCTGGACCGTATTGATATCCACATCGAAGTCCCCGCGGTGAAGTACAAGGAACTGCGAAGCCAGCATGTGGCGGAAGACTCGAACAGCGTGCGGCAGCGCGTGATACAGGCGCGGCAAGCGCAGTTGAAGCGTTACGCGGAGGAGAAAAAAGTGTACGCCAACGCGCAGATGCCGCCGAAACTCATTCGAAAACACTGCGCGATTTCTGAGGAAGGCGAGAAACTCCTCGAAAACGCCATTACGCGCCTGGGGCTTTCCGCCCGCGCGCACGACCGCATCTTGAAAGTCTCGCGCACCATCGCGGATCTGGACGGCTCGGCGGGCATCCAGCCCAACCACCTGAGCGAAGCCGTCCAGTACCGCAGCCTCGACCGCACTTATTGGGCCTAGATGCTGCGCGTTAGCTCTTGCCAACACTCCCCGGTTAGCGCCAGTCATGATAGGCTTGTTCCATTGACTTCGCCTTGGCCGCTATGCTACCCATACGTAGCTTGCAGTCAGCCCTGGCGGCAGCGTGAGAAGAGTTCCTTTCGCCGGCTATCCCAAGGCGCGGAGACGGTCCTGAATATCGGCCCGAAGGAAGTTTTGCCGGAGGGCCCGCGACCCCGAATGACACCGCAAACCAACCGAATTGATGTCACCCTCGATACGGCTCTGGACAGCGTGGGCCTTGCCGAGGAGATGAGCCTGCGCGTGGCCAGCGCTGCCGGCTTTGGCGATGAGGAATGCCACCGCATCGGGATGTCAGTGCGCGAAGGGGTCATCAATGCCTTTCATTACGGAAACAGCGAGCGGCGCGACAAAAAGATCCGCCTTGCCTTCGAGCTGACCCCCGAAAAAATGGTGATTCACGTTCTCGATGAAGGCGAGGGATTCAATCTGGCCGATGTCCCGGACCCGCTGGCGGAAGAGAATTTGCTGAAGATGTCGGGGCGCGGGATTTTTCTGATGCGCGCATTCATGGATGAATTTGAAGTCGCCCGCGGGCCACAAGGCGGCGCCGAAATCATCATGGCCAAGCGGTTTCCGGATCGGGGAACGGTGTCGCCGAATGTGGCCACGGCCAAGCGGCGGGCCACTCGCAAGGAGAAATGACTCTTGGGCTTTAAGGCAACTGCGCGGGAGTCCGGCAACATCACGCTGGTGGACATCAGCGGGCAAATCACGCTCGGCGAGGGCAGCGCGAAGCTGCGCGAACTCCTCCGTGATCTCCTGACCAAAGGAAACAGCCGCATCATTCTCAACCTGGGCGACGTCAGCCATATTGACAGCTCGGGGATCGGCGAACTGGTCAGCGGCTTCAACTCGGTGAGAAACCGCGGCGGGGAGCTGAAGTTGCTCAATCTGACCAAGAAAGTTCACGACGTGATGCTTATCACCAAGCTTTACACCGTCTTCGACATTCACTCCGACGAAAACACGGCCGTCCGCAGCTTCAGTTAGCAAACCAGCGGCTCACCCTCTGGACAGCGGCTCAGAGTTGTGCCAAAGTACCCCCGCGTTTGCGGGGTCGTGACACCGTGGGTATTGGGAACTTCGCTCGGGCGATACTTCCACCGACTGGCGTTACCCCCGGCCAAGCGCTACTTCACAGAACAAGGAGCGCCGAAGTTGAGTAGAGAACAGGGTGTCGTGAAGTGGTTCAATGCGTCCAAGGGGTATGGCTTCATCCAGCGCCAGTCGGGCGAAGATGTTTTCGTTCACTTTTCGGCAATCCAAATGGATGGCTATAAGACCCTGACCGAAGGCCACACCGTGGAGTTCGAGGTCAAGCAGGGGCCGAAGGGTTTCCAGGCGGAGAACGTCACGAAGGCTTAGCGGACAAACAGTCCGGGTCCTGTTTGGTGCGGCAGGAAAGGGCCAATCTCTTTCTCATCGGCTCGCTTTCTACCCCAGGTTTGCGGCACAATTTCTCCGTGCCTTCCCGGGAACATACCCGGTGGATCATTGAGCGCGCCGGCGCAGCGGGGTTTGACCTCTGCGGCGTAGTTGCGGTCGAGGACTATCCCGAACTCGGCCGCCTGCCGGAATGGCTGGCGCGGGGTTATGCAGGCGAGATGCACTACCTGGATGACCCGCGGCGCCTTTCGCCCGAGCGAATGCTGGCTGGCGCAAAGAGTCTTATTGTTTGCGGATTGAACTACAACTCCTCCCACCCGGCTTCGACCGAAGCAATTCCTCCAGCCACGACGGGGAAATCAGACCGGCCCCGCGGCTGGATTTCGCGCTACGCCTGGGGCGATGATTATCACGACGTTCTCCTCGCCAAGCTGGAGGACCTGGCTGCCGCACTGCACGCGCAGTTCCCTTGTGATTTTGAGGCCCGCGCCTACGTGGATACCGGGCCGATTCTCGAACGCGTTGTCGCCCGGCATGCGGGCCTTGGCTGGCAGGGAAAAAACACCTGCCTGATCAATGAAGAAATCGGCTCGATGTTTTTCCTCGGAGTAATCATTACCTCGCTCGAATTAGCTCCTTCGCTTGCTCCCGGTGAAGCTCCGCCGCCGGATTTGTGCGGGAACTGCCGCTTGTGCATTGATGCCTGCCCGACAACCGCAATCGTCGAGCCGTACGTCCTCGACGCAAGGCGGTGTATCGCCTACCTGACGATCGAGCTTCGCGGCAGCATTCCCCCCGAGTTACGTGAGCCGATGGGGCGCCACGTCTTCGGGTGCGACATCTGCCAGGACGTCTGCCCTTGGAACCGCAACGCGCCGGTTGGCTCGCTCGCCGCTTTTCAGCCGAGGAACTGGAACGCTGTTTCTGGAAATCAAAACGCGAAACCCGAAACTGGAGGTTCAGCATCAGCCCTCAGCGAGCCGCAAGTTGCCGCACACGAGCAGTCTCTTTTCTTTCCCGACCTGGAATGGCTGGCCTCGCTTACAGAAGAGGAGTATCGGCAAGTCTTTCGCGGAAGCCCGGTCAAGCGCGCGAAGTGGCGCGGGCTGGTGCGCAACACCTGCGTAGCGCTGGGCAACTCCGGCTTGCGTCCCGGCTCGGCTTCTTATCCCCGTGTCACCAAGTTGCTCGACGATTTATCTGATTCACAGGACCCGGTCATTGCGGAACATGCTGCCTGGGCCCTGCGGCGATTATGCCTAGCGAATGGGTTGTAGAGTGTTCGCCGCAGCGATAGAATAGGAACGGAAAAATCCTATTGCAGGGAAATGCGAGACAGGAGGATTCTCATGGCACATCAACAACCATCTTTGAAGAAGGAGGGGCCAGTGGCCCACGTACTCCCACCGCTTCCTTATGCTTCTGATGCACTCGAACCGTACATTGACAAAATGACGATGGAAATCCATCACGGTAAACACCACAACGCATACGTCACCAATTTGAACAAAGCGCTCGACGGAAACGCGGCGCTGCAAGCAAAGTCGCTCGACGATCTTCTTCGCAGCCTCGATCAGGTTCCCGAAAACATCCGCGGCGCTGTCCGGAATAACGGCGGCGGCCACTGGAACCATTCGATGTTCTGGAAGATCATGAAGAAGGGCGGAGGTGGCGAGCCCAAAGGCGAACTGGCCTCGGCCATTCAGTCCGCCTTTGGGTCGTTTGCAGACTTCAAGACCAAGTTCGCGCAAGCAGCCACGACCCGCTTCGGCTCCGGATGGGCCTGGCTGTTTTTCCAGGGCGGGAAGCTCGTCGTGGACTCGACGCCGAATCAGGACAATCCGCTCATGAGCGGGGGCAAGCCGGTGATGGGCCTGGACGTCTGGGAACACGCGTACTATTTGAAGTATCAGAACCGCCGGCCGGACTACATCGAAGCCTGGTGGAATGTGGTCAACTGGGACGCGATCGCGGAAAACTTCGCCGCCGCGAAAAAGTAGTTTCCGCGCATTGCGATACTGCAAGACTGCGGAGGGCCCGCCCTGCGCTGAAGAGCGGGCCCTTTAGTACTTCTTCTCCGCTTGCGAAACCCTTCCGCCAAACCCCTAGACCCTCGTCATACGCCCACTCATCTGAACGACATCCCCTTTTCGAATGGATCTACGGTTATCGTTTCCGGAAGCTGCGCAGAAATGCGTCGAGCCCGCAACAGCAGGGATCGCGCCATTTGCCTCCCGCGCCGGGGGCGGAACGGGCATCATCGCACGGCCGCCCTCTTGTGCCAGTTGCACACGGTTGGGCACATGAAACTTTGCCAGCAGGGCGGAAACATGGAACTTGACTGTCCGCTCGGAGAGATTCAGGGCCGAGGCGATTTCCTTGTTGGCAAGGTTCTGCATTACGTGGCGGAGCACTTCTTCCTCACGACGCGTCAAGGGGACCGGCAGGGACACCATTCTCCCGGCTTCCAACAGGGCGTCGGCGCGCAGTTTCAATTCGCTGGTCGTTACGCCTGCAACCTCAACCATCACGGCATAATCAGCGGGTGATTGTCCCCGAACTAGACAATGCATAGCCAGCATGGCAGCGGCGTAGTCCACTGGCAGGCAGCCATCGGAATCGGCCTCCACTCTGAAGTGAGTTGTTCCTGATCGCTTTTCGCAAAATGCGTACGAGGTCCCAAGGATTTGGGCTTTTTGAATTCGATGGATTCTCTCTTTAACTGGTCTGGTGGTTCCTCTCACCACACCCTCTCGATCCGCGGACCCGGGTGCTGCGGATCCTCACCGCACCTGAGCCGAGCTTTGATGATGAATTCGGGGTCCGGTAGGCCCGAGAGATTGTGCGAAGCCGATAGGAGTATGAGGTGATAAACGCAGCCTGCGAGGTATGCCACATTTGCCCTCTGCAGTGCTGCCTTCAAACGAAAACAGGCGCGCAGCCCCGATCACCGAATCCTATACAGAACTGCAATTGGACTGCCCATTCAGCAGCGATTTCTAAGTGTTGCAAGAATGGGTATTTAGAGTGCTCTTACAGCTAAAACCCTCCTTTCGGGGCGTATAATTTCCCCCAGACGAGAAGAAATTCTATGGCCAGCTTCTTCGCCCTCGTGTCGAACCCACTTGGAGAAGGATTCGCGATCACTTAAAGAGATCGCGCTACAGGCCCTGTGTATTCCTCGTCTGCGTGGAGAATCTTCCGGATAAACCTTTACGCTGTCATCCTGCGTCCACGCATCGGCACAACCGCACCCTTGTGCATGGGAGGGCGAACGGCATTTCCAGGAAGCGCGAGTGAATGAACCGGGCCCCCAATGGCAGGCACCATTCCTGGATCCACACCGGCCACGTACGGCCCAGGCAACGAAGTGCGCGCAGCTTCTCGGGCCAGTTCCATGCGACTGCGCACCTGAAACTTTGCCAGCAGAGAGGAGATGTGGAATTTTATTGTCCGTTCGGACAGATTCAGAGCTGCGGCGATTTCCTTGTTGGCCTGGCTCTGCATCACTCCGCGCAAGACCTCTTCCTCCCGCCGGGTCAAAGAAACAGGAGCGGCCATCAAGCGCCCGGCCTTGAGAAGAGCCTTTGCACGCGAGCTCAGTCCTTTGGTCAACTTGTCCCCTGCCCCAACCATCACTCCGTAATCTGAGGGCGATTGCCCGCGCACCAGACAGTGTATCGCCAAAAGGGCCGCGGCATGCTCCACGGGCAGCCGGCCGCCTGGTCCTGCCTGCACCCGAAAGTGAGTTGTACCCGATCGCTTCTCGTAAAATGCATATATTTCGGGTTGGATTTGGACTCTCTCGATTTGTCTGGATCTTGCCCGGGGTGCTCTGCGGCTTGCTTTCACTCATCCTCCTGCTTGGACCGCGCGAACTGCGGTCCCTGGTGGGTTTGGGCCGGAGCGTAGACCATGAGTTCGGGGCTGGCAGGCAGGTCAGAGGGGTTATGCCGACTCGCAATAGGTCGGCATGCATGACCCAGCTTAACAGGCCGACCGGGCTATTCCCGGCAATACTGCCTTTGAAGCAAGGCTCACAAACTCCCCCCGAGACCGGACACCCGAACCTCCTACTTGGAGCATCTGAATGACCTCCAGCGCTCTCAATGTATCTCCTGAAAGAACCAGTATTTAGAGCCCTCCCGGATGGTTACTACCAGGACGGATTGCGTATAAATTTCTCCTCGCGAGAAATTTTTCCATGGAGGGCGCCTTCACATTCTCTCTCCTGTAGCGGTACAATCCTGCCCGCAAGGCGCGAGAAAAGCGTAAGCCCCGCAGTGTTGTGGAGGATACATGGAATTTCTTATGGTGGCTGCTCTAAGCCTATGGAAGGCTTCCGTTCGATTCCCGATAGGCGGGGGCGAGCCCGAGCTGATCATTCTTCGCTGGATTCATCTGACTGCGGGGATAACCTGGGTTGGTCTGCTCTATTTTTTCAATTTGGTGAACGTTCCGTTGATGAAGGGTTTGGACGCCGGAACACGCGGTAAGGTCGTTCCTAAGCTGATGCCCCGGGCGATGTGGTGGTTTCGCTGGGGAGCTGTCATCACGGTTCTGGCTGGCTTTCGATACTACATGATCTTGGCCAAGACCGACGCGGTCAATGCGGGCGAACCGCGTCTGATGTGGCGCTGGCTGGCCGGGTGGTTCGTCGTGTGGGCCCTCGCGTGGGGCGTGCAGTATCTTCTCCTGAAATTTGCCCGGGGGACGCTGGCAGACGGCCGCGTCCTCGCAGTGCCGATTGCCGCGGTGATGTTCGCTGCAACATGGGCCGTCCTGGCCTGGAACAGCCAGCCCGCAGGCGGCAATCGCACGCTTTCGATTTCCGTCGGCGGTGGAATGGGTCTGCTGATGTTGCTGAATGTCTGGGGGGTCATCTGGCGCTGCCAGAAGCGGTTGATAGGCTGGACTCAGGCTAGTGGCGAACGAGGAACTCCAATGCCCGCCGAAGCGGCCGCGCTCAGCCGGCTGGCTTTCCTGGCATCAAGGACGAATTTCTGGCTTTCGTTCCCCATGTTGTTTTTCATGGCCGCCTCCGCGCACTATCCATTCCTGAGCGGCCGCTGATGGGTGCATGGGAGCAGGATTCCGCGTTGGATTAACGCGTGAGGATTTTCGTCATGCCCGGTGAAACCAGTTCATAGCGTATTCCGCGCCAATGAATTTTCCGCGTGAATGCAGAAATGAAGAAGTTCGCGCAATAGAGAAAAGGGACCACGGGCGCGAGAATCGTCCACACCCAGCTTTGCCCCATCAGCTGCGGCCGCCACGCGGGAAACAGTTCGCCCACAGCCACGATCCGCAACACGCCGCGAACTGCTGCCAGCAGAGCGGCGCCGAGCATCAGCACGAGGACTTGGAGGATGGGATTGCCTCCCGCGAGCTGTGTCACCAGCGCGGCCAATCCGCAGATAAGAGTCGCGGCATAATAGAGGTGGACCGCTCCGGCCTTGATCCATAAGCGCGGCGCATAGACGCGAGTAATAATGATTTGCCGATTGGTGAATTCCATCAGCCCGTCGAAATCAGTTTCCAGAAGCGACGGCACCAGACACTCGGGAAGAAACTGAATCGGCCGCCCAGCCCGTTGCAGCGCCTGTGTCATCGAAAAATCGTCGCTCACCGACGTGCGCCAGTATTCCCGCACTTGAGCCTGCTCGAAGACTTCCCGGCGGATCGCCGTTCCGCCGCCCCAGGAGAAATTGTTTTTGAGTTCGCCGGGAAATGTGCTGATGGGAGCGTTCCATGCCGCCAGCATCGCGCTGGCGAACCCGCCACCGCCCGGAAAGACCCAGCGCATCGTCGTGGCTGCTCCGAGATTTGCGTCAGACAAAGGCGCAACAAGGTCCCGCAGCCAGTGGCGCCCCGGCCGGCCATCGGAATCGGCAAAGACGAAGACTTCGGACTCGGCCGGAACTTGATCCATGGCTGCCCGCAAGTTGTTCACTTTTTCTCCGCAGCCCTCCGGAAGCCCGGCCACCACCAAATGGACTTTGGGCTTGGCGCGGTCGCCGAAACGCCGCGCGATGTCGTAGGCGGGGTCGGAGGAGCTCGCCACGGCAAGAAACACCTCGTAATTCGGGTAATCGAATTCGCAAAGAGTCTGAAGGTTTTGCGCCAGCCCGGGCTCTGCCCCTTTGCACGGGCAGAGGACCGCGACGCTTGGCGTGTAGAAGGCTGGCGGCGTCACCAAGCGGCGCCGCGCCATTCCCAGCCAGCGCAAGCCTTCGCTTATGGCGTAAATTCCGAGCAGGATCTGGATTGTGGCCACGATGTAGAAGATGTTCTCCATGCCGCGAGAATAGCAGAAGCGAATCTTCTCCGCACCAGCAGGTGTCGCAGGTAGAATCGTGCCAGTTATCCTTGGTCCTGAGGAGGACAGCGAATGAACGACCGGATCAACGCAAGTTTGGTGACCAGTGCCCTCGAGCTCCCCGGCTATCGCATTGTTCGAAACTTCGGAATCGTGCGCGGGATCATCGTGCGTTCGCGGAGCGTGCTCGGAAATCTTGCCGCAGCAGTGCAAACGATTGTCGGCGGGAACATCACCATCTTGACCAACTTGTGCGAGAAGACCCGCGAAGATGCCTTCGAGCTGATGATGCAGCATGCCTCCGAGCACGGTGCCAATGCCATCATCGGCATGCGCTACGATGCCACGGAGGTCATGCAGGGCGTCACCGAAGTGCTGGCCTATGGTACGGCCGTGCAGGTCGAACGAATCGTCTAGGCCGAGGGCCGCCGCAACCCCGCTCACCGCTTTCCCGCGGAAGGGAAGATTTTTTTCACCAGGGAATCGGCGAACTGCTCTAGCTCCAGCAAGAGCTTCGCTGAAGCCGCTCGCGCCTGCTCTAGGAACGAAGGGTCCAGCAGGAACGCGCAGCGATCTACGAATGGTCCTTGCCTGTGCCTCTTCTGTCTTAGTGCGGGGGCTCCGGGCGACTCATATAGCGCCAAATCGGCTTGGAATTCGAGTGCGTCACCCGCGCTCCAGTCTTGCTGCCTCGTCAGCGCGGCCAGGAATTGCCCGCGCAGCGTCCGCAGGGTCCGTGCCGCCTCGCGCTGGCTGGGACGAGGCTTCCTCCCGGCAGTCCATTCAGCGTGTGCCTCGAGCGCCCGCGTGGTCATCACCAGCAACGCTTCCCGTCCAATCGTGTCGAGCAGTTCGCGATAGCGGGTAGCATGGACTTGCAGTCCGTAGCGCCCGTGCTCGACGACGTAGGTATCCACGAAGCGCGGCACAATGCGATCGCGGTCGAGCGCATCGCACATCCCGGCGGCAAGCATGACAGGGCGCGATGGCTTCGGAGTTCGCCTGAACGGCACCAGAAATATGTATCACATCGCGTGCTGTTTCTGGCGGGCCCGCCAAAACAAAGACGGCCTGGCGGGAATCGCCAGGCCGTCACGACGCAAATGCATTTGTCTTAATGGACCGGCGGGATCCCTTCGGACGGGATTTTCTTGGCCGGTTCGCTCTTCGGCAGCGGCATCGGCAGGACTTTCTCCTTCGAGAGAGCGTGTTCCAGCGCCTCATCGAGTGTGTGCACGTAGTGAATTTTCATTCCTTCTAGCAGATGCTCGGGGAGATCTTCCACCACGTTCGGCTGGTTGTCCGCCGGCAGGATCACCTCATGAATCCCCGCCCGCTTTGCGCCGAGAACTTTTTCTTTGATCCCGCCCACCGGCAATACCACGCCGGCGAGAGACAATTCGCCGGTCATAGCCACGCGCGGCCTCACCGTGCGCCCGCTCAGCAGGCTCACCAGGGCCGTCACCATCGCCGCACCTGCTGAGGGACCATCCTTCGGCACCGCGCCCGACGGAACGTGAATGTGGATGTCCTGCTTGCGGAAGAAGTCCGGGTCAATGCCATACCGTTCGGCGTTCGCGCGCACCCAGGTCAGTGCGGCCGTCATGGACTCCTGCATCACTTCGCCGAGGTGTCCGGTCATCGTGAACTGCTTGCCGCCGCGCATCCGGCTGGCCTCGATGAAGACGATGTCGCCGCCAACGGGCGTCCACACCAGGCCGATGGATACGCCGGGCTGGTTGACGCGCTCCTCAATCTCCTTTTCCACGCGAAACTTCGGAACGCCAAGGACTTGGCGGACCACTTCCGGCGTTACGACGACCCGCTCCGTGTTCCCTTCGGCAATTCGCCGGGCCTGTTTGCGGGCCAGGGTGGCGATTTCGCGCTCGAGATTGCGCACGCCTGCCTCCCGCGTGTAGCTGTGAATAATTTCCTGCAAGCCTTCGTCGGCGAACTCGAGCTGCTCCCCTGCCTTGATGCCGTGCTCGGCGGCCTGCTTCGGGATCAGGTATTTCCGCGCTATGTGCAGCTTTTCCTCGGCGGTGTAGCCCGGAAGCTCGATGATCTCCATGCGGTCGCGCAGTGGATCGGGAATCGGGTCCATCCAGTTCGCCGTGGCGATGAAAAGCACCTTGGAGAGATCAAACGGAACGTCGAGATAGTGATCCCGGAACGTGGCGTTCTGCTCCGGGTCCAGAACCTCCATCAGCGCCGACGAGGGATCGCCCCGGAAATCACGGCCGAGCTTGTCCACTTCATCCAGCATGCACACCGGGTCGTTGGTTTCCGCGCGGCGGATGCCTTGAATGATCTGGCCGGGCAATGCGCCGATGTAGGTGCGCCGATGGCCGCGAATTTCAGCTTCATCGTGCATTCCGCCCAGGGACATGCGCACGAATTTCCGGCCCAGCGCTCGCGCGATGGATTTTCCCAACGAAGTTTTGCCGACGCCCGGCGGTCCCACAAAGCACAGAATCGGCCCCTTCATCCCCGGTTGGAGTTTCTTTACGGCCAGATAGTCGAGGATGCGCTCTTTGACTTTCTCGAGATCGTAATGATCCTCGTCGAGAATCTCGTGGGCCCTGGAAATGTCAATCTCTTCCGCTCCGGAAGACTTGGCCCAGGGAAGCGAAGTCATCCATTCGAGATACGTCCGCGCCACCATGTATTCCGCGGAAGCGGGCGTCATCTTCTGGAGTCGCTTCAGCTCGCGGTCGCATTCCTTGCGCGCCTCCGCGGGCATTCCGGACTCTTCCACCTTCTTGCGCAGCTCGTCGATCTCCGCCTGGCCGTCTTCGCTTTCGCCCAGCTCCTTCTGAATCGCCTTCATCTGCTCGCGCAGCAAATACTCGCGCTGGCTCTGGCTCACTTGCTCCTGCACTTGCTCCTGAATCTTGCTGCGGAGCTCCAGCACTTCGAGTTCTTTGGAAAGCTCGCGGATGAGGATTTCCAAACGTTTCCGCACACTGCCAGTCTCCAGCAGCTCCTGCCGCAAAAGCGTTGAGAGAGAAGGCAGATTTCCGGCAATGAAGTCCGCCAAACGGCCCGGATCTTCAATGTTCATGGCCGCTGTCTGAAGTTCGTCGGAGAGCTGCGGGGAATGGGCGACGACATTACGGAATAGGTCCTGGGCATTGCGCTCGAGCGCCTCCAGCTCGGCGTCCCTCGGACCCGTGACATCCGGTTCGGGCTGCACGCGCGCCCGCAGAAAGGGCTTGAAGCTGAGCAGGTCTACCAAGCGGATCCGCTGCAGCCCTTCCAGGAAAATGACCACATTTCCGTTGGGCATTTTTACTTGCTTGTGAATTCGCGCCGCCGTGCCCACAGAGTGGAGGTCGCTGGCGGTGGGCTCCTCTATTCGAGGGTCGAGTTGCGCCACGATGCCGAGAACCTTTTCGGAGTTTTCGAGGGAATTCACCAGGGCAAGCGAGCTCTCGCGGCCGACGGTCAGAGGCAGAACACCGCCCGGAAACAGCACTGTTTCCCGCACAGGCAGGATGGGCAATTGCTCCGGAAGACGAAATTTTGGGTCAGTCATTGTTACCCCTACCAAATAGGAGCATCGCAGACCTTGCTTAGATACTCAAAGGATTTAGATGCAGCCTGAGGCTAAAAGGTACAGCCTAGAAAACAGGACAGTGAGATTTCCTTAGCCTCCTATACTCACGTTTCTACCACACAAGCCCGCCCCACGTCAACCCATTCGCTAAATGTAAATATCTCAATGTCTTACAGCTTATAGTTCCTTTGGACGAATTCGATGGCCTGTTCCCGTCCCGCCAAGCGGCCTTCCAGTTGGGCGTCCTCTAGGGCCTGCAGGATTTCCTTGTACCGGGGTCCAGGGAGAAATCCCATTGCGTGCAGATCGTCACCGGTGAGCAGGCGGCGAGGCCGCACCTGCTCCGAGGGAGTCTCTTTGAGAAAGCGCACAACGAACGCATGCGCGTCAAGATTGCGATGGCTCGAGAGGCAATCCAGGCGATGCAGCTCGAGATGCTCGTCAAAACGCGGGAGACGCACAAATCGCTTGAGCGTCGACGCGCGCATTTCGAATACATCCTTGAAGCGAAGATGATTCTCCACCAAGGCCACAATCTGCTCCGTGTCTTCATTCGAGAAACGCAGGCGCCGGCAGATATCCTCAGCGATGCGCCCGCCTACCTCGACATGCCCATCGAACCGGATCCGCCCGTCGGGGCCGGTTGGGGACGAAAACGTGGGAGGCTTCCCCACATCATGGAGAAGAACGCCCCAGGCCAGTGTCGGAGAGCACCCGGCGGACAGCCCTTCGAGCATGAGGCGGGTGTGAACCGAGACGTCACCCTCGGGGTGGAATTGAGCAGGCTGCTCGACACCTTTCATGCGCGCGACTTCCGGAAGCACGTGGGTCAGCAATCCCAGGTCATCCAGTAATTCGAACCCGCGGCGAGCCGCACCCTCTGTCAACGTCTTGGTAAGCTCATCGCGCTGGCGTTCGGCGGAAACCTGGCCGATTTCGTGGGCGTGCTGGCGAATTGCGGCAAAAGTGGCCGGTTCGATGGCATAGCCGAAGCGTGCTGCGAATCGCACCCCCCGCATCATGCGCAGCTTGTCTTCGACAAAGCGCCGCACCGGATCGCCAATCGCGCGAATAAGTTTGGCTTGTACATCGGCCTTGCCACCCACAAAGTCCAGAACTTCGCCGGTCTGCGGATCGAGGAGGAGTCCATTGATGGTGAAATCGCGACGCTGCACGTCGTCTTGCGGTGTGTGCGAATAGACGACCGCGTCGGGGTGGCGTCCATCAGAATAGCTGACGTCAGAACGAAAGGTGGCGACCTCGACGTGCGTTCCTTCTTCCGTCACAATGACCACACCGAACTGCGCGCCGACAGCATTGGCGTTTGGGAACAACTCCTGCACTCGTTCGGGAACCGCATCGGTAGCGACGTCAAAGTCAGCAGGTTCGCGACCCAGCACGAGGTCGCGCACACAACCACCGACCAGAAAGGCCTGATGGCCATTGGCGCGGAGAGTGCGGCAGATGCGGTCTGCAAGCGTGTGGGGGGACATCGGTCGCCATTATACGGCAGAGGAGTCGAGTTCTTGCCGGAGCTAGTCCTTTTCCCGGCGGAGAGAACCACCGAATTGCACTTTGGAGAAGCCGAAGCGGTCGCGCAGGCGGTCAGCGGCGAGGGTTAGCTGGTCCAATTTTTCGCGGCGGGCGGAGTCCAGGAGGCCGAGTTGTTTCGCGCCGTGTTGAAATCCGCTGAGAGATACTGCGATAAGGCGAATTTTCCTCCGGCGGTTCCAGTGGACATCAAAAAGGTGCCGGAAGACAGCGAGAATGACGGCGTCGAGAGAGGTCGGCTCGGGAAGGGTTTTCGAGCGCGTGTGCGTATCGAATCCCGCATAGCGGATGGTCAGGGTCACCGTGCGCGTCTCGAGGCCGGACTCGCGCAGCCGTTTGCAGGCCTTCTGGGTCAGGTGGCTGAGCATGGCGTCGAGCGCCGCGCGGTCTGTTGTGTCTTCGCCGAAAGTGTGGTTTTGTGAAATGGATTTCGGCTCGGCATCCACAAGAAACTCATAGGAATCCTGTCCGCGGGCTTTCCGGTAAAGTGCCGTACCCCATTGCCCGAAGATTCCCTCGAGTTTTTCCAGGGAAGCCGCGGCAAGCTGCTCGACAATTTCGATGCCGAGCGCCTTCAATCCGCGCTCGGTCACCGGCCCGATGCCGGGGATTTTGCGGACACCGAGGGGCGAGAGGAATGCGGCTTCGCTTCCCGGCGCCACCCAAAGCAGGCCGCGGGGCTTGGCCTGATCGGAGGCGACCTTGGCCACGAGACGCGTGGAAGCGAGTCCTCCGGAGCATGGCAAGTTCGTAGAACTGGTGATCTCACGAAGCAAGCGGTCTGCGGCGGCAAGCGATGGCCCGTGCAACCTCTCCGTGCCGGACAAATCCAGATACGCTTCATCAATGGAAACCATCTCGACGACCGGCGAGTACTTCGCGAGAATCGCTGCGATGCGGTCGCTCCATTCGCCGTACAGCTTGTGGCTTCCGTCGAGAAAGACGGCGTGCGGGCAGAGCTTTCCGGCGGTGCGCAAGGGCATCGCAGAATGAATGCCGTATTTGCGGGCTTCGTAGCTCGCCGCGCTCACCACGCCGCGCTGATCCGGGCGGCCTCCGACAACGACTGGCTTGCCGCGCAACTCCGGCCGCGCCAGCAGTTCTAC
>DASWCG010000216.1:0-10362 GCA_036390175.1 Candidatus Acidiferrales bacterium | reverse complement strand
CTGTCGCGGTGTTGGGCGTAGGCTTCTTCCATGCCTCGGAGTTGCTGTTCGGCCTTGGCGACCATGGAAGGGGCATACTTGTCGGCAAGAGCGATGTGGGCGATGCGCACGGCGTTACGCGCTTCAAAAACTTCGAGCGGCGTCTTGCGGTCGATTCCAAAGATCGCGTTTTCAATCCTGGTGTTCGAAGAGGAATACGCCCCGCGCGCGATCAACTCGAATTTCGCGTCGATGTTTTCCACTTTGCCGAGCGTGGTGGGGCCGAAGACGTTTTCGAGGACCACGGTGTTGCCTGGCTGTGTGACCGCGAAATAAGGTTCGGCGGTGACGATCATGCCGAAGGTCTGCATGTCGGTGATGATGGCCTTGACTTGACCGCTGCCGGCTTTAAGAACCACTTCGCCGAGGTTGACGGCGCGGCCCCCTGGCGAGACAGCCCAGAGAATATAGGTCAGATACTCGAGACCAAACTTGGTGGCTTCATCGAGGCCTACGAATTTGGCTTCGATTTCAATGCGGTTGCTCTTGCTTTGCACTCTGGCTTCGCCGGTGGCCCCGGACATCAATTCGGTGCCCTGAAAACTGATGTTGGTGGAGGAGCCGGCGCGGCGGTAATTCACCGCTTTCGTCGCGCGGGAAACATTGCTCGAGGAACTCTGCGCCTGGCTCAGCGCCGGCGCGCCGCAAATGCCGAATGCTCCGAGAATCGAAAAAACAATCCGTGCCTTTTTCACGTTTAACTCCTCCATCGCCCTCTCCGGCGATGCACTTACAGAATCTCGCGCCCTTGGTTCGGGCACGTGTCACCTGGTTAGGAACGGATCGCGATTCCGGTCTAACTATATTGAATCTATCAAATAGGGGCGAGCGCCGGAAGCATCGTCACAAGCGGGTTTGCGCAAGGTGTCAACAATGCGATATGCCGTCGCCCACGACCTGGTCGGGGAATTAGTGCTTTGGAATGAGCGACTGGAGCTGATGGACGCGCAGGCGGGTAAGCTGAGTGCGAATGCGATCCGCGCTAAGGCTGGGGTAAGCGAGGCGGCCGAACTCAACCCAGGCAGCGGACAGCTTGAGCCAAGCGCGTTCGGTCTCGCGGATGCCAGAAGGTTTGATCGTGCCCCATTGCCAATCGCTCGCTGGTGACTGTTGGATTTGCTGGTAGACGTCATTCAGTTTGCCATCGACAGCCTTTCCAGCGACGGATGAAGCTGCCGGTAGATCGCCCTTAGCGAAGCGGCGCAAGTTGATAAGGAACTGGTCGCGCAGACGCCCTCGTTCTTCAAGCTCGAAGGCTGCGCGGCCGGTGCCGGAAAGGTCAACTTCGTTTCCCGTACGTGCGTCTTCAAAAGCATTCTCAGCTTCCTGCAGCGCTTTGAAAGCTTGTTTCACCTGAGACGGCCAGGAGGCGCCAATGGTGTCGAGTTCCTTTCGGCGCTTGGCATCAGCAAATCCCTGCACAACAGATTCGCAGGCGCCTTCGGTGAGGCCGCTTGTTCCGTCGTCACAAAGGTCGAAATCAGAGGTGGTGGCGTGGGTGTCGCGCAGAAATTCGAGATGGCCGACACGTAACTCCATCTCGGCTTCCGCTGCCCAGGAGTTCTCGCAGGCGAAGCGGATGGCGAGGTCGTAGTCTCGCGGGACACCCTTGCCGTTGGCGTAGAGCATCGTAAGCACCCCTGTGCCGTAAAAGGGATCGCCGCGAGCGGGCTGAGGATGAGCTCGTTCATAGTAGGCGCACTGCAGCGCAGCAACCAGGTCAGCCGGACGGTCAAAGCCGTAATAGAGCTCCTCGGCATTGCAATGCGAGAGCCAGCTTTCAGACTCGACGTGTGCGAACGACGGCGCTGCTAGTGGCTGCGCTGTAACGTGCGCGCAGATCCGCTGCCAGTTTTTTTCCCTGGGTGGCTCGCTGGTTTGTGCTGACGCGAGCAAGGTGGCCGCCAGAGCTGTGGCTGCGGCAATGGACGAGAGAAAGCAACGCATTTGAAACTATTATACGCGACAGTCTCTAGTCCAGCTTCAATTCCGGCAGATTGACGCCTCGAAGCTGCGCGTTCAACGCCGCGAGATCCTGCGACTTGACTGCCTCCCACTGCTGCATCAGCGGGCGCACTGCCTGTTCGAGTTCGTTGACGGCACTGGCCGCTTGCGTGGTCGGCGCGACATCCGCCTCTTGCAGGATTCCCAATAACATGAGCAAGCGCGCGCGCATTCCGCCCAGCGACGGGGCTTCGTTGGCAGGTCCCGGCCGGCGTGCCGCCACGCCTTCGAGCGCCTGGAGTTTCTTGTCGAAGGCTTCTAGGGCTGCTTTCAAATCGGCCTGGCTGGCACGCTGACGAATGTCCGAGAGCTGCTTCCGCAGCGACTCGATCTGGTCCACGGCGGGAGCGACGGTCAAAACATTCTCGTACACTTGTTTCGACAGCTTAAACTGCTGCGCCAGCCCTGCCGCAGTTGTCTTGACGCGTGGATCCATCTGCTCAGTCAGCGGCTGGGAATAGACCTTGCCGTTCACGCTCAGCACAACCGTGTACTTCCCCGGCAGCGCCCACGGAGAGGTGGCCTGCGGCGCTGTGTCGTGAGGCACGGCCGCGATCGGATACTCGGGTTTGATCCCGGGTACCGGAGGATAGTGCAGGTCCCAAAGAAAACGGTGCATGCCGGCGGCGCTCGAAAGCCTTCTCGGCGGGCGGATCCAATAGCCAGGAATATTGGGCTTGGGGTCGACCGGCTCGACCGGATCCGCGCTGGAAAAGCGCCGCACGATTTTGCCCTCGCCGTCCTGAATCTCCAGAGTAACCGGCCCGGAAGCCGCCGACTGCAAATAGTAATCCAGCACCGCGCCATCCGGCGGGTTCTCGCCGGCGGGAAAATCGGGCGGCAGCGGAGTGTCCGTATTCATGTCCCAGCGAACGCGGATGGCAGCTTGCGGCTGAAATAAAATAGCTTCAGCAGTTGTGGCCTTCGAGTCGAGTTGCCGCAGCGGCGTGATGTCGTCCAGAATCCAAAACCCGCGTCCGTGCGTCGCGGCAACCAAATCGTCGTTCTTGATAATGATGTCGCGGACCGAAGTGGCCGGCATGTTCAACCGCAACGATTGCCAGTGGCCGCCATCGTCGAACGAAACATACACAGCGCGCTCGGTCCCGGCAAACAGCAGCCCTTTGCGCACGGGGTCCTCGCGCACCGCGTTCACCGTTTCGCCATTCGGAATTCCGTTGGCAATCTCCGTCCAGGTCTTGCCCGAATCGTGAGTGCCGAAGATGTGCGGCCGCAAGTCATCCAGCCGCAATGTATTGATGGCCACGTAGGCGGTTGGCGCGTCGAAGTGGCTGGCCTCGATGACGGAGACCTTTTCGAAGGCGCTCATTTGCGGCGGCGTAACGTTCACCCAATTCTTCCCGCCGTCGGTTGTCAGGTGGATCAGGCCGTCGTCGGTTCCCGCCCAGATGCGGTTGATTTCCAGCGGAGAGGGCGCCACCGCGTAAATCACGCCGCGCTGCGTCGCCTGCGCGGTCGGCTCGGATCGGTATTTGCCGACGCTTGCCGGCACTTCAAACGTCTTGCGCGTAAGGTCCGGGCTGATCTGTTGCCAGTTTTGCCCGCCGTCCCTGGTCTTCCACAAAGTATTCGACGCGAAGTAAAGAATGTGCGGATCGATTACGGAGAAAACCACCGGCTCCGTGCGCAATACGCGGAAGTCCTGCGAGCGAAACGGCTTGGGCATGATGTGCTGCCCTTGCCCCGTGCGGCGGTCGTAGCGCGTCAGCTTGCCGCCATAGACGATGTCGGGGTCGAGCGGATCGGGCGTGACGTAGCCATACTCTTCGGCGGCTACCGGATGCCACTCGCGAATGGTAACCTCGCCGTCGTTCCCGCGGCTCGAGATGCACACCGAGCCGCTCTCCTGCTGCCCGCTGCACAGACGGTAGGGAAACGCGTTGTCTGCGCCGACGTGGTAAAGCTGGGCCGTCGGCTGGTTGTACCACGAGCTCCACGACGCGCCGCCATTCACGGTCACAATCGCGCCCTGATCGCTGGCCAGCAAAATGATGTCCGCATTGTCGGGGTTGATCCACATGTTCTGGTAGTCGTCGCCGCCGGGAGCGCCGCGAAAGCCTGTCCAGGTCTTCCCGCCGTCGTCGGATTTGTACGTGACCGTACTGGTGATATACACAACGTCCGGATTTTTCGGATCAACCCTGGGGACAGGAAGGTCGCCGCCGCCAATGCGTCCAGCGGGGCGCGGGTCGGTAGTGATGGAAGACCAGCTCTGCCCTCCGTCGTCCGAGCGATAAATGGCGACTGCCGTCTTGGAGGCCACGGCCGAAAAAATCCGGTTGGGGTTGCTCCGCGCGATAGCGATGTTGGCTTGCACGATTCCCTCCGGCAGCCCTTTGGTCAGAGGCTGCCACGTCTGGCCTCCGTCCGTGGATTTGAAAATTCCGCCGCCTGTGCCATTCCAAGCGCCGTTTTCCCACGGGCCTTCGCGCGCCTCCCACAACGTTGCGTACACGATGTCAGGGTTCGCGGGATCGAGCTGAACGTCCGCGCCGCCGGTGTTCTCGTCTTTGTAGAGGACCTTCTGGAAGGTTTGCCCGCCATCGCTGGAGCGAAAGATTCCGCGCTCTTCGTTCGGCCCATAGGGATGCCCGGCCACGGCAACGAACAACCGGTTGGCATCGCGCGGGTCAATGGCAATCTGCGGGATCTGCTGCCCATCGCGCAGACCGAGATGCGTCCAGGTCTTTCCGGCGTCCGTGGATTTGTAAATCCCGTCTCCGACGGACAGATCCGGCCGGTGCAGCCCTTCCCCGCTCCCCACATAAACAATATTTCCATTGGAAGGCGCCACAGCCACCGCCCCGATCGAGCCTGTGGGCTGCTGATCGAAGATGGGCGCCCATGTGCGGCCGTAGTCGTCCGACTTCCACACGCCTCCGTTGCAAACGCCGATGTAAAACACGTTCGGCTGGCTGGGAGCACCTGCAGCCGCCTTGGTCCGCCCGCCGCGAAACGGTCCAATGCCGCGCCAATGCATCTCAGAGAAGAATTTCTGGTCGTACTCCTGCGCAAAGGCCGCTGCTGCCGTGAGCAGGGCAAACGCCAGACCCATCCCGATTTTCAGCCGGATTCCCAACCGTCGAAATCTCATCGTCCTTCCCTCCCCGGAGCGCGCGAGCATACATCTGTCAACACATCGCGAGCAATTCCATCTTATCTCGCGTCCGTCTCAAGGCGCATTCGCTGCAATCTCGCCGACGTACGCTACGGTATCCCCCTTCTTCATGGACGGGACCGAACAAATATAGAGCACCACGCCTGCGGAGGGCGCCCGAGCCTCAGAGACGGTGTTTCCGAAGTAGTCTGTCACGTACCCGACTTTCATGCCCTGCTCTACATACGTGCCGCGCTGGACCGCGGGATAAAAAATCCCGTCCCGATCGCTGACCATCGGGTTGATTTTGGCGATCCATACGGGGTGCTCAATAGCGGACGCCTCGCCGGGCAACATTTTGAGGTAGCGCATTACGTTGAGCGTTCCATTGGTCAGCGCCTCAACGTCGTCTGTTTCCACGGTGCCGGCGTGGCCGGCTTCGACGGCAATCGCCGGTTTGCCGCGCGTGCTCGCGGTACTGTCTAGATAACGAGAGGCGTTGGGATCCGCCGGACGGTCGGCCACAATAATAATGTGGTCCAGCCCAAAGGCCAGCACCATGTCATGAGTCATGGTGTCTTGTTTCTGATTGCCGGTTTTGGACCAGTAGCTGTAGGGCCGCAGGTTCTCGTCCAGGTCTCCGCCGTGGTAATCAATCAAGTAGTCGCAGCGCTCCACAACCTGCTTCGTAATCAACCACGATGCGCGCTCGGTCTGTGTGCCGTCTTGTTTGCCGGGATAAAACCGGTTCATGCTCTTGCCGTCCACCGGGTTCACGTGCGGGACCTTCTGCAAAAAAGATGGAATATTGACCAGGGGGAGGATGACGATCGTGCCGGCAACCTTCGCCGGGTCGAGTGATTGAATCAGTTTCTCCACCGCGATGATCGAGGCATATTCCGTCCCGTGTGAGCCGGAAACCAGCGCCAGCACCGGCCCCGGCTTCGCGCCCTGAATCACGGCGACGGGAATGCTTGTCGCCGCGTCCACTCCCGCGGGGACTTCGATGAAACCCGTGGCCTTCTGCCCGGGCGCAGCCGTCGCCGTGCCGACTGCAAAGCTTCCTCGCTGCGCCTGCGCGCCGGCCCCCATGCACAATACAGCGACAAGAACGGTCGCTTTCTGCAGAATAAATCGGAGCATTTCTTTTCCTCCTCCGCGTGTTCTGGTTCGCGCCGCAGTATACGCCTCTCCCGGCGGCGTCCGGCCCGCAGGATTGTGAAAAACTTTTCTGCAGCGCGCGCTCAGATTTTTCTTGCACTGCGCGATGAACTCTGTATTCTGCGGTTGCGAGCTTGCTCCGGAATCGTTCGCAAGAGCGGCGGTCGCCCCAGGAGGACACCACAGAAATTGAGCAGTGTCCCGGTCACGACAAGGTTCCCCGCACAAGCCTTCTCTTCCAAGAAAAAACTTGCCAAGCTGACTCTCTGGCCGTTGGTCGCCGCCACATTTTTCATGGTCTCCGGCGGAACCTATGGCACCGAAGACATCATTCATGGCGCGGGCTACGGCCGCGGCATCCTGATCCTCTTGCTTACCCCGCTATTCTGGAGCCTTCCGACCGCGTTCATGATTGGCGAGCTTTCCGGCGCCCTGCCGGCAGAGGGCGGCTACTACGTCTGGGTGCGCCGCGCGATGGGGAAGTTCTGGGGTTTTCAGGAGGCCTGGCTGTCGTTGGTGGCCAGCATCTTCGACATGGCCATTTATCCGGCGCTCTTCATTGCCTATCTCACGCGCTTGCTCCCTTCTTTCGACACGAACCTCCGCCGGATGATGGTGGGCTTGGCCGTGGTGGCGGTATGCGCGCTGTTGAACATCGGTGGCATACGCGTGGTCGGAACCACTTCGTTGGGACTTTTCTTACTGCTCTCTGCGCCATTTGCCCTGATTGTTTTGCTCGCGCCGTTCAAGGCGGGTGCGCTGGCCGGTGCGGCCACTGCGCCGGTCACCTCCACCGTGGGCCTGCTGGGGGGAATACTCATCTGCATGTGGAACTATATGGGCTGGGACAATGCCTCCACGGTCGCCGGAGAAGTGGACCGTCCGCAGCGGACCTATCCGCGCGCCATGTTTCTAGCCGTGGCCATTGTATCGGTGTCCTACATCCTCCCCGTGGCGGCGATGTGGGTCACGGGAATTCCCGCATCGTCGTTCGAGACGGGGTCATGGGCCGACTTCGCGGGTTTGCTCGGCGGACGCTGGCTTCGCGCCGCCCTCGTTCTCGGCGGGATGATGAGCGGGTTCGGAATGTTAAACGCGCTGGTGATGAGCTACTCGCGGCTTCCTCTGGCCATGTCGCAGGACGGCATGTTGCCGAAGGTTTTCGGAAGGGTGCATCCGAAGACCGGCGCGCCCTGGGTGGCGATTCTCTTTCTGGCAGCGGGTTGGGCGCTGTGCCTGGGCATCGGATTCGAACGGTTGGTGACCCTGGACGTGCTCATTTCCGGCCTCAGCCTGATCCTCGAATTTCTGGCTCTGGTTTTCCTGCGCATCCGTGAACCGGAACTGGCGCGGCCGTTCCAGGTCCGCGGAGGAATTCTCGGCGCAGTTCTGCTCGGAGTTTGCCCGTCGCTTTTGCTGATCTTGTCCGTCGTTCGCGGCGAACAGGAAACCATTCTCGGTATGAACGGCCTTCTCTTCGGCGCGATTCTGATCGCCGCAGGCTTCCTCGCGTACCTGCCGACCCTGATGATAGATCCGGACGGAAAGAACAAGGCGCCCGCCGACTGAAGAAGGCTGCCTCCCATTTCTCACGGCATTCCGAGGTTGGTATATACTCCGCCCTTCTGTTCGAAGGCGAAACCTCCGAGGAGATGTTTCACGTGAAACATTTTCAGAATTGGCCTTTACAATCAACGACTTACCTGACCATTGCATTTATCTGCGCCTCCGCATTCGCGCCATCCTTGGGCGCGCAGCAATTCGACCCCTCTCTTTTCAATGAGTTGCGCTGGCGGATGATTGGCCCGTTTCGAGGTGGGCGCGTCCTGGCAGTCACCGGGGTACCCGGCCAGCCAAACGTCTTCTATTTTGGCGGGGTCGGCGGCGGTGTTTGGAAAAGCAATGACGCCGGTCGAAGCTGGGCGCCCATCTTCGACAGCCAGCCCATCGCCTCGATCGGTGCGATTGCCGTGGCGCCGTCCGATCCCGGCATCATTTACGTCGGCTCGGGAGAAGCCGACATGCGTTCTGACATTACCTACGGCAATGGAATGTACAAGTCCGGTGATGCGGGCAAGACATGGACTCGGATCGGCCTGAGCGATTCGCGCCAGATTGGGAGAATTATTGTTGACCCGCACAATCCCGATCTGGTTTTCGTCGCCGAGCTGGGTCACGCCTATGGGCCCAATCGCGAGCGGGGAGTGTTTCGCTCAGCCGACGGCGGAAAGACCTGGCAGCGCGTGCTCTTTCGCGATGAAAGCACCGGCGCAATTGATCTGGCGTTCGACCCGCGGAATCCGCGGACGATTTACGCCGCGCTCTGGCAAACGCGGCGCCCCCCGTGGAACGTCTACCCGCCCTCGAACGGCCCCGGCAGCAGCCTTTACCGCTCGTCTGACGGCGGCGACCACTGGGAGCACGTGACCGGCCACGGCCTGCCCTCGGAAGGACTCGGCCGCATCGGCATCGCCTTCGCGCCGTCAAACCCGCAGCGGATTTATTTGATCGTGGACGCCAGGGAAGGCGGGCTCTACCGCTCCGACGACGCCGGAGCGAACTGGCGCCGGACCGACAGCGAAGCGCGGATCTGGGGGCGCGGCTGGTATTTTTCCAACGTCGCCGTGGACTCGAAAGATCCCGACACGGTTTATGTGTCCAACACTTCTCTCTATCGTTCGCGCGATGGCGGGCAGAGCTTCACGGCCATCAAAGGCGCGCCCGGCGGCGACGATTATCATCTCTTGTGGATTGATCCCGATGAACCGCAGCGCATGATTCTCGGCAGCGATCAGGGTGCCGTCGTCACCGTGAACGGCGGCCAGACGTGGAGTTCGTGGTACAACCAGCCCACCGGCCAGTTCTACCACGTCATCACCGACAGCCGTTTTCCCTACTGGGTCTACGGCGCGCAGCAGGACAGCGGCGCCGCCGCCACGCCCAGCCGCAGTTTGTATGCGTCGTTGAACTCTCACGACTGGCGTCCCATCGAGGCGGGCGGCGAAAACGGTTACATCCAGCCCGACCCATTCGATCCCGACGCCGTTTACGGCGGAACGGTCACTCGATTCCGCTTGAGCACCGGCGAAAACCAGAACGTCCAGCCGGCGCTCGCGCACCCGGGAGAATACCGCCGCACCTGGACTCTGCCGCTTGTATTTTCTCCTCGTGACCCACATGAACTTTACTTCGGGTCACAAGTCCTCTTCCGCACCAAGAACGGCGGCCAAACCTGGCAAATCGTCAGTCCGGACCTGACGCGCGAGGATCCCGGCGCTCCGCCGAATCTTGACGACTCCGCAGCGATCAACGGACGAAACGGAAAGCGCCTCGGTGTGATTTATACGATTGCGGTTTCGCCGCATCGCGCGGGTGAGATCTGGATTGGCACCGACGACGGGCTTATGCAAGTTACCCGCGATGACGGAAAGACCTGGACAAACGTGACTCCGCCGGAGCTCACGCCGTGGAGTAAAGTCACGCATCTGGAAGCCTCGCGGCATGATCCCGCCACGGTGTACGCGGCAGTGGATCGCCATCGCCTCGAAGACCTGCGCGCACATCTCTACCGCACGCGCGACTCCGGAAAAACCTGGCAGCGCATTGCCGCCGGGATCCCCGAGGGAAGTTACGTCAACTGCATCCGCGAGGATCCGGTGCGACGCGGGCTGCTGTACGCTTGCACCGAGACCGGTGTGTTTGTCTCGTTCAACGACGGCGACCAGTGGCAATCGCTGCAGCTCAATATGCCCGCGGTGCCCGTTCGCGATCTCGTCATACATGAAGACGATCTGGTTATCGCCACTCACGGGCGGTCGTTCTGGCTTCTCGACGGCGCAACGCCGCTGCGTCAGCTCAACGAATCCGTCGCGCAGGCGGATGCTTTTCTCTTTGAGCCAGCGCCCGCTTTCCGTGTCCGCCCCGGCTCGGATGAAGGCACGCCCCTTCCGCCGGAAGAGCCTACCGCGGAGAATCCTCCGAACGGCGCTATCCTGGACTACTTTCTGAAGGCCGCGCCTTCCGGTCCCGTCACGCTCGAT
>DASWCG010000215.1:0-4216 GCA_036390175.1 Candidatus Acidiferrales bacterium | reverse complement strand
AAATTATGAAACTGCCGCTAGAGGCACGACTTTGTAGCCCAGCAGACGCTCGGCCTGTTCGATGCCGCCTTGCAGATCGCCGACGGTATTCATCTTCCCCAGGTCTACGCCGATATTCACGATGGTCTGCGCGATTTCGGGCGAGAGGCCCGTGACGATGACCGTGGCGCCCAGCAGGCGGGATGCTTCGACCGTCTGTACCAGGTGGTTTGCGACCGTCGCGTCCATGGCCGCCACGCCCGTGATGTCAATCACCACGACCTTGGCGCGGTTGGTGCGGATGCCCCGCAGCAACTGCTCGGTCAACTGGCGGGCTCGTTGCGGGTCGATCACGCCGATAATCGGCAAGATCAGCAGGCGCTCGCGGACCTGCAGCACCGGGGTCGACAGTTCCCGAATCGCTTCTTGCTGCTGGCGGATGACGCGCTCGCGTTCTTGCACGAATCCCACGGCCACGGTGTTGGCGATGCGGTTGGCAGCGGGCTCGTAGGCGTCCTGGATGCGATTCAGCTTGGTAAAGTCTGTTTGATACTTCGCAAACAGGGAGCGCGCAAGAACGTCGCGGAGCAGAAGCACAATCCCGACGACTTCGTGCGTTTCCACGCCTCGTGGGATGATGCGTTCAGAGAGGTTGCGCGCGTAGGCTTGCAGGGCTTCAAAGGTTCCGGTTTCCAGCGCCTCGACGTAATTGTCGTAGACCGAGGTGGCCTCGGCGAAGACCTCTTCCTTGGTCATCGCCGTCAGCAACTGCGCTTCCGTGATTCGGCGCGCCCACTCTTCGCGGAGTTGCGTACGGTTCTGGCGCAAGTGCGCCACCAGCTCACGGAGCAGCACAGAGGTAGCTTCAGCATGTTGCACGACGCCGCCGAGCTCCTCCTGAACTTGCGTTTCCCCGGGATTGCTGTTTTTTCGAGCCATGAGGATACACTCCTGTTCGTCAAGAACTCGGTTTTGGTTGTCAGCCCCCAGTGTCAAAACCCTTCATTCAATACCACCCAGCCCCCGGCTGCGCTATCAGGTAAATCATGTAATCCTTATGCGGGTCAACCCCTCAGGCCAGTTGCAAGGTTAGTGTCATTCCTCCGTCATTGGAAACATCGTATCTGCCTTATTTCTAGACAGATACATGCTCCTGGTCCGAAATAAAGCTGTAGAAAAGTCGACAAAGACCCATAATAGCACCCATACATGCTAGTCAGGGTCTTTCCTTACAACCTAAAGTATATAGCATGCAAGGGATTTCGGATTCCAGGTGACCTGATTTTCTTGCTCACTCCCGAAGCAGATTCGCCGCATGCGGAAAGCAATCTGTCGGATCGTAATTGCCTGATCTGTGTTTCGCTGAAGAGTTTTCGCCCCCTCCGGAACGCTACCACACTGCGCGGGCCGGAGAAGGTAGGTTGCACAAAAAGTCTGCAACTAGCACAGAGGATTGTGGTAGCGGTACCGGGAATCGAACCCGGGTTTCCAGATTGAGAATCTGGCGTCCTAACCCCTAGACGATACCGCCTGAGCGGAACGATCTGAAAGAGCCTGCCGCGTTGCGCGTACGGTTTGCTGGGCGGCTATCGAGATTGTCCTGCATAAATTTATAGCGTGGAATCCCCGAGCCCGTCAAGGCAACCGCGTCCGCCCCGGCCGCGTGGTTTCGCGCGCGCATCGTCCATCCAGCGTGTAGAATAATTCCCAGGAGACCGAATGCCGAATTACACAGCAGAACACGCCCGCGCCGGCGTGCACGCCCGGTTGCCGCGCCTCGAGACTTGGCCCAACCAGTTCCCCGGCTATACCATCACCACGCGTTTTGCCGAATACACTTCGGTGTGCCCCAAGACCGGGCTTCCTGACTACGGCACCATCACGATTCAGTATCAGCCGAAGAAACTCTGCCTCGAGTTGAAGGCCTTGAAAATGTATCTGCTGGCGTATCGCAGCCTCGGAATCTTTTACGAAAACGCCGTCAACCGCATCTTGCGCGATATCGTGGAAGCCACCAAGCCGGTCTGGTGCCTTGTTCGCGGCGAATTCACTCCCCGCGGCGGCCTGACCACCAGCGTCGAAGCGCGCTGGCCGCGCCGCACGGCCTCCCGTTGATGCATAACGCTCCAATCCTCTTTGCCGGTGGACAAACTTCGCTTCTCCGCGAGATAATTCTCTGCCGTCTGAACCGGGCCATTCCGCGCCCCTGGGAGGAGATCCGATGAGCACGACGCCGGACATTCCGCAGCAGGAAGAAGCGCAGCATTATGAAAGCACTTCGACGCCGCGCTGGATTGTGATCGCGTTTGTTGCCGTGATCGCTGCGTTGGGATTCACGGCCTATATGGGGTACGACGCGCGCGCCAAGCTCGAGGCGGATTTGGCAAAGGCCAACGACAAGGTGGCCATCCTGACGGCCCGGCTCGATCAGTCCAACTCACGCCTCGCGGATATGCGGGGGCAGTTGGAAGTCACCGAGCAAAGAGTGGGCGTGACCAAGACCGACATTGCCAACGCCAAGAGCATTTCGGAGCAGGTTCGCAAGGAGCAAAAAGCCAGCGATGAACGCCTCACCGCTCAGCTCGGCCAGGTCCGCAAGGAAAGCGAGGAGAAAATCGGCGCCGTAGCTTCCGAAGTCGGCGGCGTAAGAAGCGATCTCGAAGCCACCAAGGGGAAGCTCGAGCGGGCCATTGGCGACGCCGGCGTGATGAGCGGACTGATTGCCCGCACCCACGAAGATCTGGATGAGCTGCGGCGCCGCGGCGAACGCAACATCTTCGAATTCACCCTGCAGAAGTCTAAGAATGCACAAAAAGTCGGCCCCATCCAGATCTTCCTGCAAAAGGTTGACGCCAAAAAGCAGCGTTACACCATCACCGTCAGCGCCGACGACAAGTCCATCGAGAAAAAGGACAAGACCGTTGGCGAGCCCGTGCAGTTCTATGTGAAGGGCCAGCGGTCTCCTTATGAAATTGTGGTCTTTGAGGTCGCTAAGGATCACGCCACAGGTTATCTGACAACGCCGAAAGATGCGGGTGCTGCGAGCCCGCCCGCCAAGCCGGCGTCTTAAATCCGTTTCCGCGCGTTGCGCCTCCGGCCCTGTTCCGTATTCTGGAAACTCCCCGCGGAACGGGGCTTTCCCATCTTTCCGTAAGCAGCTAGCATTTCCTATCTTCCCGTGCAAATAGGTAATCGGGGGAAAAGCGCTTTCCGGAGGCATGCTCATCATGGATAGGCTCATTTGCTTTCTTCTCGTCGCTGGACTTTTTGCCGCGCCTGCGCTGGCGCAGGACCGTCTGGAACCGGCCAAACTTCCGCCGGACACCGCGTTTTATCTGTATTGGCGCGGGCTGGCGCCCCAATCGCAATTGAGTCACGTCAATTCCCTGCTCGCTCTGTGGAATGATCCGGACTTCCTGCCTTTCCGCGCCGCCTTGGCCGAGGAAATTTTTAGCAATTCCGAGAAGAAGGACCCCAGGAAGCAACTGACCCCCGCCGACCTCCAGGAAATCGCGTCCCTTCTGGAAAGCCCCATTCTTGTCGGCGCGGTCGAACAGCCCAAGACGGCCGCAGCGGCCGATCAAAAGAGTCCCGCGAAAGCGCATTCCCCGGACAATTCGTTTTTCGTGGTGGACATCTCCGGCAAACAGGCCCTTTTCCAAAAGCTCGAACAACGCTGGGAGCAAAACTCCTCCGACGCGCCCATCATAACGAAATTCAATATCGGTGATATTCCAGCCGAAAAAGTGGTCGGCAAGACGGACACGAGATTTCGCGCTCGGGCCGGACATTACGCGATCAACGCCGGCCGCCGGGCGCTTCTGGAAAGAATACTTGCTCGACTTACGGGTTCGGAGGCGAAGGGTGCCCAGCTCGGCGAGGTTGCCGAGTTTCGTGAAGCGCAGAAGCACATGGAACCCGGTGGCCTTGTCGAAATCTTCCTGCGGATTCCCAACGTGGCGGATTTCGTGCCTTCCGCGCCTTCGGGGCAATTGCAATTCGATGGGCGGGGTTTCGTGCGGGCCCTGCACGTGGACTCGCTGCGCGCATTTGCAGGCAGCCTCAAGCTCAATGGCCCCTCCACGCGGATGCGGTTCGCTCTTCTCGGCGACCCTGCGCCCGGGGGTATCTTCGATCTTTTTGCCGGTGGCGACGCGCCGTTTTCGACGCTCGCTCTCGCCCCGGCCGATACGCTTTCCTTTAACGCCTTCCAGGCCGATTTCAGCGCCTTTTACGA
>DASWCG010000214.1:0-1726 GCA_036390175.1 Candidatus Acidiferrales bacterium | reverse complement strand
GATTGGGCTCGTCGCCGGTGCGGAGTTCATCGAACCAGTCCGAAGCATTCGAAAACTGAGATTTGAATTCGACGGCAACTTCCGTGCCGACTTCGTAGCAGCAGCCGCCGATGGAAGGGCCGATGGCAGCGAGCAGGCCATTTGGCCTCGAGCCGAACTGCATTTGCATTTTCCCAATGGCTTTTGTGACGACGCGTTGCAGCGTGCCGCGCCAGCCGGCATGAACGGCGGCGACGGCTCTCTTTTTGGGATCGACGAGAAGAATGGGGACGCAATCGGCGGTCTGAACGCCGAGAAGCAAGCCGTGGCGAATTGTTGTGGAAGCGTCACCGCGACAGGACTCGGCGGGCACGGAATCGAAGACTTGCACAACATCCGAATGGGATTGCGTGAGGGTAACGAGCGTCAGATCGTCTGCATTGAGCGCAGATTGAAAGAGGCGACGATTTTCGACGACAAGTTCCCGCGTGTCCCATTCCGCGAAACCGAGATTCAAGACCTTTTTGCATTCGAGATCGCTGACGCCGCCCGCCCGGGTGCTGAAGCCGTGGACGAGCCAGGGAATTTTCGTGAACGCCGGCGCTTGCAGAATTCGAATGCCGTGGGCGACGTGCTCGGTCCAAGCGGGCGCTGCAATCGCTCGAATACGCTGTTTGCGGACGATGCGCCTGGCCGTCAGTGATTTCGTGGGAGTCACAACTCTACCAGTATAATCGGAGACGGCCGGTGAGCCGAGCGCTGGAGGCGTCTTGATCATAGGAATGGGCGTGGACATTGCCGAGGTGGGCCGCATCCAGGCCGCGATTGAGCGCCATGGTGAAGTATTTCTGAGACGAGTGTACACGGCGAAGGAACGAGAGTACTGCGAGCAGTTCAAAAACAGATACGAACGCTACGCCGGACGGTTTGCGGCGAAAGAAGCGGGGATGAAGGCTTTAGGAACAGGGTGGCGACGCGGGGTCCGCTGGGTTGATCTGGAGGTGGTGCGGGAGGCCGGCGGGCGGCCGACGCTGGCACTGGGGGGCGAGGCGGGAAAAATTGCCCAGCAGCTCGGAGTGAAGCATGTCGCGCTGAGCATCACGCACACAAAGGCTCAGGCACTCGCGCAAGTCATTTTCGAGGCATAGGGCCGTCCGGCCTGCGCTACATCTCCCAGCAGGTAATTCCCTTTCTCATTCGAAATACACACATCCAGCCAGCGGTTGGCCGGATGAGTCCCACGAACGCGGACTTTCAGATAATTGGTGGAGAGCGCGGGCGTCGCACCCGAAGTGTCGTGTTCATCAGAACGAAGTGTAAGGACGCGAAGAGTGCGGCCGATTTGAGATTGGCGGAAGGCGGCGGCTTTCTTTTCGCCAAGGGAGCGGAGTTCGCGGGCGCGGCGCTTGATGATGGCGCCAGGGACAGGGTTCGAAAGGGTCGCGGCTTTTGTGCCGGGCCGTTTCGAATACGAAAAGACATGCAAATAGGTGAACGGCAGTGATTCGATGAACGCGAGTGTTGCGGCGTGCTCGTCTTCCGTTTCGCCCGGGAAACCGGTGATGATATCGGCGCCGATGGCGGCATGGGGGAGGCGTTCACGGATGAGCTCGACACGGCGGGCATAATGCTCGGCGCGGTACCAGCGGTGCATGGCCGCGAGGATGCGGTCGGAGCCGGACTGCAAAGGGATGTGGAAGTGCTGGGCGAGGCGATCGGTCGAGGCAAAGAGTTCAACGAGGTCTTT
>DASWCG010000213.1:0-12457 GCA_036390175.1 Candidatus Acidiferrales bacterium | reverse complement strand
TCCGCGCTGGACCGGCTGCTGCCGCCGGAGTCCGCGCCGCCCGCTTCCATTCATCGCGCGGTGCGTTACAGCGTGTTTGCCGGCGGCAAGCGGCTCCGGCCGGTTCTTTGCCTGGAAGCGGCGCGCATCTTCGATGCCGATATTACTCCGGCGCTGCATCCGGCCTGCGCGATGGAGTTCATCCACACCTATTCGCTGATTCACGATGATCTCCCCGCGCTCGACAATGATGATCTGCGGCGCGGGAAGCCGACTTGCCACAGACAGTTCGGCGAAGCCACCGCCATCCTGGCCGGAGATGCCTTGCTGACGCTGGCCTTCGAGACGCTCGGCGCAACTCCGGTTGCTCCGGAGCGGCGCGTGGCCATGGTGAGCGAGGTAGCCAGGTCAGCAGGGACGGTGAACGGCATGGTCGGCGGGCAGGTGGCCGACCTGGAAGCTGAGGGAAAAGATGTCGCGCCGGCGATGCTCGAATACATTCATCGGTCGAAGACCGCGGCGCTGATTCGCGCATCGGTGGTGAGCGGAGCGTTGTGCGCCGGAGCAGGCGAGGCCGATGTCGCGCGGCTGCGGCGGTTTGGCGAACAGATTGGCTGGGCGTTTCAGGTGGTGGACGACATCCTCGACGTGGAAGAATCTTCGGCAGCGCTGGGAAAGACTGCCGGAAAGGACCAGGCGCAGCGCAAGGCAACTTACCCGGCGGTGTACGGCCTCGACAAATCCCGCGCTATTGCGCACGAATTGGCTGAAAAAGCCGTTGGCGAACTTTCCGCGTATGGCGAACGCGCATCGCGGCTGCGCGAACTGGCCGATTACCTGGTATTGCGCCGCGCCTGAGCCGTGAATCCGCGCAAATCAAAAAGCAAGAAGCGTCTCGACGTCGTGCTCTTCGAGCGAGGGCTTGCTGAATCGCGCCAAAAGGCGCAGGCCATGATCCTGGCCGGCGAAGTGGCCGTGGATGGACAGAAAGCGGCAAAAGCCGGCGCGCTGGTGTCCACCGAAGCGAACGTGGAGCTCACCGCGACACGTCAGCGCTACGCCAGCCGGGGTGGACAAAAACTGGAAGGCGCGCTGGAAGATTTCGGAATGGATGTCGCGGGCCGAGTCTGTTTGGACGTGGGCTCCTCAACCGGAGGATTCACCGATTGCATGCTGCAGCACGGCGCCGCGAAGGTCTATGCCGTGGACGTGACCGTGGACCAGCTCGCCTGGAAGCTGCAAAAAGATCCCCGCGTAATCCGAGTGAAGCGGAACGCACGAGAACTGAACGCAAAAGACGTCCCGGAGCCGATGGACCTGGTGACCGTGGATGTTTCTTTCATTTCCGCCGAAAAAGTTCTCGCGCCGCCGGCGGCGCTGGCGCGAAGGGGAGCGGAGTTCCTGATTCTGGTGAAGCCGCAATTTGAATTGGACCGAGGCGATATCGGCAAGGGAGGCATCGTGCGCGACCCACGGCTGCACGAGAAAGCCATCGAACGCGTGAAAGAAGCGGCGATCAAAGCAGGGCTTGAAATTGCCGGCGTGAAGCCCAGCCGATTGCAAGGGGCCGAGGGCAATCAAGAGTTTTTTCTGCACGCGCGGCGGAAGGGCGTAGAGTAGAATCCGGCGACCGCCATGGAGAAAAAGAAAGGCATTCGAACGATCGGGATCATCTCGCGGCCGCGGCGCGCCGACATCGCCGCGGCGGTGCCTCCGCTGATGGAGTGGCTGAAGGCGCGGAAGCGCGAGGTGTTTTGCGACGATGAGACGGCAACGTGCATCCCGGCCGGCGCCCATCAGCGGCACCGGCAGGAGCTTGCCGATGTTTCAGACTTATTGATCGTACTGGGCGGCGACGGAACGCTGCTGGCGGCGGCGCGGGCCGCGGCAGAGCGGCGAGTGCCGATTCTTCCGGTCAATCTTGGCGGGCTCGGCTTTTTGACGAGCGTCACGCGGGAGGAACTCTACCCGCTGCTCGAACAGGTGCTGGCGGGCCAGCATCACGTGAGCGAGCGCGTGATGCTCCAGGCCGAGGTGTTCCGCGCGGGCAAGCGCATCGAAACGCATCGCGCGCTCAACGACGCCGTCCTGAACAAAGGCGCCGTGGCGCGAATGATTGATCTCGATCTGCGTATTGACGGAGATTTTGTTTCGAAGTACAGAGCCGATGGCCTGATCGTGTCCACGCCTACCGGCTCGACGGCCTATTCGCTTTCTGCGGGCGGGCCGATTATCCATCCGGTGGTAGCTGCGTTTGTGATCACCCCGATCTGCCCGCACACGCTCAGCGACCGCCCGCTGGTTGTGCCCGACACGGCGGTGATCGAAGTGGAATGGGCCGAGGGAGAAGCGGCCTATGTGACGCTCGACGGCCAGATTGGAATTGATCTGAAGCCGTCCGACCGCGTTCGCGTCACGAAAGCCCCCGAAACTATTTTCCTGGTGCGCGCGCCAAGAAAAACCTATTACGAAGTTTTGCGAAACAAGCTCGGGTGGGGCGAGCATTAAGGGCCTGCACACGCAGCTGAAGATGCGCCGAAGGAATTAGCGCGCAGATTCGCCGCGAACCAGATCCTCACGAGACTCACGGCGGCGGATGATGCGGAAGCGCTTTCCTCCCACCAGAACTTCCACGGCGCGCGGCCGGGCGTTGTAGTTGGAAGACTGCACAAAACCGTAGGCGCCCGCACACCACACGGCCAACAAGTCTCCCGGCTGCACATCTTCGAGCGGCCAGTCATGGATCAGGCAATCGCCGGTTTCGCAGACCGGGCCGACCACATCTACGGTCTTCTTCTTGGATCGCGTGAGCGCACCTTCGCAAGAGACTTTCGTAATCGGGTGAATTGCGCCGTAAAGCGCCGGGCGGATCAAGTCGTTCATCGCGGCGTCAACGATCACGAAAGTCTTGCCGCGATTTTCTTTGATGTAGAGCACGCGTGTGAGAAGAACGCCGGCGGGACCAATAATTGTGCGTCCCGGCTCGAGCAGCAGATGGCAACCGAGCGGCTTGACGATGGCGGCCAATGCGCGCGCGTAGGCAGCTCGCGCAGGCGCGTCCTCGCCGGTGTAGCGGATGCCAAGACCGCCGCCGAAATCGAGATACCTTAAGGCGATCCCCTCGCGCCAAAGTTCGCGGGAATATTGCGCCAGGCGCGCCAGTGCGCGGCGAAACGGCGCGAGACTGGTGATCTGCGAACCGATATGCGCGCTGATGCCGCGCCAACGAATCCAGCGCGAGCCGCGATGGGCGAGATAAAGACGGTGAGCGGCGGGCCAATCCAAGCCGAACTTGTGGTGATGGTATCCGGTGGAAATGTGGGGATGGCCGCCGGCCCGGACGTCGGGATTGACGCGCACAGAAACCGCCGGCGGAGCGCCACCCGCGGAAACCTGCCGCGCGGCTTCACCCGTGAGAACTTCGAGCTCAGCTTCCGATTCGACATTGAAGAGAAGGATTCCGCTATGCTTCGCGCCGCGCCCGCGCGTTCCGGGATAGCGCAGGGCTTCGCGGATTTCTTCGCGGGTCTTCCCTACCCCGGAAAAAACAATCCTGCCGCCGTGCACTCCGATGCGCCGCAGACGGTCGAGTTCGCCGCCGGAGACAATGTCGAAGCTGCTGCCGAGCCGCGCGAGGAGGCGGAGAATCGCGAGATTTCCGCCGGCTTTGACGGCATAGCAGAGCGTGTGGGGAAGGCGGCCCAAAGCGCGATGGAGTTCCCGGTAGGAGGAGGCAATGGCCGCGCCGCTGTAAACATAAGCAGGCGTGCCGCAGGATTGCGCGACGCACTCGAGGGCAATGTCCTCGCAATAAACTCGCGGCGCGCGGCGCGCGCCGCGGCGCACAGAAAAGAATGGAGTGCAGGCGGCCGGGTCCACGAATCGCCGCGACCGACTTGCGCTTTGAGCAGACGGCTTCACTTGACTTTCAGGACCAGAAGGGCGCGGTCGTCGGCCAGCGGCGCGCCCTTTGTGAACCACTCGATGTCGCTCAGGATGAAATCGGCGAGCTCGGCCGCGGCGTTTTGCGCGTGCTCGGAGACGGCCTTGCAGAGCCGGCCCGAGCCATAGAATTGTCCGTCCGGACCGGCGGCCTCAGTCAAGCCGTCCGAGTAAAGCACGAGGATATCGCCGGGATCGAGAGTGACGCTCCACTCGTCGTAGGAGATGTCGTCGTAGATGCCCAGCGGAAACCCCTCCAGCTTGACTTTGTCGCAGCGGCCGCCTTTCCAGAGCAGCGGTTGCGACTGCCCGGCGTTGGCGATGCGCAACTTCCGCCGGCCCTTCTGCCAGGTGGCAAAGCAGAGGGTCATGAAGCGGCCCTCGATGCGGCGCTCGCAAGCAAGCTGGTTCATCTGGCGCAGCATCTCGGCAGGCTGAAGCTTCTGCTGGAGGAGACTTCGCAGGATGCCGATGGCGACGGCCCCGTAAAGAGCGGCAGCAGTTCCCTTTCCGCTGACGTCGCCCAGAGCCACGCCGAGCTGCTGCGGACCATAGCGCAAGAAATCGTAGAGGTCGCCGCCGACTTCGCGCGCGGAGAGGTAGCGAGCGGCGATGTCGAGACCATAGTCATCGGCAGGAACGGGCCTCAGCAGGGCGCCCTGGATGCGCTTGGCGGCCTGCAGGTCGCGCTCCATGCGGGCTTCGTCGCGAGCCACCTGCTCGTAGAGGCGGGCGTTTTCGAGCGAGACGGCCAGGTTCGCGGCGAGAATGGAAAGGGTTTGGACGTGCTCCTCGGTGAAGTAGTTGAGCTGCGGGCTCTCCAAGTCCAAGACGCCGACGACGCGGCCCTGGTGCATCATGGGAATGGCGAGCTCGGAACGCGTCTCGGGGTTGACCTCGACGTAGCGCGGGTCTGCGGCCACATCGGGCACCAACACGGGCTGGCGCAGGGAGGCCGCTGCGCCAATGATGCCCTCGGTGGCGGCGACGCGCAACTTGCCCTGAACCTGCTGGCCGTATTTCATGTCAATGCGATGGCGGAAGGAATGCTGCGCTTCGTCATACAGCAGAATGCTGAGGATCTGATAATCAATCACGCGCTTGACCAGCTCGGCGGCGCGACGAAGAAGCTCCTCGACCGCAAGGATGGAACTGGCTTCGCGGCTGATCTCATTCAGGATAAGAAGCGTTTCGGCTTGCGCGCGGGTGCGTTCGAAGAGGCGGGCGTTTTCAATGGCCACGGCGAGGCGCGTGGCCAGCAGGCCGAGAATGTTTTGCTGGTCGCGAGTGAAATAATCGAGATGGCGGCTCTGAATGTCCAAGACGCCGACGCACTTGCCTTTGAACATCAGCGGGACGGCCAGCTCAGAGCGCACGGCGTCAATGGCGTTGATGTAACGCGAGTCTTTGGAGACATCGCTGACGCGGACCGGATGGCCGATGGCCGCGGCCGTGCCGGTGATTCCCTGCCCGATGGGAATGCGCAAGGATTCGGCGAGCTCCGGCGTGTACCCAATGGCAAAGCGGTGCTTGAGCGTGCCGGAGAATTCATCCACGAGCAGGACGCCGAAGATCTCGTAGTCAATCAGGCGCTTGATGAGCGCGGCGGTCCGGGCCAGGACCTCGTCCAGATCAAGCGAGGCGTTGATCTCCTCGCCGATTTCGGCGAGCGTGCCGAGCACTTCGGCGGGAAGGTCGAGCTGGGCGTTAGTTTCGACGGGATCCATGGAATGAGATTCGCTGATGCAAGAGGTCCCATTATAACAGGCGCGGCGGAGGGGCCGGACAAACCATCATCCTTTGGCGAGCTTCAGGATGCAAATGTCCTTCAAGTTGCGGTAGTGCTCGGCGTAGTCGAGGCCGTAGCCGACAACGAATTCGTTGGGGATGGTAAATCCGACATAATCGGCGTGGACAGCCTGTATGCGCCGGTCGGGCTTATCAAGAAGCGCGGCTATGCGCAGCGTCTTTGGACGGCGCTGCTGGAGAATCCGCTGGAGATAATTCAGGGTGAGACCGGTGTCGAGAATGTCTTCGATCAGAATGACGTTGAGGCCCTGGATACTAGTGTCGAGATCCTTGGTGAGACGAACCTGGCCGGAGGTTTCTTTATTCTTGCCGTAGCTGGAGACGGCCATGAAGTCGAGCGAAGTATCCAAAGAGATTTGACGGATCAAGTCGGACAGGAAAATGGCGGCCCCTTTGAGCACGCCGATGAGATGAACGCTTTCGCCGCGGAAATCGCGCGAGATTTCCCGAGCGATGACCTGGACGCGGCGTTCAATGGCGGTCCGGCGCAACAGAACCTTCAAATGATTGCGGTTTCGCGCGGGCACGGGCGGAAGTTTCTCCCTGTGCGGATCGAGTGACCTGCCAGTCTAATGCAACAGGCGAAAATCTGCCAGGCACCGCTGAGACCGGACCTGAACCGGAAGACGACCGGGCGCCTTGAGGACCCGCACTACAACACTTCCGTTCGTCAGCGGGTTGCGGCGCTTGCGCCAGCCGCATTCTTTGCCGGGGACGTGTTGAGATATTCTGCGAGCTTCGCTTGCTGAAGCGAGCGGAGTTCGATGCAGGCGTTGACGGCGTCCTTGGCGTTTTCCAGAACACGCTTGGTGCCGGGAATATTCTGTGTGGCAAAAAATTTCTGCGAGTCATCCCGCAGCGTTCCGTCACAGAAGAAGCCCGCGACTTGCACAATTCCCGCACCGAGCCCGGGACCCCCTTTATCCATGATGGCCTTGAAGTCGGTCTTGAACAACTCCCAAGCTACGGACTGGGTCGCGTAATTCCCAAGAAGGCCAGAAAGATAGAACAAATCCTGATTCCTCACGGCGGGGCTGAGAACAAAATCGAAGGTGCGCTTGGCCAACGAAGCTTCGGTAAACTGTCCGAGCGCGCCCAAGTAGTTGTAATACTCCTCCGGCGTTTTTGCCGTCTTCAAATGTTCGACATACTTGTCGTAGAGCGCCGTGCCGCCATTCAGCGCGGAAACTCCGAGGGCATTCCCGGCAAGCGCGGCGTCGACAGACGAGGAATCTTTCATGTAGGCATCTACCAGGGCGCGGGACTTCGCCAAGAGCTGAGGGTCACGGCCAAAAGCCGCCAGCGTGCCGAAGACGTCGGAGCGCAACCCGCGCCGGTCGTCCGATTCGCCGGCCACGGACGTATCGCCGAGGTCGTTTGCAACAGGCCGCAGGAAATTGCGCACCCAGTTTTCGAAAGCGGCCCGGTCAGCCGGCGCGACGAGGTGGTCGTGAATTTGAGGAATATGGCCAATCATTACGTCCACGACGGCCCGGGAGCGCTCCGCCTGCATCTTCTCGAGCGTCGCCAGATAATCGCCGATGCTCAAGCGGCCGACACGCACCATGGCCCAGGCGTCTCCGAGCAGGTTGATACGCTCTTCCGGCGAAAACGTGGTTTCCAACCCGGCGCTCATCCGCGCGAGGCCGGCGGGATCGTAATTGCTGCGGAAGTACCCGCGGGCACCTGCGTTGGCATAGACCCACGGCGAACAGCCGGCAAGTTCGAATGTCTGAAGCTTCTGGGTGAGCAAATGGTACGCCGAGTCCTTTGCGCCGGACGGGCGGAGATTGACGGGGATTTGCCAAATCTCTTTTGACCCCGCCGCGAGCTTCGCAGCGTCTGCGAAGTAGCGTTCCTGCGAGAGAGTCACCTGCGTCTTACCGCCGCTGCATGCAGTTTTCACAGAAACCAGGGGCGCACCGGGCTGCTCCGTAAAGCCGGCCATGATCTTGTCTACCGGCTTGCCGGAAGTGGCCGCCACCTGAATCCAGAAATCCTCCGCGGTGGCGTTTCCGTAGGCGTGCTTTTCGAGATAGGCGTTGACGGCCTGGCGGAACACTTCGGGACCTACATACGCTTCCACCATGCGCAGCACGGAAGCAGCCTTGCCATAGGCCACGCCGTCGAAGAGCGTCTGAATCTCGGCCGGGGTTTCGGCCTTTGCGCGCACGGCTCGCACTGAGGCAATCGAATCGGTCCCGAGGGAGCCGCCGGTCTCCTGAATTTCATTGCGCTCGGCGTGCCATTCCGGCTTCCACGCTTCTACGGGCTTCCAGGACATCCAGGTGGCAAACCCTTCGTTGAGCCAGATGTCGTCCCACCATTTCATGGTGACCAGGTCGCCGAACCACTGATGGGCCATTTCGTGCGCAAGGACTCCGACAACCGCCTGATGCGCGTCCACCGATGCGGTCTTGTCGTCAATGGTCAGCAAGGATTCGCGATAGGTGATGGCAGCCGTGTTTTCCATGGCGCCCGCGGAGAAATCCGGGAAGGCGATGAGGTCAAGCTTCTGGAAAGGATATTTAATCGCGTAATAGTTGTCGTAGAACTTGAGGATGTTTTCGGCGGAAAGCAGCGCGTAAGACAGCAGGTCCTTCTTCTCGGGAACGGCACACGCGCGAATGGGAATGCCGTCAGCGCCTCCTTCGATGCACGCGAAATCGCCGACCATCATGGCCACGAGGTAGGTGGACATCTTGGGCGTCGGCGAGAATTGCAGCGTGTGTTTCGTGCTGCCGGGGCCGGGCGTGTCGGATACAATCCGGCCGTTGGAGATGGCTGTGTCGCCTTTATCTATGACGAGAGTCACGCGAAAAACGCCCTTGTAGGCGGGCTCGTCAAACGAAGGAAAGGCGCGGCGGGCGTCAGTCGCTTCGAATTGCGTCACCGCGTACCGGCGGCGCGAGGTCTGGCTCAGGTAGAAGCCGCGCAGTTGGTCGTTCAAGATACCTTTGTAACGGATATGAATGTCGGCGGGACCGGCCGGGATCGCGTTGGGAACCGTGAGCGTGGCGATTTCGTTTTTTTCGTCCGGCGCCACCGCGGCGGTCTGCGTAGTTCCGCCAGCGGTAATCGTGGTCTCGGTGAAGGCAATCTCGGCGGAGTTCAAGGTGATGGAAGAGGCCGGCTTCTGCAGGCGCACGTGAATGGTCTCGTCACCGGAGAAGGCCGCAGCGGCAAGATCGGGTGTGAACGTGAGGTCGTAGGATTCCGGCACAACATTTTGCGGGAGCCGCTGCGCCGAGGCTCCCATGCTAAACACCAAACTCAATACCGTCACCGCAAAAAAGCGTTTCATCGGGGTCCCTTTCGAATTGGTCATCAGATTTTGCTTCACTGTCAGATATCTACGAAAATTGCGGGGCGATTGTTCAACTCTCCGACCACCCCTTTCCGTCAGGATTCCCCATGGAATTATGGACGGAGGGATGGCTTATAAGGATAGCAGACACGCCGACGAGCTGTGGCAGCGATTTGTGACTTGCAGCGAGGCAGCGTGGGAGTAAAGTTATTTGCGAGAAGATTTTGCAGGGACCCGGATAGGCAACTTCGATGAGCTCTTGAACCGCTCTGCTGCACCTCGGCGCACCCTCATGTGCCGGCTGGGGGGCTTGACGCTCTGCCAACAATAGTGGTCTATTTCGCATGCGCGTCCGGCGCGCTCGTACGAAAGACCCGAGGAAGGCCAAGGCCATGATCGGCGAGGACATTCTCCAGAAGTTCCCCGAGCTGTTCGGAACCAAGAAGGTGAACGGCCGGGATGTCGATGTCGAACAGACCATCGCCGCGCTCACGCGTGAGCTGGGTCCGGAGATCGCCGCGGCGCTAACCGCGCGCCGGACGCTACTCCAGTCCGCCGCGCCGGTGCGAACGAAATATGCGTGGCCGAAGTGGAACGACACGTTTGAAGATCCCGTGACTGGGAAGCCTTGGACGTTTCGCCAAATCGTCCAAGGCATGATTGATAACGTTCTCGACCGGGACAGCGAGTGGCGCTGGCGGCTCAATGACGAGGTGCCTATCTCGAAGGACGCTCACCCGTTGACGAATCCCGGCCTGGAACTCACCGGGCCGTGGCATCCGCTGGACATGGCCTTCAACGCGTTGAATAGCCCCGCGCCCATGAATATGCCGGACTTTGAAGACGCCTCCCCGCCCCATTTCCAGCCCGATGGCACGCCTACGAATCAGCCGGTGGGGATTTTTGCGGCCATGCAGAACGCCAAAGAGATCTTCGAAGGACGCTGGGCTGACCGCCCCTATGAGGTAGTGAAGAAAGGCCAAAAGCGCGCGTACAAGATCAAGACGTCCCCGGCACAGTGGCCGACGCGGTTTGCGCGTCCTCCCGGCATCCATGTGCGGTATGACCACATCAAGGTTGACGGTGAACCGGTCCCCGGAGTAGTTCCCGTCGTTGCCCTCTGGGCGCTCAACAACTACGGGTCCCTCACACGCGCGGGCACGGGTGTGTATTACTACATCCCGAAGATTCAGACTCCCCAAGAAGCCCTCATTGTGGAGAAGCTCCTGGCGCGCCTGGAAGGCGCAATCGGCGTCCCAGTTGGCACGTTCAAGATCAAAGTCCTCTATGAAGAGGGAAATGCGGGCCGGTTCTTGCCAGCGATCGCCTGGGCCTTGCGGCGCCGGCTCCTGGGGACGAATGTCGGCCGCTGGGATTACTTGGCCAGCCTCATTGAAATGTGGAAAGACGACCCGCAGGGCGTCTTTCCGGACCCGCAGACCATCGGCATGGCCTCGCCGAACATGATTGCCTATCAGCAATACAACGCGCTGATGATGCTCATGGCCGGTATGAAGAAAGGTGAGCTCAGCCAGGGCGCGCCCATCGGCGGTATGGCTGCGGTAATGATCTATCAACCGAGCGATCCCTATGGCCGCTCAAAGTACAACCCGCTGGCCCTGCGCGCGATGGTCATCGACAAGCTGCGCGAGCGCCTGCTGGGGCTGATGTTTGTACCCGAAAGGACGCTGCCCGCGGGTCAACAGACCACGCTGGAAGACATCCTTGCGGGCCGAGTGAAGGGGCGCTTTTATGACGCCTATCGGCAAAGCTGGGTAGCCAGCCCAGAACCGGCTTACGTGGCCGCCGGCAACGCGCCCCTACGGGCTCCCCTGACGCAGCTCCAAGCGATCCTCGATGCGCCGCGAGATACGGTGGAGGTGAAAGGCAAGCCGGTGGCGACGGTCGGCAGCGGCCTCATTGATGCGGAGCGGGGCCTGCTGCAATCCTGCGGGTTATTGAACCCCCAGGGCAAGATCATGCCCCGGGTCATCACCAAGGACATGTTTGACACTCCGGAGAAACTCTTTACGCAGGAACTTTGGGACGCCATCTATGGCGTGCCGAAAGGAGAGATCACCGTTGAGCATATCCAGCACGCGTTCTACATGGCGGCGAACTACGGCTTCCAGATCCTCAACGGCAACTTCGCGGCGGCGATCGACGACTACGAACTTTCGCTGCGGTTCATGAATGACCTGGCCACCTACCGGATCGACGTGTCGTGGCTGTGGAGCCTGGTACATCACCAGGCCGCCATCACCAAGGACGGCTACCTCAAGAGGCCGACGCTCACCGAGGACGGAGTCGTGCCGGGAGTGAATGCTTTCGAGATCAAGGCCGGGACTCGCTTCACCAAGGAGTTGTTCGAGAAGCTGTGGAACTATCACAACGAGTGGACATCGGCGTTTTTCGCCGAGCTGGACCGCCGCGGCGATGCAGGCCGCTTCGACCGGGCCAAAGCGCCCATCATCATGGAGATCTTGAAACGGCAATTACTTTCGCCCCGCTACATTCAGCACAGCGCCCGCGTGCTCTTCACCGTGGGCCAGGCGAACAAGCAGGAGCGCGCGCAGATTCTGGACGCGATTTTCGACCTCTCCCATCAGGAAATCGTCAAGCGCGTTCAAACAGGCGCCCTGGACAAGGTCGCTCTGGCCGCCCACGAATATGTCTACGACATCTTTCCGGCCAGCGAGGGAAAGCAGCGCCCGCACGCTTCAGGTCTTGGCACCCGGTAGCGCTCGACCGAGGGGCATCGGGTCCCAGGTGGGATCGAAGAATTAGGAGACGCTTTGTCCGCACACCAGAGTTCGGTGTTGGCGAGTGCTGCGCCCATCAAGAAAGAGTCCTATCCGCCGCGTGCCTATGCTTGGTACGCGGTGGGGGTGCTTACTGTCGCCTACATGTTTTCGTTTATCGACCGACAAATTCTGAACTTGCTGGTGGGGCCGATCCGACGGGATCTCGGCATCGGCGACACGAAGATGAGTCTGCTGATGGGCTTCAGCTTCGCGATCTTCTACTCTTTTTTTGGCATCCCTCTTGGCCGCCTCGCCGATTCTAAGAGCCGCCGCACAATCATCGCCGCGGGGATGGTGCTTTGGAGTCTGCTGACGGCGGGGTGCGGGCTGGCCAAGAACTTCGGGCATTTCCTGCTGCTGAGAATGGGAGTGGGCGTCGGCGAAGCCGCTCTCTCACCGTCGGCCTATTCACTCATATCTGACTACTTTCCCAAGGAGAAGCGGGCCACAGCCATCAGCGTGTACTCCATGGCGTTCTACATCGGCTCAGGCATCGCATTCCTTCTGGGAGGGTTGGTAGTGGGATTCGCTTCCGCCAAATCAGGTTGGAGCCTACCGATCGTGGGCGCCGTTCGGCCATGGCAGTTGATCTTTTTCATTGTGGGGTTGCCAGGGG
>DASWCG010000212.1:0-1543 GCA_036390175.1 Candidatus Acidiferrales bacterium | reverse complement strand
CTAGACAACATTCGCGCGCGCCGTTTGCTGGCGGAAAAAGTCGAGTGTGATGCGCAAGCCTTCCTCCAGATTCACCTTCGGCTCCCAACGCAGCAGGCGTTTGGCCCTTCGAATGTCCGGGCAACGGCGCTTCGGGTCATCTTGCGGCAATGGCTTGAACACAATCGGCGGGGCACCCGGGAAATGCCCGCGGATGCGTTCGGCGAATTCCAGAATGGTTATCTCTTGCGGGTTGCCGATGTTAACCGGCAGATGCTCGTCGGCGTGGATCAATTTGTAGATGCCGTCAATCAGGTCGGACACGTAGCAGAAGCTTCGCGTTTGCTTCCCATCGCCGTACACGGTGAGCGGCTGGCCGGTCAACGCCTGATGAACGAAGTTGGGCAGGGCTCGCCCGTCGTTGAGCCGCATGCGCGGGCCATAGGTGTTGAAGATGCGCACGATCCTGGTATCCACGCCCTTCGCGCGATGGTAGGCCATGGTCATGGCCTCGGCGAAGCGCTTGGCTTCGTCGTACACGCCCCGCGGACCGATGGGATTCACGTGGCCCCAGTAGTCTTCTGATTGCGGGCTCACCTCCGGATCGCCGTAACACTCCGAAGTGGACGCCAGGAGGAATTTTGCCTTCTTGCCCAGGGCCAGCCCCAAGGCATTGTGCGTGCCGAGCGACCCGACCTTGAGGGTTTGAATCGGCAGCTTGAGGTAATCCACGGGGCTTGCCGGCGAGGCAAAGTGCAGAACGGCGTCCACGGGACCGGCCACATCAATGTAGCGCGTGACATCGGTCCGCGCGAACCGGAACCGCGGGTGGTCCGTCAGGTGGGCAATGTTGGGCTCGACGCCGGTGATCAGATTGTCCATCGCCAGGACGTCCCAGCCTTCGGCGATGAGCCGGTCGCACAGATGCGAACCAAGGAACCCGGCCCCGCCTGTAATCACCGCGCGCATGCTCAAATCTCCCAAAAGACCGGCTCGATTGTAGCCTGCCCTGCTGCGATTGACTACACGCGCTGCGTGTCTCAGGCATTTCTGGCGAGGTCTGCCGCACCTCTCTTGCAACATAATTAACAGAAAAATTTTGCTTCTGTGGCGTCTTATGGCTGGGCGGGCGCCGCGAACGCGCTGGTGTGGTCGTGAATGATTCTCCAGCCTTCGGGGAAATGCCGCGCGATGAGCGTAAACACCCCGCCAGGTGAATCCTTTTCCCGCTGCAACTGCCAGCGTCCAAGAATCACCGCAGCGTCCGGCCCCAGCGGCGTGACCTCCAACTCGGAGAATGTCAGGTGGCCCATCGCCGCGCGATCGGGATAGCTCTTCTTGTAGCGCGCCAGCACGGCGTCCCATCCGCGCTGCACTCCGCCGGAGCCAACAAAAACGGTGTCCGGCGATTTCCAATAACCCCTCATGAAGCCGTCAATGTCGCCGCGATTCCAGGCTTCCGCCTGCTCGTTGAGCAAGGCTCGCAAATCCTTCTCTACCTGCGAAAGCTGGCGCGCAGCCGGAAAGTTCAACCCGGCATCTCGAGCCCTGGCAGCAATCCCGG
>DASWCG010000211.1:0-5306 GCA_036390175.1 Candidatus Acidiferrales bacterium | reverse complement strand
CGCTCTTCTCGGCGACCCTGCGCCCGGGGGTATCTTCGATCTTTTTGCCGGTGGCGACGCGCCGTTTTCGACGCTCGCTCTCGCCCCGGCCGATACGCTTTCCTTTAACGCCTTCCAGGCCGATTTCAGCGCCTTTTACGAAACGCTGCGCCGCGCGGCAGCGAGTGCTCTCCCTCCCAACACGCAAGGCAACGTGGATATGTACGAGGGCATGATCGCCTCGCTGATCGGCATGAAGCCTTTGGAAGCCCTGCAACTCTTGACCGGGGAGGTTGCCTCGCTTTCCACCGGCACGGACTTCGCGCCGGAAAACGATTTGTTCGTCGTGGGCATCCGGAAAAAGCCCGACGTCCTCCGTCTCCTCCGCACGATGATGGAAGAGCGCATGAGCGGCGAGCGTGTCGTGGGCGACGTCACCTACATGAAAATCTCCCTCAGCGGCGCCCAGAGCCAGGCGGGCGTCGCGCAATGGGATTTCTACTATCTCGCGGCCACGCCCAACCTGCTTCTGGGCGCCCGAAAAAACGAAACTCTGCAAGCGGCCGTCGCGCGCGCGCAGCCCGCCGATTCCCCGTCTTCCGGAGGACTGGCTTCCCAACCCGCATTTCTCCAGGCCCGCTCGCGCTTTCCGCAAAAATTGAATAGCATAGGGTTTGCCGATTTCACCAGGATCCATTGGCCGCAGGTCCGCGACCGCCTGGTGGCCGAGGCCCAGAAGGCCGGCGCGGTAAAATCCGCGAACGCGGGTCTTTCCATCGAAAGACTCAAGCAATTGGATTTCACTGTTTTTGGGCGCCATCTGCATACCCTGGCAAGCGCTTCCTGGAAAGACTCTGCCGGCGTGAATTGGGATGCGTGGATCGAGTGACTTTCGCCCGCTTTTGCGGCGATTTGCGCTGAGCTTTGCCGCCGCAGGTCTTCTCTCGCAGGGCGCTTATTCACAGCAACCGCAGCCCCCTCCCATCCGCGTAAAAGTGGACGTCGTCGGCGTGGGAGTCAGTGTCACCGACGCGCAAGGCCATTTCGCCTCCGGGCTTTCCCGCGAGAATTTCCGCGTCTTCGATAACGGCGCCGAACAGCCCATCACGAATTTCCTTTCCATGGATGAGCCCGCACAAGTGCTCGTGATGGTGGAAACCGGCCCCGCCGTATACCTTCTCGAACGCGAGCACCTGCAGGCCGCTTACGCCCTGATGTCCGGGCTCGCCGCCGACGACCGTGTCGCCCTGGCCGCCTACGACGATGCCGCGCATCCGCTCATGGACTTTACGACGGATAAGTCTGCGGTCGCAGACGCGCTGGCGAACTTGCGTTACAACCTCGGCATGGCCCAGTTGAACCTGCTCGATGCCCTCCACACGGCGCTTGGCTGGCTCGACCCTCTTCCGGGGAAGAGTGCCATCGTCCTGCTTTCCACTGGCCTGGACACTTCTGCGCCGGGGCGCTGGCAGGAACTCGAGCAGAAACTGCGAGCCAGCCAGGTGGTTGTCCTTGCCGTCGCGCTGGGCGTTGAATTGCGCTCTCCGGGAAAAACGGTCAAACAAAAGAAGAAATCCCGCGGCGAGGCCATCCAGACAACCGAAGCCAGTTTTGAAGAGGCTGACCGGACGCTCCGGGAAATAGCGGCCGCCACGGGTGGGCGGGCGTACTTCCCCGAGAAAGCGCGCGACTTCCAGACCATCTATGCGGAGATCGCCACGCTGCTCCGGCATCAGTACAGTCTGGGTTTCAAGCCTCCGTCCAACGATGGCCAGTATCACAAGATTGAGGTGAGCGTTGTGGACTCCGTCGGGCAGCCGTTCCTCACGCCGAAGGGCCGGCCGCTTTACCGCGTGGATCATCGCCAGGGCTATTTCGCTGCACGCTCTGAAACGCAAGAAACGAAACCATAGGTAGTGGGTCATCAGTTTGCGAGCCACCGACAATCCGGAAGTTATCGCGTGGTTGCTCGAATCGAAATGCCAAATACAACCACTTCAACGGTTTGCTCGTTAGTGGTGCAATCTATGGGCTTATAATCAGAACTTATCAACACCAGTATCGGGGCATGCTTGGTCTCAGGCTGCACGTCATGGCGGTTCAGGCCAGCCTAACGAGAGTTAGGCACAAGAGCCCCTGGCTAGGTCAACCGCTATGGAGGAGAAGCAAAATGGCAGACGGACTCGCATCAGGTTATCGAGTGAACCAGCGCCGCCAGTTCATTGAGTACTTTGCCTTCATGGGGCTCTCATCCTCACTTCTGCCAGGCGTGTTGTGGGCCAAATTGCAGGAACAAAAAACGCAGAAAATCACAGCAGAGATGTTGCGTGAGGCAGAGGAAATCTCGGGGCTGCACTTCACTGATGCTCAGCGAGACATGATGCTGAAGGGGGTAAACGAAAACCGAGATATGTACAAGCAGCTCCGGGAGGTTCATCTAGATGTCACCGTCCAGCCAGCCCTCCGCTTCAGCCCAATTCTTCCTGGCATGCGCTTCGATACCGTACGACGGCCGTTCCGCATGAGCGCCATTGGCACGCTGAGCAGGCCGTCGGATTTGGAGTCGCTCGCATTCTGGCCCGTGACACATCTAGCTGCTCTCATTCGATCTCGTCAGCTTTCCTCGCTGGAGCTAACCGAGCTGTATCTCGACAGGTTGAAGAGATTCGACCCAGTGCTGAAATGCGTGGTTACCTTCACGGACGATTTGGCGCTGAACCAGGCGAGGCAGGCGGACGCGGAAATCAAGGCGGGCCGCTACCGCGGGCCATTGCACGGAATCCCGTGGGGAGCGAAAGACCTCATCGCGAAGCGCGGATATCCAACCACATGGGGCGCTCCGCCCTTCAAGGAGCAGGTTATTTCTATCGATGCGACGGTAGTCGAACACCTCGAGAAGGCGGGGGCCGTGCTAGTCGCGAAGCTCGCAACCGGTGAATTGGCGCATGACGATGTGTGGTTTGGCGGCCAAACAAAGAACCCCTGGGATGTAACAGAAGGCTCCGGTGGCTCTTCGGCCGGGCCGGGTTCGGCAACCGCGGCAGGTTTGGTCGCTTTTGCCATCGGCACCGAAACGGTAGGCTCCATCATCGATCCCGCGATTCGATGCGGGGTCACCGCGCTGCGGCCGACGTTTGGGCGCGTTAGCCGCCACGGTGTGATGCCATGCGCGTGGAGTTTTGACAAGGTCGGGCCGTTGTGTCGCGCTGTGGAAGATTGCGCCGTGGTGTTCAACGCCATCCGCGGCCCGGATGGAATGGACTTGACCGTCGTGGACTTGCCGTTCAACTGGGATGCGACCCTGGACATCAAAAAGCTGCGGGTTGGATATCTGCGAGTGGCATTTCAGCAGGAGCGGCCTGTTCATGAAGAGCAGGTCAACGACCAAGCAACGATCGAGGTGTTGCGCTCGCTTGGCGTGAATTTGCGCGAAATCGATCTGCCGAATCTTCCGATCACCGCCACGACTTTCGCGTCGGTTTTTGCTGAGATCAGTGCCGTTTGGGATGAGATGATTCGGGCCGGACAGGATGCTCAACTCATCCGGCAGGACCCGGATCACACTGGAAATCTGTGCCGAACCACCCAGACCATGCCTGCCATTGAATATATCCAAGCGAACAGGATACGGACGCTTCTGATGGAAGCCGTGGCCAAAGTCATGGCTGATCTAGACGTCTACGTGGCACCGCAGAGCAGGATTGACGATCCTTTTTTCAGTACAAACCTGAACCTGTGGTTGACGAATCTGACTGGGCACCCGGCCGTGGTGGTTCCGAATGGTTTGGCGAGGGCCGGCAAACCTACAGGAATCGCGTTCATCGGCAATCTTTACGGCGAAGCCAAACTGCTCGCGTTGTCGAAAGCCTATCAGGACGCCACCGGATTCCACAGCAAACATCCATCAGCCTTCGGAGCTTGAGAACCATCCCAGCGTCGTAGAAGTGATCTCCTTTGCAGGCCATTTAACAGCGCCCCCTCGAGGTCGTACCTGGATGAAGGCGTGCTCGGAAACTAACCCCATTACCAACCAGAGTCCCTCCTCGCAACACAGGGTTTTTTCCTTGTGAGCGGAACTGTGTATACTTTGCCCTTCAAATCCTTTCGCCTTCAGGAAATGAACAGATGAAACTCCACAATCATGTTGCGCTGGTCACAGGCGCGGGGACGGGCATCGGCCGGGCCATCGCCGAACAGTTTGCGCGGGAAGGCGCCCGCGTTGCCGTGAACTATCGCCGCTCCCAGAAGCAAGCCGAAGAGGTCGTCGCGGGAATTCGCAGCAGGGGCGGAACGGCGCTTGCCATTCAAGCGGATGTCTCCCAGGAGGCAGCCGTGATCGCCCTGGTGCGGCGCATCGAGCAGGAATGGGGGCGCTTGGACTTCCTGGTGAACAATGCTGCATGGACCACGCCAATCCCTCATGAAAAACTCGACGCGCTCACCGACGAAATCTGGAATCATACGTTCGAGAGCAATCTGCGCGCGCCGTTCTATTGCGTTCGCGCGGCGGTTCCTCTGCTGCGCAAGAATCCTGGGGCGTCGGTCGTGAACATCACGTCTGTCGCGGGAATCAACGGCTTGGGCAGTTCGATTGCCTATTGCGCATCGAAGGCCGGCCTCGATTGCCTCACGAAATCGCTGGCCCGCGCGCTGGCGCCCGAAATTCGCGTCAACGCTGTTGCTCCCGGATTGGTGCGGACGAATTTTGTAGGCTGGCCGGATTCCATCTGGCAACGAGGCGCCGAAACCACGCCGTTGGAGAGAATTTCGACCGTCGAAGAAGTGGCCGCGGCGGTTTTTTACCTCGCGGTGGAAGCGGGAAGTGTCACCGGCGAAACCATTGTTGTGGATGGCGGCGTCATTCGTCTGGGCGCTAAGATGCAGCTCCTGCCGCGCCCGGTTTGAGCCTCAGCGCAAGGGATCTCTACTCGAACTCCTTCAGCGTTTTCGCCATTTCGCGCAGCCGCTGGTCCACGAGCGCATAGCATGTGTCCGGCTCGAATGTGCCCTCGGCGCCGCGCTGCCCGGCGCGCACGCCGGTCAGAATCTCAATTCCCTGCTCCACCGAGGCGACCGGATGAATGTGGAATCTCCCCGCCGCCACCGCTTCGACGACGTCTTCGCGCAGCATCAGGTCTTCCACATTCTCGCTGGGAATAATCACGCCCTGAGTGCCGGTCAGCCCCTTCAGCCGGCAGACGTCGAAGTATCCTTCGATCTTTTGATTCACGCCTCCGATGCACTGGATGTCGCCTTGCTGGTTCACCGAGCCGGTCACGGCGATGTCCTGGCGCAACGGCAGGCCGGAGAGCGCGGAAAGGAGCGCA
>DASWCG010000210.1:0-10662 GCA_036390175.1 Candidatus Acidiferrales bacterium | reverse complement strand
CAAGGCTGAATGTGTCATCGTGATTCCTTCGGTCCTCAAGCTTGCCGTGGGTTTCAGCGGCAGTTATGGCCGCGGCGCAATGACCTGCCGCACCGGCGAACACTACACGGGGCCATGGAGCGCTCCTTCGATGATGCGTCTCGAAGGCGGCGGCTTCGGTTTGCAGCTCGGCGGACAGGCCACGGACTTCGTACTGCTGGTCATGAACCCGCGCGGTGCCGAAGCGATCCTCAAGAATAAAGTAAAGCTCGGAGCCGATGCGGCCGCAGCGGCCGGCCCCAAGGGCCGCGACGCCACGGCAGCGACGGACGTAACCATGCGCGCGGAGATTCTCACCTATTCCCGTTCCCGCGGCCTGTTTGCCGGCGTGTCCCTGGAAGGCTCTTCGCTGCGGCAGGACAAGGGCCCAAACGAAAAAATCTACGGCCGCAAGATTGACGCCCGCGACATCGTCCGCAAGGGCGCGGTCGCCGTGCCCCCCTCCGGTCAGAAGCTCGTCGCACTGCTGAATCAGAAGTCTCCCAAGAACGAGTCTGACCCGAACTCCCTTAAATAGAACCGTTTAGCACGATTGTTTCACGTGAAACATCCCGGCTGCGGTCCGGGGTGTCTTCTGTGGGTGGTCCCCAACTTAGAGCACGGTTACTTGTACTCCTTGGTCGTCAACGCGCACGGGCAGAACCTCTCCGCCGGCGGTCCGCACCGCTTTCTCGACTTGCGCACGAGCTTCGGGTTCAATCAGAAGGATCAGGCATCCCCCGCCGCCCGCTCCGCAAACCTTTCCGGCCAGCGCCCCGGCTCGCCGGGCACCCGCAATAATCCGGTCAATCTTCGGCGTGGAGATGGTGGGGAGGTTCTTCCGGCGGAATTCCCATTCCTGGCGAACCAGGCGTCCGACTTCCACCCAGGCGCCCCGCTCAAGCGCGGCGCGAACCTGCTGGGCGATCCGGGAAATACGCTCGAGATTCCGGATAACCTTCCGGTTGCCGTTGAGGTGTGCTTTGAAAACCTCCCAATTGTTGATGCCGGATTGGCGGGGCTTGCCGGTATAACACACCACCAGACGCCGTTCGAGTTCGCCAAGGTCAACGCTGAGTACCTCGCGATACTCGCGGCCCGGCTCAAGGTGAATCGCCGCAGCGCCGCCGAAGGCCGGCGGGTAGTGGTCCTGCGTCCCGGTGGGGACGCGGATAACGATGGCCTCAACGTCCCGGCTGATGTGAATCCAGTCCTCCGGGCTCTTCCCTGCCCCGGTGAATTTGTCCAGAGCGGCGCAGATGGCCACCGCCATGGCGCTCGAGCCTCCAATGCCCGCGCCGGCGGGAGCTTCCGAATCGGTCGTCAGGGCAAAGCCGGCGGCGGGCCGGAAATGCCGCACGAGATGAGCGAGGAGCGGCAGGCGGTAACGCCGCGCGCGGTCGAGCGCCGCGAGAGACGCGAAGGATTCTTTGCGGCGCGTGTCCCGCGAAACGAGTTGAATACGCGGATCGCCGGCGGCGCGTGTTTCAATCCTGCACGAGGCGTAGCGCGAAATCGCTGCATTGACGGTGACCGCGCCCTCGTGAAACAGGTACAGCGGCCAGATGTCGAGTGTGCCCCCGGCCAGATCGACGCGGGTCGGCGCGCGAGATTCGATTCTCAATGTGCCTTGCTTCCCTTCCGTCCAGGGTTTTCGCTGGCGGGCGAATCATAACAAAGGTGAACGGTGCACGGCGTCTAAGAACGAATCGAACGTTTCAAACTCGGCAAGATTCTCGAGGGGGCTCGAAGGCACGCGGCGGATCCAGCCGGGTTCTTGAGGCACAGGGTCCGATGAATTGCGAAGAACACCTAGCTCGCGGCGGCGCGAAACTTCTCGGCGGATTCCGTTTCGGTCGCCACTTTTTCGTGTGCGAGGTTCGGCTCAAAGCAGCGCCGGCAACGCGCTTCGTACATTCCTGCGGCTCCCACTACGATCAAATCCTCGGAGGCGACCAAACGCTGCGTGTTCACGGCGGGATTGCCGCAGCGGACACAGATGGCCAGCAGTTTGGTGATCTCTTCGGCAATGGCCAGCAGACGGGGCATGGGCTCGAAGGGCCGGCCCATGAAATCGGTGTCCAGACCGGATACAATGACGCGCTTGCCCATGTCCGCAAGCTTCGTGCAGACGTGGATCAGTTCTTCGCCGAGAAACTGGGCCTCGTCAATGCCGACGACTTCGGTGCGCGGCTCGACTTTTTGCAAGACTTCGGCGGCCGTGCGGACGTTGTCAGAGCGAATCTCCAGGCCGGAATGCGAAACAATTTCCGTGGTCGAATAGCGCTGGTCAATCTGCGGCTTGAAAATCTGGACGCGCTGGCGCGCGATCTCTGCGCGGCGCAACCGGCGAATCAACTCCTCGCTCTTGCCCGAAAACATCGGCCCGACGATCACCTCGATCCAGCCCATATTGCCCTTGACGATGTCCACGCCGCGTCTTCCTCCTGGAGGTAGGCTAGCACAAGCGCGTGCTTCCGCCTACTGTCACCTTATGGCACGCTGTACAGGTCTTTATTGAAAAATGGCGCAAACGCGCTGACCACAGCGACGCGGAAGGCATCCTGACGCGTAATGAGGTTGCTCGAAAGCACGCCCCAGGCGCCTTGCGCGTCGCGAATGCCTTTGCCGCCAGCAAATTTATCAATTGCGGCCGAAAGTTCGACGCCGCGATTGAGAACCTCATCGGCAAGAGCCGCGGGGACTTCGATTCCTCCGGAGCGGCCAAAGGCGCCGCGAGTTCCGTCGGAAACGTAGGCCCAGCTTTCCAGGAAGACGCGGCGGCGGCTGTTTTCCTCGACAACATCGAGGCCGCCTTCGAGTCCGATGAAATAGCGCCAAGGCTCATGGCGTTCCCGAGCGATGCGGACCAGCGCGTCAGCGCGCTGGCGCGCCCCGCGCATTAGTTCTTCGCGCGACGCCGGGGTGTGGCCAACGCCGCTTTCGATCTCCACGCCGACGACATCGAACTGCACGTTGGGATCGAGCGTCGGCCCGAAGATGCTCAGGCTCTCCCAAACGGCGTTCAGTTTTGGGCGGCGGGTGCTGCCAACGGCAACGTAAACTTTCTCCATTTTTGGAAATGTCCCTGTGGCGCGGACCGCTATTCCTTCCAGAGTTGCGTCTGTTTCTCAGGACCGTAGCGCACGGATAGAAATTGCTTCAGGTCCTCGATGCTCGAAAACACTTGATCGGCGCAAGCCAGCATCCATCCGCTGAGGCGCGCGGGCGCTAGGGGCGTGACCAGATAGACGGGAATGCCTTTGCGGTATGCCACTGTCAGCTCCGCAGGCGTCCCTCCGCTCGAAACGCTGCTGCTGGCGGCAGCGCCGTCCCAAAAACAAATCAGATAATCGGCCTTGTTTTCGATGAGGTCGAGATCGAAGTGAATGATCTTGCGCACCGTCCGGCGAAAACGATCCGCGTCGGTGGTCTTCCATTGGCGGAAGTGCGACACCTCGTCATCGGTCAGGTTTTTCTTTTCGTCTTCTGCGGGGTCGTACACCCGGTGTTTTAGTTCATCCCGCAGGAACGGCGTCAGCTTGCGGCGCCACGTCTTCCCGCCGTCAGACGCGAATTCAATGGGACCACAAAGATAAACAAGCATGACTGGGACGGACTGGAGCGGCCGAGGGGACTCGAACCCCCGCCTACAGCTTGGCAAGCTGTCGTACTACCCCTATACTACGGCCGCTTTTCGCAGCAAATCCTTTATAGCATGCAGGAACGATTGCCACAAGAACCCCTGCGATGCATCTTGCGGACGGGCACACCCTACCTCTGCTTCCAACGGCGGGAAGCATTCCAGACGCCAGGTCAGGAAACCTGGGCGACTCGCGTGCTCTTTACAACGGGTGATTTTTTTTGCCGCTGCGCGAACCTTCCAGCCTTCTCACGATCGGTATAGACGCGACCGAACTTTTCGCCATCGTGGTAAAACACAGTCACCAGCCAATGGCGGTGCTTGCGACGCTTGTCTTTGCCGAGCTTTGTTCTCTTTCTCTTTTTCACGTCTGTGCCACTCCAGGCGCCAGAACTATGGCAACTTACGGGGCGCGGCGCAAGTGCCAACCTCGGAAGTAACTCGAAGACAAACCCAGAACGGGTTGCTCGGCTTACTTATCTATAAATATAATACCTTATCTTGAAACATATTCCAGCCGGCGTGGCCAGCCTTGATGAGTGCTCAAGACCTCTGGGCAGACCTATGTTCGCAGACAGCCAAATTGGCTTATGGGGCGAGAAAAATTCGGCAATGAATCTGCCGGAACTGCGCAACCTTTCCGAGTTCTTGTCGTCTAATAGGTTTGAACGCAACGAACCGAAGCTGAGCCGGGATGCAAACAGACACAAACATCCTGAAACATTTTTCAGCGAATCTCGTATCTAGTACAGAAGAGCTCGAAGGGGCCGTGAAGCGAGGCTTTATGTTACTCCATCAGAAAAAAGCGATCCTGGAAGACTTGCGGAATCACGCACCAGAGCGGCTCGCCGAACTTCGCGAATTGCTGGCCGCGGGCGCCCCTGCGCGTCCTGATCCGCGCCGGCTCGGCTTCTACGAAGTGGATGGCCAGTCGCATGTGTACTATGTCTTCGTGTACGCCGCGGCAGTCAAAGTGATGTTGCTGGGAGTCTGGGAAAAAGACCCGGTGGCCCAGTTCGTCGCCTGCACCCGCCCCGCGGCTTAACCGCCGCTCGGATGCCGCTCATCCGAGCGGCTTTGCTTAACCTCCCCCAAAAAGTCAATTAGCCAACCCGGACGGAGCCGAAACTTCAGGAAATGCTGCCAATCTGCTGCTGTACCTGGTGGCGGAATTCCAGCGGATGAGAGATTAAATGGAACGGCTCGGCAGACCCGCCGGTCCCGTGGATGACGATGGAGCCATAGCCGAGAATTCGACCCCAGAGAGTCTGGTCCACGCTGACGCTTTCAACCTTGTTGAGAAACAGCTCGAGCGTTCTGACCTGGAAAACCCCGGCCTTCAAGATGACCCTCTTGTTCGTCACCGCAAACTCGGCGGAGGACCTTCGCGTGGTTCCGGAAATTACGGGAATGACGGCAATCAGAAGACAGACGACGCCTGCGACGGTGGTGTAGCGGACAGACGAATCATGCGAGGCGTGGCTCGCGAAGGGGACAATGAGCAGAGTGATTCCCAATGCTGCAAAAACACAGGCGATGAGAACCGGTTTGGCCAAGACAATCCAGTGGAGCCGCGCGCGAAAAACGACGGTTTCTCCCGAGATCAGGTTTTTCTCGATATAGCTCATGAGCCACCCAACCACATAAAAGGATTTGTTCGCAAGACCCAAGCCCCGCAAACCGCCGCTCAGAGGAAGATGATATAGCAACCATCCCCCGCCCACCGACTCATTCTGCGCCCGGGCACATGCATGCGCCTCAATTCACCGCGGGCGCGCTATTTGTCCTCGGGCTTTTCCTCCAGGCGCAGCGCCGCCGAATTGATGCAGTAGCGCAAGCCGGTGGGATCGGGGCCATCTTCGAACACGTGACCGAGGTGCGCATCACACCGGCTGCATTTCACTTCTGTGCGGATCACCCCGTGGCTGGCATCGCGTTCCGGCGCAACACTGTTATCGTCGATGGGCGCCCAGAAGCTCGGCCAGCCCGAGCCGGAATGGAACTTTGTTTCAGACCGAAATAGCGGCTGGCCGCAGCACACGCACCGGTAGATCCCGGGCGTCTCCGTATCTTCATATTCGCCCGTGAACGGGGGCTCCGTACCCTTTTGGCGAGTAACGTAAAACTGATTGGGAGTTAAGGTCTTCCGCCACTCGGCATCGGCCTTCTTCATTTTCTCAGCCATTGCCACTCACCTCTCCGTGCAGCCGGAGCGACTGTCAGTATGCCATGAGATTCATGCAACAATGGCAGGCAAGGCTCCGCGCGGAGCGCGGCTCTTGTATCATCTCCGCCAAATTGACCAGCGTTTGATACAGTGTCGCGGTCCGAAGTCTTTGCCGGCAAGGGTTCTGAGGCCGGTGCCAAGCCAGGCGAGGAGGCATGGAGTGACGGTTCCGGTTCCCGCGCGGCGCGCCGTCAAGGGAATGCCGCTTTACCTTCCCCCGAAAGAAGGGCGCCTGGGGAAGTTACGTCTGGACCTGAATGAAAACACCATGGGCTGTTCGCCCGCGGTCCGCCGCGCGCTCGCGGGGCTCTCGTCGAAAGAAATTGCCATGTACCCCGAATACGAGGCGCCAACCCGCCGGCTGGCAAAATTCCTGGGGGCACGGGCAAGCGAATTGCTTCTGACCAATGGGGCCGATGATGCCCTGCGCCTCGTCTTTGATACGTTTGTGGATCCGGGAAATGCCGTGCTCATCGTGGAGCCAACATTTCCGATGTACCGCTTTTATGCCGAGCTATTTGCCGCGAAGACCATCGAGCTGCGGTTCGACTCTGCGATGCAGTTTCCTCTTGCGCAAACGATAGCGGCACTTCGCAAAGGGCCTCGCGTCTTGTTCATGGCCAATCCGAACAACCCGACGGGCACGCTGGTGGCGCGTCCAAAGTTGCGCAGGATTCTCGACGCCGCAACGCGAACCTTGGTGGTGATCGACGAGGCCTACTACGAGTTTTCCGGCCTGACGGTATGCCCCTGGATCCGCCGCTACAAGAATCTGGCCGTCGTCCGGACATTTTCCAAGGCGGCCGGACTCGCAGGACTACGGCTGGGCTGTTTACTGGCACACGCAGATGTGCTTGCGCTGATGAAGCGCGCGGCAACGCCGTTCCCTGTGAATGCGGCCGTGCTGGCTGCGGCGCAAGTCGCAACGCGCGATCGCCGCAGCATTTCCCGCTACGTTCAGGAAGTGCGGCTCTCGCGCCGCGCGTTGGAGCGCGGCCTGCAATTCATCGGCGTGCAGACCTTTCCCAGCGCCGCCAATTTTGTGCTGGCCGATTTTGGAAGACGAAGTCCGCGGCTCCTGAAGCGCCTCGAGTCCAGGGGCATTCTCCTGCGCGACCTCAGTGCCGCGTTCGGCCGCGCGGGCTTTGTGCGCATCACTGTGGGAACGCGCGCGGAGACGCGCCGCCTGCTCCGAGCCATCAAAGAGCTGTGGTGAAATCAGGTTGAGCCAAGGCGAATCCAAGACCATGAATACGGGACGCGGATGATATCCTAACGGATCGAATGTCGCGGCTGGCGGGCAGCCGTCGAACCGATTTGAGCTTCCGGAAGGAATTCTCAGGGAAGCTCAGTCAGGCGGCGCGCGCCAAACAGCCGCTGTCTGGCTGAGCATCTTCTCTATGGAACCGCTGCTCGAGGTGCGAGATCTTGCCGTCCAATTTGACTCCGAATCCGGGTGTCCCGTGCCCGTACTCCGCGGCGTCAGCTTCGAGGTCAGGCGCGGCGAGGTCGTCGGATTGTTGGGTGAATCGGGTTGCGGAAAGACTACGACGGCGCTGGCGGTCCTTCGTCTGTTACCTCCCGCAGCGCGCCTTGCGGGCGGGTCCATCCGCTTTTGTGGGCGCAATCTTGAGTCATTGGCTGAGCCCGAGCTGCAGAAGGTCCGCGGGGCGGACATTTCGCTGATTTCCCAGGAGCCGGGGATTGCCCTGAATCCCGTGCTGCCGGCGGGCATACAAATCGCTGAAGTGATTCGGGCGCACCGGGCGTTGAATCGAAAGCAGCGCCGCGTAGAGGTACTCTCCCTGTTGTCGGCCGTTGGTCTTCCTGAGCCGGCTCGCATTTATGCGGCCTATCCCCATCAACTCAGCGGCGGCCAGAGACAACGCGTCGTAATCGCGCAAGCGCTGGCTTGCCATCCGGCTCTGCTGCTCGCCGATGAACCGACCGCGGCGTTGGATACGATTCTGCAAGCCGGCATCCTGAACCTTCTTGGAGAGTTGAAAGGAAGGCTGGGACTTTCTCTGCTTTTGATCACGCACAATCCCGCCATTCTCGCCGGCCTGGCGGACCGCGTCCTGGTGATGTATGCCGGGCGAATCGTGGAAGAGGGAATGGTCCGGGATGTCCTGGAGAGGCCGCTGCACCCCTTCACGAAAGGACTTCTCGCGTCGCTTCCGCACGCGGCGTCGCGCGTTGACGGGGCGGCGAACAGGAAGTTGACCACGATCGAAGGGAGTTCGCCGGACTTGGCGAATCTGCCCTGTGGTTGTTCCTTCGCGCCCCGTTGTCCGGAGCGGATGGAGATCTGTACGAAAACGAATCCTGAGCCTGTGCGACAGGAAGAATCGCGCCGCGTTGAGTGTCTTATCTATGGAAGATAAGCCCCTGCCCGTCAAGCCTCTTATCGAAGCCAGGAATCTCAGCCAGCGCTACACCCAGCGCCAAACCGTGACCGGAAAGACTTTACGAATTCAGGCGCTCGACTGCGTGGATCTTTCCATTGCGCCAGGCGCGAGCCTCGCCCTGGTGGGACAATCCGGCTCGGGAAAATCCACGCTGGCGCGCTGCCTGATGCGCCTGGAAGAGCCGAGCGAGGGCACGATTTGGTTCGAGGGGAGAAATCTTCTTGCGATGTCGCGGGCCGAACTGTTCGCAGTCCGCCGCAGGATGCAGCTCATCCTTCAAGACCCTGCCTCGGCGTTCAATCCGCGGCTCGATGCTGCTGAGATTGTCGCCGAACCTCTCCTGATTCAGGGTCTGGGAACAAGAGAGGCGCGGCACGAAAAGGCTTTGCATTTCATCCAGAAAGCGGGACTGCTTCCGGAATGGGCTGGAAAACTGCCGCTGGAACTCAGCGGGGGCCAACGGCAACGTTTGGCCATCGCCCGCGCGCTGGTGATGGAACCCGAGTTCTTGATTTTCGACGAAGCTCTCTCCGGGCTGGACCTTTCCATCCAGGCTCAGATCGTGAATCTGCTGATAGAATTGCGCGCGGCCCACTCTCTCACGTATCTCTTCATCACGCACGATCTGGCCCTGGCTGGCGTGCTGGCCGAAGAAATCGCTGTCATGCACGAAGGACATATTGTGGAGAGGGCGAGAACCCCGGAGTTATTTACCAACGCGCGGCATCCCGCGTCCCAAGCGTTGCTCGCCTCCATGACCGTAGCACAGACTGGAGTGGCGTCTCGCACAAAGTAGGTCGCACAGATGCGGTTCCTTGCCAGACGGATCATCCACGGCGTTTTCCTGCTTGCCGGAGTCTCGCTCTTTTCGTTTATGCTTCTGGAGTTGGCGCCGGGGGATTTTTTCGAAGAGATGCGTTTGAATCCCCAAATCTCTGCGGAGACCGTAGCGGGCCTTCGCAAGCAGTTCGGTCTCGACCGGCCGTTGCCGGTGCGCTACGCGCGCTGGCTTCAGTCCGTTGCCAAAGGGGAGCTTGGCTTCTCCTTTTCTTACAACAGCCCGGTCAGACCGCTTCTCGAAATACGCGCGCGGAACACACTGCTTTTGACGAGCACTGCAACGGGGATGGCCTGGCTCCTGGCAATCCCTCTTGGGGTGTGGGCGGCGGCCAAGCCACGCGGCTGGCTCGACCGGTTGACCAGCGGTACGACAGCGGTCCTGCTGGCCGTACCCGAGATTCTCCTGGCGCTGGGCTTATTGCTCTTCGCTGTCCGAACCGGCCTGTTCCCGACCGGCGGGATGGTCTCACCGGGATTCGGCGAGTCCGGCTTCTTAGAAAAACTGAGCAACTTCGTCTGGCATCTCGTCCTGCCTGCGCTCGTGCTTCTTTTGGGCATGCTGCCGACTTTAGTGCGCCACGTCCGGTCGGCAATGAGCGAAGTGCTGGAATCTCCGTTCATTCGGGCGCTTCGCGGTTACGGCATTTCTCCGCAAAGGCTGCTCTTTCGCCATGCGCTTCCGGCGGCGGCAAACCCTCTGATTTCCTTGTTTGGATTGTCTGTCGCAACGCTCTTGAGCGCGTCCTTGCTGGTCGAGGTGATTATGAGCTGGCCGGGGCTTGGTCCGCTCTTCCTCGAAGCGATCCTGGCGCGCGACCTCTACCTGGTGATTGGGACAATCATGATTTCCACGGTATTCCTGTTCGCAGGAAACTTTCTCGCGGACATGCTTCTCTATGTGTTCGATCCTCGTATCCGGGCAGATCAGCAATGAACCGGCCCGTCCATTTCTGGATTGGTTTAACGCTGCTCGCGGCGTTTCATGTGGTCGTCCTCTTCGCAGGCTTCTTTGCGCCGTATAATTTCTCCGTGCAAAACCGCGAAATGCCTTTTGCCGCGCCGACCCGCCTGCATTTGGTGGACGCACGAGGAAAATTGCATCTGCGGCCTTTTGTTTATGTCGCCCTCGACTCAAATGGCGTGGGCGGGCCGCGGCGCGAAGAGACGCGCCAAGCCGTCCCGGTTCGTTTCTTTGTCCGCGCGGATGCGGGCGAAATTCCCGGCCGAACTTCTTCCTGGCATCTGTTTGGCGTGGATGAGCCCGCGCGGATTTTCCTGTTCGGGACGGATAGTTTTGGACGGGATCAATTTTCCCGTTTTCTGTATGGCGGGCGGATTTCCATCCTTGCGGGATGGCTGGCCGCGGGCCTTTCCCTGGCGCTCGGCGCGCTGATCGGCTCGCTTTCGGGGTTCTACGGAAAGGCCCTGGATCAAATCCTTATGCGCGGCGGGGAGCTTTTTCTGGCGTTGCCCTGGCTGTATCTCTTGTTTGCCGTGCGGGCTTTTCTGCCATTGCAGATCACCCC
>DASWCG010000209.1:0-6162 GCA_036390175.1 Candidatus Acidiferrales bacterium | reverse complement strand
TCCTTCATTGCGGAAGTTGCGGTTGATTTCATATACGCGGTCCAGCCCGCCGACGACCAGCCGTTTCAGATAGAGTTCGGGCGCGATGCGCAGGTACAAGTCCATGTCAAACACGTTGTGGTGGGTAACGAAAGGGCGTGCCGTGGCCCCTCCGAGAATCCGATGCATCATCGGCGTTTCGACTTCGATGTATCCGCGGGCGTCGAAATAGCGGCGCAACTCGGAAACCACCTGGGCGCGCTTGCTGAAGATTTCCTGCACTTTCTCGTTCGAAATCAGGTCGAGGTAACGCTGGCGGTAGCGCACCTCAACGTCGGCCAGGCCGTGCCATTTTTCCGGCAGAGGCAGCAGCGCCTTGGCCAGCAGCGTGAGCTGCTCGACCCAGATGGTCAGCTCATTCGTCCGGGTGCGGAACAGATGCCCGGCGACTCCAATAAAGTCCCCCATGTCCAGCAACTGAAACAACTGAAACGCCTTTTCTCCCACCATGTCGAGCTTGATGTAGATCTGGATACGCTTCCCTGTTCCCTGAAGGTGCGCGAAACCGGCTTTGCCGTGCAGGCGCAAGGCAACGATGCGTCCGGCGACCCGCGTCTCGACCCGCTGCGCCTCCAGCTCTTCCTTGGTCTTTTCTCCGTACCGCTCCGCGAGCCCGGCCGGGGTCGCGGTCCAATGAAACTCATGCGGGTAGGTGTCGTAGCCAAGGGCGCGAATCTGTTCGAGTTTTTTCTGACGCTGCTGGAATTGGTCGAGCGGCTCAAATTCCAAGGAATGAGTCCTTTCTAGAATGGCCGTGCGGCAGTATAGCGACGGCTTTCCCGCAGCGTCAATCACTGTATCAAAAGCCTGCGTCGCGTGGGAGTACGGACTTGCGCCCCTAGATGATTTCGCTTAGAGTCAACTCCATCAAGATATACCTTTGTGCGGCAGCGTCCGGTGAGCAACTCTCCAACGTCCACATTCGGACTGATTGAGCGGTTCAAGGCCGGGGATGAAGAGGCGTTCGATCAGCTGTTCGAAAAATACCGCCGGCGCCTGGCCGTGCTGATTCATTACAAGCTGAACCCCGAGCTGCGCCTCAATTTAGACGTGGACGACATCCTGCAAGAGACTTTTCTTGCCGCATCCCGCGACATCGGCAGATTCACGTATCGCTCCCCGGGGAGTTTCCTTTCATGGCTTTCGCGGATTGCGGAGCATGCCGTAATTGATGCTGTACGCTTCCAGAATCGGCAAAAACGCGCCCACGGGGAACTCCTCCCGTTTCGCTCAGATAGCAATCCGCAAGGCGCGGAACCTGCCGATTCCAACACCCCGAGCCGTCTGTTTCGCCAGGAAGAAGGGCTGCGCCGGCTGCTCGAACGCCTGAACAACCTTCCCGAGGATTATCGCCAAGCTGTACTGTTAACAAAGATCGAGGGTCTTTCCACCGCCGAGGCAGCGGAGAAGATGGGAAAATCGCGCCAATCCCTGGCGGTGCTTTTGCACCGTGCCCTCAAGCGCTTCCGGGAACAAGAAACATTGGGAGAACACAAGTGACCGACCCCACGCCCGGAAAATCACCCGATTCCCCGAACCCCCACGAGCCGAAAAATACTCCTGAGCGCGAGCAACGGCTTGCGGCCGCGGTCGCGGAATACCTGGACCTGCTTGTCGGCGAAGAGGAAGTGGATGCGGATGGCTTTTGCCGGGGGCATGCTGATTTGGAGCCGGACCTGCGATTTGCCCTTCAGTCGCTGGACGAAATTGACCGCATGACGAATCCGAAAGAATCGCGATCCGCAGACGATACCGCCGAAGCCCTTCCTCAAACGCTGTCTGGCCACCGCGTCGTCGGTGAAATCGGAGCGGGAGGCATGGGACGCGTCTACCTCGCTGAAGACGAACGACTGGGTCGAAGAGTCGCCATCAAAACTCTGAACAGCAGGTACAGCAATCAAAGCGCGGTTCGCGGCCGGTTCATGAAAGAGGCTCGCGCGCTGGCGCAGTTGAGCCATCCCAACATCGTCCACATTTACAATCTGGGCGCGCCCGATGAGCCGCCTCATTTTGTGATGGAATTCCTGGAAGGAGTGCCGCTCACGCAAGCCGCAAAGCACCTGGCGCTCAAACAGAAAGTGGAGTTGATGTACCGCGTGGTCCGTGCCGTCGAGTACCTGCACGAACATCAAATCGTGCACCGCGACCTGAAGCCCGGAAACATCCTCGTGGGAGCGGACCTGGAGCCCAAGCTGTTGGACTTTGGCCTGGCGCTTGAGGTGAGCGAGCTTGGCGCGCGTCTCACTCTGGCCGGTGAAGTGCTGGGGACGCCGGAGTATTTCTCCCCGGAACAAACATGCGGCGATAGCAGTCTCGATGAGCGCAGCGATATTTTTTCTCTGGGGACGATTCTCTACGAATTGCTGACCGGCTCCGTGCCCTTTCGCGGCGAGTCATTCCAAGACCTTCTGGATAACATTCGCCAGCAAGATCCGCGGCTCCCGCGCCGGTTTGATCAGTCCATCCCAGGCTCTTTGCAGGACATTTGCCTGAAGGCGCTGGAGAAGAATCCCGTGAACCGTTACGCCTCGGCGCGGGAGATGGCCGACGATCTCGAGCGGTACCTTTCCGGAGAACCGATTCTCGGCGTTCCCCTCTCTTACGCGCGGCTGATTAAGGGCCGGATCGAGCAGCATATGCGCGAGCTTCGCGGTTGGGCGCAGGATCACCTCATCTCCGAGGCAGAATACGACGCGCTTCGCAAAGGGTACGACCGCCTCATCGAGCGCGAAGACGCCTGGATTCTCCAGGTGCGGCGGCTATCGCCGTCGCAGGTGAGCTTGTACCTGGGCGCGTGGGTACTGGTGGTCGGCGCCGCTTTGATCTTTTTGTTCGAATATCCGGGGCTCAAAGGAACTCCAGCAGTTCTGGTCGTGAGCGCAGCAACTGCACCGACCGCTTATTTGGGTATCCGGCTTTGGAAGGAGGGCCGATTCCGGATCGGCGTCGCCTACTTGCTCGCGGTTTGTCTCTTGCTTCCGGTGGTGATGCTCGTGGCGATGGGCGAGTACCATTTCTTTACGCAATTGACGCAAGGCCGGCAGGACCTGGAAATCTTCTCGAAAGTCGAGGGCTTCAAAAATCCCACCAATGCGCAGTTGTGGTGGGCGATTTTCCTGTCGCTTCCCAGTTATCTGTGGCTGAGGAGGTTCACCAGGTCCTCTGTCTATTCTCTGGTGTGCGCGGTGATGGGAGCGCTGCTCTGCATCGTCACGCTGTTTCGGATGGGCATGGTGGAATGGTTCGAAAAGGACCCGGGCAAGCCGTACTTCCGCCTGATCCCGTTTGCCGCGCTTTTCTTTGTGGTGGCATTGGCGCTCGAGCGGCTAAGAAAAGAGTCCGACTCGCGGTATTTTTACCCGGTGGCCGTCTTTTTTGCGATCGTGGCCTTGTCTGGCGTAGCGGGATTGCACAAGCCCTATGCGAAATGGTTGGAGTCCGCGTTCCCTTGGACGCGCGGCCAAGTAGAATACTTTTTCATTGTGAACGCGGCGATCTATGGGGGCTTGAACCTCCTCTGTGAAAGTTTTCACACACCTCAGATGCGGGCGGTGGCAAAGTCGTTCCGGTTTCTGATTCCGGGGCACGTGATGACCTCCCTGTTGCTGCTTGGATTGCAGGCTTCCAAACTCTGGGACGAATCCACCGAAAACCTTGCCTATCGTCACGAAGCCCGCATCTTCGAGTTCCTGCTGCCCGCGGTGGCGTGCTTTTTTGTCTTTGGCAGCATTCCGAAGCAGATGAAGAATTTTTTCGTTTCGGGGTTGGTGTTTGTGGCCATCGGGATCGTCCGCCTGCAGCAGGATTTTTACAAAGACCGCGCGGGTTGGCCCATTTTCCTGGTCATCTCAGGGATCGCATTCATGGTCGCGGCCACATGGTACGCGGGGCGGCGCATTTCATTTCCCTCTCTCAAGAAACACAAGCCATAGATTCTGCGCCGGTTCGAGAAATTCAACCTGCAGGTGAAATTCCCGGCTGAAAATGACGCTATTCCGTTGTAGAGGACGCCGAAAGCGTCCTGCTGAAATTGAATGCCTGCAACGGAGGGCGTCATGAGAGTTTGGATTACATTAGTGGCAGTATATCTGGCGATGTTCCTTTGCTCGTGCGAGGACACCGGCAACCCGCTCGTGCCATGTCTCCACCCGCTGTATGCGGACACCGATCGGGAATTCGACCCAGCGCTGGTGGGCTCCTGGACCGACGAAGACGCGGACGTGACGTTCACTTTCGTAAAGCAAGGAGATGCCGCGTACAAGCTGACCGTCACCGAACCTGAACAGGAAAAGCCGGTTGCGGCCGACTTTGAGGTGCACTTGGTGCGCATCGGAAGTCAGTACTTTCTCGATTTCTATCCCGGGGCGCCCAACGTGGGGGACGACTTTTACCGGTTGCATCTGTTGCCCGTCCACACCATCGCCCGGATTACGGTCGAACCGGAACATCTGCAACTGAGCCTTCTCGACAGCGCGTGGCTGAAAAAGCAAATGGACAACAAGAGCGTTCAATTGGATTCCAACAAAGTCGACGGCGACGTGATTCTGGCGGCTACGACAGAAGAGTTGCAGGGCTTCGTGGACCGCTTCGCCACCGACGATGACGCATTCCCAAATCCCCTGAAGCTGCACCGCGCCAAACCGGCTTCCGAGGAGGGCGAACAAAATGCCGACCCTCGTTGATTCCTGCGCCGAACAAAACTTTCGTGCCGGTTCCCTCCGGTCGGACGCTCGAGTTAGGAAGGGGGCTGGCTCCAGCATGTTTGGACGGGTACGACTTCTTTCCGCGGCCGCTAAGGGCTCCGCAACCTTAGCAAGCTACGCTGCCCTGATGCCCCGCGAAAATGACAAGACCCCCGCCGCGACGCGGCTAGACTCGTGGAAGGAAATCGCCGTATACCTGAAGCGGAGTGTCCGGACGGTTCAACGCTGGGAGAAAGTTGAAGAGCTTCCCGTTCACCGGCACTTTCACAACACGCTCGAGAGCGTATATGCCTACGGACAAGAAGTTGACGCTTGGTGGCGCGGCAGGGTGCAACCAGCGCGCGCGTATCGAGGCGGTGAAAGAACCCCAGAAACTTCTCTGCGAATCGCCATTCTACCTTTTGAACCGTTGGGCGCTGATCCAGAGGAGGGTCGCTTCAGCGAGGGTTTGACCGAGGACCTGGTTGCAGCTTTTGTGAGGCTGGAGCCGGAGAGGATCGAAGTCATTGCCGTTTCGCCTGTGCTCTTATCCAAAGGCGTCCGTTCAGAGCCGCGTGCAATCGCTCAAAGATTTGGCGCACATCTGGTTGTGAAGGGCTGCGTGCGGCGGATCGGTAAGAAGCTGCGGATCAATGCACATCTGATTCGTGCACGCGAGCAAACTCATTTGTGGGCGGGTACGTATGACCGCGTAGCGGCCGATTCACTCAGAACCCAGACCGAAATCGCCGAAGAGATTTCCAGCGCTGTGCCGCTGTACGCAGGGGGAGGCCGCAACCGCACGCACCATGCTGTTGCTGGGAAGACACCGTACCCGCGGCGTTAGAGGGCCAAGGAAAAGTTGTGCCTTTCGAATGTTTTGTTATACTGGCCGTCCTAGCGGAGGCGCGGTGAGCGACCAACGGGGTGGCAAGACGCCTCTTCCCTCTCGTTCTCAATCCGTACGCGAAGATTGGGTCGCGTGTCTGCCCCCGGAAAAAGACCGCGTGTTTGAGGCCGCCCTCGGCGATTTGGAAACTTCGTATAGGATGTTGAGTGTCGCCCTGAATGAAGCATTTCTCCTGCGTTCGCGCGGGTCGATCGGCCAAGCCCGGGAAGAAGCGGGGATTTCGGCGGATTTGTTCGACCGGTCGGCCGGGCGCTTGCTTCACATGCTGCGGACCATGCACGAGTATGGCCGCCATCTTGGCCAGCTCCCCAATGTGGCGCCGCTTGTTCCGGAGAACTTCCGGGGCGCCACTTCCCAGCGTTTGGCTCGAACCAGCGGCATTCTCTGCAGGGTTCTGTTTTCGTCGCGGTCGCGGTTTTTCCACAAGCTGCACACGCTTTCCGAGGCGGCCGAAGAGGCCGCCGTGCAGTTCCGCGAGATTGCTGGAGAGGTCGCCGAGGGAATCTCCATAGAGCCGCGGATGGATTGGGC
>DASWCG010000208.1:0-3228 GCA_036390175.1 Candidatus Acidiferrales bacterium | reverse complement strand
TTTGGCCGGGCCGCCAGTATACGAACCTGCCGCGCATCTCGCAAGCCGAGTTGCTCTCAACTCGGAGGGCGCTCCAAATGCGAGCGCCCACGCATCATGAGGATGCGTGGAATCACAGAAATTGCAGGGTTATTGGAAGCGGAACTGAATCGTGACGGTCAAGTGCATGGGCACGGGTTTGCCGTCGAGCGATGCGGGTTGGTACTTCCACTGCCGCAAAGCGTCCATGGCCGCCTGATGCAGAAGGGTCGGGCCGGAAACGACTTTCATGGTGGTCACGCGCCCATTGGCATCAATGAGCGCGTCGACGCGAACATCGCCGGAGACATGCTGGTTCTTCGCCAAGGCGGGATAAGTCGGCGGAACGGAGGAAATGAGTTTTGCCTGCTTTACGTCTCCGCCGATGGGAAGGGCCGCCACGGGAGCCGCTGGCTGTTTAAGGGCCACGACGGGAGCCGCCGGCTGTTTGTTGTCCACTGAAAGACCTGCGTTAAGCGTTTCCGTATTGGACTCGGGTTGCTCATCATTCAGGGTAAGTCCCGGGTCAGCTTCAACGGCGTTTTGCGAGTTGTAGTGACGGGTCACCTTAGGAGCCGCCAGGCGAACTTCCCCGAGCGTCGGCTTCTTCACTGGTTCCGGAGTTGGCGCGGGCTGAGAGGAAACTGCGCTGGCCACCGCACTGCCGCCGTTAGCAGGATTCGACGAGGGTTGCGCATTGCGCGCCGGCGTTGTAGATAAACTTGCCGGCGCAATGGCCGCGGGCTTCGCGACGGGATTTTTCTGGGCAACCGTGTTCGTCTGCACTGGCGAATTATTTTGCGCCGGGGGATTCATTGGCGCTGGAGGATTTGTCGGCAGTGCTGCATTTCCCTGCCGATGCGATGGCAGCGTCACCGCGGGAACAGAGACCGCCGGGGCCGGCGCCGCCAGCGCCTCGTTGGTTTGAACGTCGTTGGACTGCTGGCGCATGTACCACCAGCCGCCGCCCGCCAACAGCAGGAAAGCCGCTGCAATCGCACCGACAAAAAGGCCTTTGCTCGAACTACGGGAAACGCTCCCGGTTGAACGATCATCGCGGTCGAGCGGAAGCTCACTGCCGAATGAAGGAGCCGGCAACTCGACGACAATTTCCTTTGGCCCAGTGGCGAGCGGTTCCGTGGCAATTTCTTCGATCTTGGGCTGTTCCGCGATTCGCTTTGCTTTTTCTTTTTCGACGGGCTCGTCGGTCGAGGCAGGTGCAGCCGCGTTGCGGGCCAGAGGCTCCAGCCAGGCGGGAATCTTCAGTTCCTCGTCATCGAGCGAGGATTTCTGCGAGGGCGCGGCGATTTTCGCGTGCTCCACCGGCCTTGTCCAAACGGGACCCGGCTCCGGAGTCTCGGTGAATTCCACGACCTTCGCCGCAGGTATAGCTGGCGTCCTCTTTTCGACGACCGGAGGAGCTGGTGAGTTCTGCACAGGCCTGGCGGGGGGAGTGAGAGCTGCCCCCGAGAAAAGCATACTGGAAAGCTCTTCCTGCAAGCGCGCCGTGTGCTGTTTCAGTGCTTCGGTCTCCAGATCGGTCGAAACCGGAGACTGTGCTGCGTTCACACCGGCAGGAGCGGCAGGCTTCGTATCGGAAACAGCAGGCGAGTTCGCTTCATCGAGCGTGGAAAGAAGTGGCGCCGTTTCCGGCTGGGCCGCAATGATGAATGCCTTCGCATCCGCTCCGCGCGAGGGGTCCACAATCGGAAATGATGGCTCGATGGAATTCTCCGGTGCGGCGTTCACCGGTACTTCAGGGTTCGCACGTGCCGGCGCCACGGGCGCGGCGGGAGTTGCAGGCACAGTGGTGATTGCGGCAGGAATCGCAGGCTTGGTTTCGGGAATTCTCGGAGTGACGATTGCCGCGGGTGCTTTAGCTTTAGGAGGAAGCGGCTGTGGCGCCGCAGGCGCGGGCGGCGGCGCCGTGACAACGCGATCTCCCGGAAAACGCATACCCCAAAAGCCCACGGCCGGCTCCGTGAATTCCAGTTCTACATAACCGCTCACGTTCCGGTAATTTTTCGATTTGACGACCTGGCAGATGACTTCTTTCTTGGTTTTTTCGTTGGTGAGAAAGAGCAATTGTCCGGGAGCAACCGCAGAAGAAAGGCGAATGACCGCGCCATTGCCGAAAACAAGAACGGTCTTGGTGCTCTCGGAGAAAGGTTCACGTTTGTCGCTGCCATCGTGCGCGCGCGCGCCGTTCACCGTCACGGCGACTTCCAGCGCGACCGGCTGTTGCCTGATCCCCGCCTCAGCGGGCGGAAGGGAGGCTGCCGCGGGGCGCGCCGCCTTATTGGCCGCAGCCAAAGTGTCGTTGTCTTTCACCGGAGGAGGCATGGAATGATTTACTCGCGAACCAAGATTTTGACGCTCGCCCTGTCGAAAACAGGGCCCCCACGTACATTTATATCTTCTGCTTCGCGGTAGGCCGCCAGCCATAGTACGTGCGTACTACAGTGGAAACACCTGTCCGAGCGGACAGGCCTCGAATACGCGCAAAGACAAGAAAAAATGGATGCTGTACCCGAGCCCGCGTGACACGCCGCTGCCACGGAGTCATCCCCTCATTCGCGCGGCGATGGTGCGGATGGGCGCCTCGGAAAGATCATCGGAAATTTTTCCAATGGCGCACCGGATTCCGATGCTTACCCGGGGAGCGGAGGCTTGAAGCGCTCGTCGACTTCGACTTGGTAGCCGGTGACAAGCTTGTTGGTTTCATTGGCCATGCCAATGACGGCCTGAAGCTCCTGGAACATGGCGCCGGTCATGCCTTTGCCGAAAGCGGAAGCGGTGTGCGAGGCGATGCAATATTGGCAGTTGTTGGTGACGCTCACGGCGATGTAGATCATTTCCTTGGTGAGTGGATCGAGCGCGCCCGGGGCCATAATCTGCTTGATGCTTTCCCAGGTGCGTTTGAGCAGGGCGGGATCGTGCGCGATGGCCTTCCAGAAATTATTGATCCAATCGGTTTTGCGCGTAACCATGATGTCGTCGTAAACCGCGCGCACTTCCGGGCTGGCGTCCTGGTATTCGATGAGTCCGAATGTCGACATGAGAATCTCCGAAATTGCGAATGCGAGCTTCGGCCACAAGTTAGCAGGAATTGGAGGGAGCAGCCAGCGGCGAGAGGCGGGAAATTTTCCAACACATTTTGAAAAGGCAGGCCGCGCAAAACTTACAAGAATACCTGACGCGGAACCCGTC
>DASWCG010000207.1:0-3595 GCA_036390175.1 Candidatus Acidiferrales bacterium | reverse complement strand
TGGCTACCAGATCGTTGTTCCAGACGCCGATCTGCGCCGCTTCGGCCGAGAGGCGCAGCCGCTCCTCGCTTTCGCGAAGCGCCTGCTGCGTCCGTTTGCGCTCCGTGACGTCGCGGAAATAAATCGACAGCCCGCCGCTCGCTGTCATCAATCATCTGAAATCGTCTTTTTCTGAACTCCGGCCGGAATAGGGCGACCTCATCCGCGCCGCAGGCGCAATCATCCGTCGATCATCGTCCATCATCAGTGAGCCGATCAATGGTGTAAGTTCGTTCGTCGAAGGCGGGAGGAGGATGGGACTCGGCCGTGCAACCGGCAGAGTCCCGGCTTGGCAACCCTCAACAGGTCACCACGCATCGAAGCTGGTTTCAACCTGACATGATCGGCTGCCGTTGTCCAGCCCCGTCTGCGGACGGGCATGGCGGTTCATGGCGAAGTCATTCTCCGGCAGCGGGTTTGCCGTGGCATCGGATGCCACGCGGTGTTCTGGATCTGTGAGCATTGTGACCGTGGCCAGCGCTATTGCAGCCTCGCCTGCCGCACGCAAGCCCGGCGCCAGCAGCGACGCCGTGCCAACTGCCGCCACCAGCGGAGCCCGGAAGGACAGTTGGACCATCGCGACCGGCAACGGGAGTATCGGCGCCGCCAGGCGCAAGCGCGCGTGACGGATCAAGGTTCCGTTTCGATCCTTTCTCCGGCACCATTCCGCTGTGGGATCGCAGGGTCAACGCGGATCATCGCATCGTCGTCCACCGACGGCCCGCGCCGGCCTGACAAGCCGGCGCGTGCCTTCTTACGCTGCGTCATCTGCGGTCGTTTCGGCCGTTTCGTTGATCCGTTCCCACGCATTCCACGATTCGTATGAGGAAACCAGATGATCCAACCAGAAACCCACGTTGAGATTCGCCGTTACTTTTACGCCGAGCATTGGAAGATCGGCACCATCGCCCGCCAACTGGGCATTCATCCGGATGCGGTTCGCCACGCTATTGAATCCGACCGCTTCCATCGTGGTCCGGTCCTGGGCCCGTCCATCACCGATCCCTACATGGACTTCGTGCGCCAGATCTTGGACCAACACCCTCGGCTGCGGGCAACGCGCATTTACCAGATGATTCGCGAACGCGGCTACACCGGCAGTGTGGTGCAGTTGCGCCGTGCGGTGGCCCGGCTGCGGCCGCCCGCGCGCGAGCCCTTCCTGCGCCTGCACACGTTTCCCGCCGATCAAGCGCAAGCCGACTGGGCTCACTTCGGTCAGGTCGCGGTGGGCCGCGCTCGCCGTATGCTGTCCTGCTTTGTGATCACGCTGTCCTACTCGCGAGCGTTGTACCTGGAGTTCTTCTTCGATCAGACGACGGAGAATTTCCTGCGCGGTCATGTCCACGCCTTCCAAGACTGGTCCGGCCAGCCGCGGGTGGTGCTCTATGACAATCTCAAAAGTGCGGTGTTGGAGCGACGCGGCAACGAGGTTCACTTCAACCCGCGCTTGCTGGAGTTGTGTGCCCATTACCACTTCGTCGCGCGTCCCTGCCAGGTCCGTGCCGGCAATCAGAAAGGCCGCGTGGAACGCGCCATTCGCTATGTCCGTGACTCCTTCTGGGCGGGCCGCAGCTTCACCACGCTGGCCGAGTGCAATCGCCAGGCGCTGCTCTGGCGTGACCAGGTGGCGCATCAGCGCCGCTGGCCGGGAGATGACAGCCGCACCATCGCCGACGTCTTCGCTGAGGAACAACCGCGCCTGCTGCCTCACCCCATGCATCCCTTCAGCACGGATCTCATCGTTCCCGTGCGATCGGCCAAGACCATCTATGTCCGTTTCGATCTCAACGATTATTCCATCCCGCCCGAGGCCGTAGGCCGCCCGTTGACGTTGGTTGCCTCCGACACGCTGGTTCGGATTCTGGACGGCACCGCGGAAATCACCCGCCATCAGCGTACCTACGACCGTCACCAACAGGTTTTGGAGCCATCTCATCAGCAAGCCGTGCTGAAAGCCAAACGCAAGGCCTTTGACGCCACTCCTGGCGGCCGCCTCGTCCAGGCCGTACCGGAAAGCGAAGCCCTGCTGAACTTGGCCTTCGCGCAGGGAGAGTCAGCCGGCAGCCAAACCGCTCAACTGCTCAAACTGTTGGACCTGTATGGCCCCGCCGCCTTGCGCCGTGCCATCGTCGAAGCGCTGGAACGAAATACACCGCGCGCTTCCTCGGTCGCCTTCCTGCTACGCCGACAGCAGCGTGCCACCCCGTCTCAAGCGTTGGTTGTCGATCTGAGCCGTCACCCCGAGGCCCAATCCATCGACGTTCAACCTCACGATCTGGAGACCTACGATGAACTCGCCCGCCACCACGACGACGACCCCGATGAATAATCTCTCCGCCCAACTCCAGCAGGTGGGTTTGCGCGCCGTGTCCGCGGACTTGGACGACTTCCTGGCGCGCGCTGCCAAAGCGCGATGGTCGCCGCGCCAGATGCTCGAACAACTCGTCCAGTCCGAAGCCGCCGACCGCTCCCGTCGGAGTTTGGAGCGGCGTCTGCGGCTCTCCGGCATTAAGGGTTTCAAGCCCATGGCCGACTTCGATTGGGCGTGGCCCGCCAAGATCGAACGCGACGTCATCGAGCGCGCGCTCACCCTGGATTTTCTCCACGAAGGCCGCAATCTAGTGCTGGTAGGCCGCAATGGTTTGGGGAAGACCATGATCGCGCAGAACCTCGGCCATGCCGCCGTGATGGCAGGCAGTTCAGTGCTGTTCCGTTCCGCGCCAGCGTTGCTGGAGGAGTTGCATCGCCAGAGCCCGGAAGGACGCCGCCGCAAGCTACGCGGCTACGCCAGCGTTGGATTGTTGTGCATCGACGAAGTCGGTTATCTTTCCTTCGACGACAAGGCCGCCGACTTACTTTACGAAGTGATCAATCGGCGCTACGAACGCAAGTCCGTGATTGTCACCACGAATCGGCCATTCAAAGAGTGGAATGAGGTTTTTCCCAATGCCACCTGCATTGCCACTCTACTGGATCGCCTGCTCCATCATGCCGACGTGACTGTCATCGAGGGCAACAGCTACCGCGTCCGGGAAAGCGAACAAGAGACGGCAGCCAGGCGGAGGAAGAAATGAATCCCCCTGTTCCCAGCCCCGATCCGGCGACCTACGTGGCCGCCGTCCTCATCTTGTACGTCGAACTCCCGGAGACACCATTGCGCGCCAGCGTGCAGGATCAGTGGCACGCCCGCAGCCTCTATGACCGCGGCGTTCCCTTACGCGTGGTAGAGTCGGCTTTCCTGTTGACATCGCTGCGCCGCCTCGGTCGCTCCGCAGATGGTCCGCCGCTCTCGCCGATTCGCTCGCTGGCCTACTTCCAGCCCGTCATTGATGAGCTGCTGTCTCATCCGCCACCCGACAACTACCTGGATTACTTGCGGCTCAAACTAAGCCGCCTTGCTGGAGAGAAGGGCACTTCGGCCAAAGTTCAAAAAAAGACGCTTTCTGATGATCGCTAACATCCGTCTTCATTTACGACGATCTTGTCCGTGCTGGGATGGGAACGGGAAGTGATTGCGTCTAAAACGATTGCACTGCTCGCCTTGCATGATCGTGCG
>DASWCG010000206.1:0-1821 GCA_036390175.1 Candidatus Acidiferrales bacterium | reverse complement strand
AGCAGCACAAGAAGCGCTTGGAGAATGTCTCGAATCAATGGATGCTGGCAACGGTGGCGTCGTTGGATCACCAATCGCGCGAGATGATTTCCGCAATTGCGGCGGCCGCGGAGGAAAAGCTTCGCGAGGCCTGTGCCCAGGTATTCGCCGGCGTGGGAGAGTCCATGCGCGAGCGGCTGAAAGAGATTGCGCAGAGCTTTACGCCAGCCGTGGAAGCTCCCGCGCGCGCAAAGAGCGCGAACACCAGCGCCTGAACACCTGAGTTTGCGCAGGCCCTCGGGCAAGTTCCCCTTGCAGCTCAGAGTGGACAGGGCCGCTGAGTGTGTGCGCGTCACACTGCTGCCATATTCAGCGGGCGGCCGCCGGCTCGATTCGCCACTTCACTTCCAGCCCGCTATAATCCCAAAGGTTTCACGCACCATGGCCAATCATGCATACTTGCGCGCATGGACGCGCGATTTTTCCGTGGAGACAATGATCGCGGAATTTGCGCGGTTCCTGACGACCGCCCCGCTTTCAATATCTCACAGCTCGTTCGACGAATTGATCGTTCAGGCTGTCGAGCCAGGCGAAACGCCTATCGGGGAGTGGGATTTGCACGCAGGCGGATATGGTGCGCCGGAAGTGGCGGCCCTTGCGGCGCAGCGCCTGAACGCCGACACGGCGTACATTGTCAGCGCAAAATGGGACCTGTGGAGTTTCGATATCGAGAGCTTGAAGTGGCAGCAGCGACCGGAGCCGCTGGAGCTGACGTGCCACGGGCTGGCATATGACGACGGCATTGCAGCGACCGCGGGACACTTTGCGGCGGATCTGGGTTTCGAGCACTTTTTTACGGGGCACGGCAAGTTGCTGGCTCCCGGCGTGGCGTCGAATCCGCTCCATTCCTCGGACCACCCAGTGGAGCACACCTTCCGGCAGTGGATGGCGGCAAGCGGAAACCTGAACGAATATCACGCCAAGACGCGGGAAAACATCCAACAACTGTTGAATTGGATCGAAGCGATCGAGCGGGCCTTGCCGGTGGAACGCAGCGAGTTGTGGTCCGAAGGAGAAGAGAACTTTGAAGCCCGGCTGGACGCAATACTGGCGCAGCGGTAGCGCGTTCAATTCTTGAGCAAACGGGATTCGAGGAGCCCTTCCACGAAGAGCGGGCAACAGCTAGAATTACTGTGTTACGCATTTGATTGGGCTGGTCCCGTGCGCTGTAGGCGACGAGAGTACGCTGCCTACCGGACTAGGGATAGGAAAGCCCTGGCGAGTGTTCGAGATCACGCTCGCGATGCGAGACTTGTGATGGAAAAAAGCTCACAAAGCGAGTGTCCGTATGCTAACGGGGCGGGCCGCGCTTCGTCCTTCGTAAGGGGGGCCGACGGCGTTGGCCCGGCCCATGCCTGGAGAATTCTGCTGCTTTTCTCCATAAACCCTGTGATCCTGGCTGTTCTTCTGGGCGGATGTGGCGCAGATGCGCCGAAGCCTGCGGCGCAGGCGGAAACCAAGCGCGCGGAGCCGATCGTTCCCGAAGACGTTCAGTCGGCGGCAAAGGCGCTGCTGGGGAGCGAGACGCAGGTGCTGGCCTTTGGAGATTTGGCGAAAAACGGGAACCAGGAATTTCTGGCGGCCAACGTCGTGCCAAAGACGCCAACCAACAATTTGCCGGGAACCATCGTGACACGCGCCGTGGTGGTGGAAAATGCTGACGGCAAGTGGACCGAGCTTCTGCGATGCGATGAACATCTGAAAAACCAGAAAGGCTTTCTCGGCTTGACGCCGTTGACGGCCATAACTGGCTGGCGGCTGCAGTTCGAGCAGAGTGAAGAG
>DASWCG010000205.1:0-2271 GCA_036390175.1 Candidatus Acidiferrales bacterium | reverse complement strand
CACAATCCTCCCCGGCGTAACGCGCGACTCCGCTCTCACTTTGCTCCGCGAGATGGGCATTTCCGCGGAGGAACGCCAAATTCCCATTGACGAGATTCTCTCCGCGCATGCCGCTGGAAAACTTACCGAAGCCTTCGGCGCTGGAACCGCCGCCATCGTCGCTCCCATCGCCTGCATCCGTTACCGCGATCGCGACTTGCAATTCTCCGCCGTCGCCGATTCTTCGGTCGCCGCGCGGCTCCGCTCTCGCCTCGTCGCCATTCAAACCGGCCGCGAGCCGGACAAACACAACTGGCTCTTGCCCGTCTAAGCTCATCGGAAGAGGCGCCCTCGATGAACTACTACGCCCTGTTCTATGAAGTTGTCGGCGACTTTGTCGCCCGTCGCGTTCCCTTTCGCCAGGAACACCTGCGCCTGGCCGCCGAAGCTCATGAGCGTGGCGAAATCGTTTTTGCCGGCGCGCTTGCCGAACCCGCCGACCGGGCCCTGATCGTTTTTCATGTTACAGACAAAAGCACGGTGGAAGCCTTCGCCCGCAAGGATCCTTATGTCGTGAATGGTCTCGTCCAAAAATGGGAAGTCCGTCCCTGGAACGTCGTCATCGGCAACGAGCGGCCTTCCTCCTCCGCATCTTCGGCTCTGTCATCCGGAACTATTTTGCGCCGCTGGACTTCTCGCACCACCGAAGCGAAATTGCCCAAATATCTTGACCATTTCTCGAACAATGTGGTGCCCGAACTTCGCCGCGTACCCGGCTACCTCGGCGCCACCGTCTCCCTTCGCCGCCTTGAAACTGAAGTGGAGATAGTCGTCGAAACCAACTGGCGTTCCCTCGAATCCATTCGCAACTTTGCCGGCCCCGACCTCGAAGCCGCAGTTGTTGCGGACCAAGCCGCCGCCCTGCTCACCAGCTTCGACCGCCGCGTCCTCCATTCTGAGATTGTCGTTACCGATCGCCCGTAGCTCCCGCGCAATCCGGCAATTTTTATTGATACTCCCTCTGAATTTTTTTCTCTGCGAGCTCCGTGCTCTCTGTGACCTCTGCGTTAAATTCTTTTCCGGGCTTTTCTAGCCCCGAGCAGTCTTCGCTTCTGCGCTCGTCAACTGCGTCACCAAGAACTCCATCACCGTCCGCGGCTCGGCTCCGCCGCCCTTTAGCCGGTCATCCGCATTTCGCAGCGCGCGCAAACCCGCCAGCAAGCGTGGCTTCGAAATCTTGCGCGCGCTTTGCAAAGCCAACTCCGCCTGTTCCGGCCGCATCCCCAAGGCACGAGCCGCCTGCCAACCATTCGTCACGCCCTTCACTTCGCTTGCCTCGATCAGTTTGCGGTACATCCAGGCTATCGCGCCCAACATGGAGAGCGGCTCTTCTCCATCGCGCAGCAAGCGATCCAGAAATTCCAGCGCCATTTTCGGCTGACGCGATGCCAGCATGTCCGCCAATTCCCAAACCGTCGTCGTCTTCTCGGAAATCACCAGCGCGCCCACGTCCGCGCGTCCAATCACTTTTTTCTCCGCTGCGAACGTCGCCAGCTTGTCGATCTCCGTCTTGAGTCGCATCAAATCCGCGGCTACGAACTCCGCCAAATCTTCTGCGGCGCCTTTTTCGAATTCGACTCCCTGTTCTTTGGCAATCACGCGAGCGAGCGCCACTGCCGCTGCTTGCCGTTCCCCGGCGTTTTCGCCGAGCCCGCATTCCACCACCAGCGCTTTTTCGGCCAACAACTTGCCCAATTTCATCCGTTGGTCCAGACCCGTTGCTTCCACCACAAGCACCGTGAATGGCGCGGGATCTTCGAGATACGCACCGAGCTGCGCCACGGCTTCGTCCCGGTTTTTCTCCCCGAGCTTCTCGAGCGCTTCCGCATCCTCAAGGAAAACCACTTGCTGCGGCGAAAGCATCGCCATCGTTTGCGCCTGGTCCAGCGCCTCCTGCGTCTCGCCTCGATCCGCCGAGTATCGCGACACCGCCCAAGCCCGAGCCGCCTCCGGCACAAATCTTTCAATCAATTGTGCGCGACAAGCGTCGCGCAGATAGGCTTCTTCACCCAGCAGCAATAGTGCCGGAATGGGCTTTCCTTTCTCCAGCCGTGCCAGCAATTCTTTTGGTGAAACACGGGCCATCAATAGTTCTCCACCACTGCCGCCACCAATCGTGCCGCAAAATCCTGCGCCAGCCGGTCCAGCGCGGGGTCCTGCTCCTCAAAAAAACCTGCAAGTGTAGCGGGGTTAACCTGGCCGGTGCTCGGATTCACCACCGTGGGGATTTCG
>DASWCG010000204.1:0-1568 GCA_036390175.1 Candidatus Acidiferrales bacterium | reverse complement strand
GGCGCAATCGTTCCATGTGATCGCAGCGTCTCTCCGCCCGCACCGGGGGCTTGCGTGCGCAACGTATTTCAGGCGCTCAATTCCATCACACCTTTTGCCTTCGCCACCGGGCCCGTCCACTGGTCGCCCATCATCAGCGATTTCAGGATCACTCCGGGAGGCCGTTTCGATGCCGAGCAAATCCTCGAGTACGATCCCAACCTCAACAAAGTCACCACCATCGGCACTCTTCTGAAAATAAAGCCCTACAGCGAATTCTTCGCTACCGTCGCCCATTTCCGCATGCAAGCCAATCCCATCCTGCAGCCTCTCTCCAATCAAGTCCGGACACTTTTCGGCTATGGCAATCTCAACCGTAAAGGATTCAGCGCGGCCGCGGGCATCAGTTACGACCTGACCACAAATGCTTTGCAGAATCAGCTGGCGCAGCTCGGCTACAGCGGCGCTTGTTGCGGCCTGGCCGTGGAATACCGCCGCATCGCCCTCGGCCAGGTGCGCACGGAGAATCAGTTCCGCATCGCCTTCATCATCGCTAATATCGGTACCTTCGGGAATCTTCGCCACCAGGAAAAAATTTTTTGAGCGTTAGCATTTGTAACGCGAGGCTTCTGCGTGGCATCTGCGCGTGCGGTTTAATGTTGCACCGATGAATGATACGGATCTCGCCTTCGCGTCCATCGAGGAAATCGGAAAACTCTTCCGCAAACGCAAGGTCTCGCCCGTCGAGCTCACCAAGCTCATGCTCGCGCGCATCGAGCGACTCAATCCCAAACTCAACGCATATCTCACCGTCACCGCCGAACTCGCTCTCGCCCAAGCCCGGAAAGCCGAACGCGAACTCTTCGCCCCGCGTGGCCGGAAAGGGCAGTGTGACCGCGGTCCGCTCCACGGCATTCCCCTCTCCCTGAAGGACAACATCTACACGGAAGGCATTCGAACAACCGCGGGGTCAAAAATCCTAAGAGATTTCGTACCGCAACGCGACGCCCGCGTCGTCGCCCAGTTGAAGGAAGCCGGCGCCATCCTTCTTGGCAAGACGAACATGCATGAGTTCGCTTACGGCGTCACTTCCAATAATCCCCATTTCGGCCCGGCGCGTAATCCCTGGGATCTCTCGCGCATTCCGGGCGGCTCCAGTGGCGGTTCAGCCGCTGCCGTTGCGGCCGGCCTCTGCTACGGCAGCATCGGCACCGATACGGGCGGCTCCATCCGCGTCCCGGCGGCCCTCTGCGGCATCGTTGGTCTCAAACCCACTTTCGGCCGCGTCTCCGTGGACGATGTAATCCCTCTCTCTCCTCTCCTCGATTGCGTCGGGCCGCTGGCACGCACGACGGCCGATGCGGCGACGCTGCTCGACCCGATTTTTGTTCGCGGTAGGAACGAGTCGCGTCTCTCAAACGCGGCGAAATCTTCCTCCCGCCGCCAAGTTCGCTTGGGCCTGCCCAAGGAGTTTTTCTTCAAGATTCTCTCGCCGGAAGTCGAGTACGCCTTCGACGAAGCCTTGCGTGTTTTCCGGAAGCTTGGCGCGAATCTGAAGGAGGTCTCCATCCCTTTGCTGCACGAAACCG
>DASWCG010000203.1:0-1842 GCA_036390175.1 Candidatus Acidiferrales bacterium | reverse complement strand
CCACGGACGCACGCAGCGCACCCTGTTCTAACCCGGCGAGGCGATTTCCGTTGCGAGTCTGGGCGCGCAACACTCCCAATAGGATACCGCAATTCCAGTTGGGGTTGTTTCAGTTTTGCACACCAGTTTCCCTCCGTCGGGCTTATGCTCTAGGATCCAGGGGTATCCCGCGCGCTGGTCGGGGTCAATCGGGGATATACCCGCATCAGACTACAAGTAGAAATGAGAGAAGAAACCCCAGGACGCGATGAAGAGGGCCCGGCAATGGATGGGGGCAGGGCGCTTGACGGCTGCGCTTCCCTGGTCGACCGGTTGTTTGCCCAGTCAAAAGCAGACCAGTGGGGGGTGCCGAGAGAACAATTTTCCGCTGCGCTCGAACGCAGCGCAAAGAAGCGCTTGACCTCCGGAGCGGCGACCGCGCAAAAGCTTGAAGAGTATCTCCGCGGGCTCCACATCGAAGATCTGGCCCTCGCGGCTGCCTGCACCGAAGGATGCGAGACTGCCTGGGAACACTTTTTCACGGCGTACCGCCCTTACTTGCGCGCCGCGGCCGCCGCGATTCTTCATTGCGCCGCAGGTTCGGCGGGAGCCTGCGAGCTCGCGGATTCTCTCTTCACGGAGCTATATGGTCTTGCGGATGACAAAGGCACGGAACGCTCGCTCTTCCGCTACTTTCACGGGCGCAGTTCGCTGAAAACCTGGCTTCGCGCCATTCTTGCCCAGCGGCACATCGATTCTATCCGCGCCGGCCGCCGCTTCGAGGAGCTTGGCGAGGAGGAACCCGTCGATGGGCCGATGAAGACGCCGCTCGGCCAGCAAATCCTGCCCGCCGATCCACATCGGGAACGTTACGTTGCATCATTTACACGCGCCTTACAGGAAGCGCTCGCCCTCCTCGAACCGCCGGAAAAAGAGCGCGTCCGCCTCTACTACGCGGAAGAAATGACGCTCGCCGAGATCGGCCGCCTGCTTGGTGAGCATGAATCCAGCGTTTCCCGCCATCTTGAGCGCGTCCGCGGCGATTTGCGGCGCGACGTCGAGGATATTCTTCACCGTGGTTTTGTGGCCGCGAACGGTTCCGTGGCTGATCCGGGCCTCAGCGAGGCGGAAATTGCCCTTTGCTTCGAATATAGCGCCGAGGACACGCCCATCGATCTGGATAAATTGCTGCCGCGCCCCAAATCCCAGGGCCCCGCGTCCGGAAAGCGGCCTTTATGATTCCGCGGCGCAAGAAGGCGGCGAAGATTCGTTCTAACCATGGAGAAGCCTATGGGGTCTGACGAACACGACCGGAGATTTGACAAAGCGCTCAGCCGCCATTTGCGAGCCTCGCAGGGAGCTGCGGACGCTGCGCTTCAGCGCGGCTCTTGTCCCGATGCAGAAACCCTCGCGGCTTATCACGAGCGTTCGTTGCTCCCCGAAGAATTGAATTCGTGGAAGGAACATATCGTCGACTGCTCGCATTGTCAGGTGATCCTGGCCCAACTTGAATCAACGGATCAGATTCCGCTCGAAGCCGCTGACAAAGAAGAAGCCCTCGCGATGAAGGAGTCTGTCGCCGCAATGGCAACGCAGAACCTCGAAACGCTCCCTGCGGCGGCGGCTCCGGGCAAGAGCCAACCCGCGTCCGAAACGCGACTGCGGGAAAAAGTGCGTCCATTTCGTCTTTCGAGCGGCTGGCGCTGGCTCGCTCCCGCGGGTGCGCTTGCTGCAGGCCTGCTCGTTTGGATTGCAGTTCATGAAAACGAAAAACCTCACCTCCCGGCGCTTCCTACCACTCAAATCGCGAAGAATCAGGAGCCTCCCGCATCGGCGCCATCATCGTCCGGCCCAGTTTCCGCC
>DASWCG010000202.1:0-4800 GCA_036390175.1 Candidatus Acidiferrales bacterium | reverse complement strand
TTCTTCAGCGCCATCTTCCGGTTCACGGACAACACGGCGGAAGAGTTGCGCGAGCAATTGCGCGCGGCCGGAAACCAGCCCGCCGAGGACTTCGCCTTTGCGGAGGGATGGAATGCCATTCTTGCTCAGATGAACCCGTGGCATTCGGTGCGCATCCTCGCCGATTGGCTCTCGGAAAACCCCCAGCCCTATTTTTACGCGGGGGTTCAGGGAAATACTGTCAGAAGCTTCGATATCCTGGCGGACCGCCGCCGTCCGGAGGAAATGATTGTAGGACAGCCGCGCGTCGTGGCGGGGCAATCGTTTTACGACGTTTGGGCGTCGCTCGGCGGCTCCGGCCGCGGCGGGGGTTCTCCGTGGACCTCCGCATTCCAGGCGGCAAACTATTCGGTGGAAACAACCATCCTTCCGGATCGCGCGCTTCAGGGAACGACCGTGGCGACGTTGCGGGCCCTGCGCGGCGGCGAGCGCATCGTCCCTCTCGAGCTCTCCCGGTTTCTGCACGTGCAGTCGGCGGAAGATTCGGCCGGCAACGCGCTGGATTTCTTCCAGAACGAATCTCTCGCGGCCAATGAGATCGCCGCGCGCGGGAATGATGCCTTGCAGGTGGTTCTGCCCGTGGCGGCGCGGCGCGGAGAAGAGATCCGTTTGCGTTTGACCTACGAAGGCACGGTGATCAGCGATGCGGGCAACGGCGTTTTTTTCGTGGGCGCCCGCGGAAGCTGGTACCCGCATGTGGGCGGCCCCGACGCGTTTGCGCAATTTGATTTGGCCTTCCGCTGGCCGCGGCGGCTGCGGCTTGTGGCCACAGGAATAAAGACCGAAGAACGGGAAGACGGGGAAATGCGCTTCGGGCGCTGGCGCTCGGAAAACCCCATTTCCGTGGCGGGGTTCAACCTCGGAGACTACGCTCTGGAAACCGTGAAGGAGCAGGGTCTCACGCTCGACCTGTATGCCAATCATGATCTCGAACAGGCCCTGGTGAATCGCATGGAGCGAAACGCTGCCGCGCTCGCGGCGCTGGGAGGGCTGCCTTCCCTTGCTCCCGGGCCACCCGGCCTGCGGCGAATGGAAATGCCGGAACCGCTGCCGAGCCCGACTTCCTTCCTGAGGCAGCTCGGCCAGGAAATTGCATCCGCGGTGCACTTCTATGAACGCTACAACGGTCCCTTCCCCTTCGACCATCTGAGCGTTTCGCAGATCCCCGGGACATTCGGACAGGGCTGGCCGGGCCTGCTCTATCTTTCGACGTATTCTTTTCTGCCGCCGGTGGCGCAGCAGCGCGCCGGACTGAATCAATCCGGTCAGGAGCATTTCACGGAGTTGGTGCCGTTCCATGAGGTAGCTCATCAGTGGTGGGGAAACGTCGTGGGCTGGAGCAGCTATCGCGATCAATGGATTGATGAGGGCCTGGCGAATTACTTGGCGCTGCTGTTTGCCGACAGCCAGAAAACCCCGGACAGGACGCTGCATACCTGGCTGTTGCGGTATCGCAATCGCCTTACGCAAAGGAGGCAAGACGAACCGGAAACCGCCGATGAAGTCGGCCCGCTGGTGCTGGGGTACCGGCTCTCCTCGTCAAAATCACCCGACGGGTTCGAGCACATCATTTACAGCAAAGGGGCCTGGGTGTTTCACATGATTCGCATGATGTTGCGCCAGCATAACGCGAAGAATCCCGATGCCCTGTTTCTCGATCTCCTGCACAATCTGCTGCTGAAGTATCGCTACCGCGCGCTGTCTACCGACGACTTGCAGCGCGAGATCGAAGCGGTCTTGCCTCCCGCGATGGCGCTCGAGGGGGGCCGGTCGCTCGATTGGTTTTTCGACCAGTGGGTTCGCGGCACCGGCATCCCCCATTATAAAGTGACTTACGCGGTCCACGAGCAAGACGGGGCATTCAAGGTTCAGGGAGTGCTGCATCAGACCGGCGTTCCCGATTCCTTCCTGGCGCTGGTGCCGCTCTATTCCAGCGCCGCAGGAAGCAAGCCGATCTACCTCGGCACTGTGGAAACGTCCGGAGAGCAGACCCGCTTCCAGTTTGTCTCGCCGCGCCGGCCGCACCGCGTCCTCATCGACCCGCATTACACTCTCCTCTGCGTGCCCGAATAGCAGTCCGGCCCCTCGCGCGATCCGACGGGACATAGCCTGAAGGCTATTGCGAAGGGAGGAGCAAGTGTAGTACGCGCTGTCGCCCGTTAAGCAATATCCGTTTAGCTTACGTCGCGAGATCGGCAGTTACTGCGAAGGTGACATGAGGCTAACCTTGACCAGGGAGGCAAAGCGCTATGTGCCGGAAGGTGCTGATTACACTGGGAATCCTCTCTCTACTGTGCACTACGAGGGCGAAAGCAGACGACGGGTACGCTTACTGCCCACAGCGAGAAGCATACGTATATCTTTACGACTCCGCGGCCGGCTTCCAAGTGTTGGCCCAGGTGAAATGTGGCGCGAAGCTGGCAGTTCTGGACGCGCGTAATAAGGACAGGGTGAGGGTGCGCACTGCCGATGGCATAGAAGGTTATGTCTTGAGGGAATCCATTACTTTGAATCCACCGCCGGGCTCACGGCCAACGCCGCCGTCTCCAAAGCCCCAACCGCCACAACCACAGCCACAACCGCAAGCGCAGCCGCCGGCCCCACCACAGCCACCATCACCACCCAAGGTGGAGTCCCAGCCTCAGCCTCAATCTCAGCCTGAGCGGCGACCGCAGCCACAGCCACAAGTAGAACCGGAACCACAACCTGAACCACAGATACAGTCGCAGCCGCCTTCAGAGGTGCACGCTGAGGCAAAGTCCAAACCAGAAAGGAAACCGCAGCGAAAACATGAAGCCCGACAACAGCCGGCCGCGCCAACGTTCAGGCCCTTTTCCACCGTGGGGTATGTGCCGCGAATGGACTTCTTCGGCGGATACTCGTTTCTCAATGCCGGCACCAGCGGATTGACCGCTCGCCAGAATCTCAACGGGTTCGAGGGCGCGGTGGCGGTTCACGCAAACAAGTGGCTTGCGGGTGAGATTGATTTAAGCAGCTACTACAAGACCATCAAGATACTCAACGTAGGGACCTTTGCTTTTCGCGATTATGCCGGGATGGCCGGACCGCGCGTCAACATCAGCAAATTATTTCTCCACGTCCTGGCGGGTATAGATCATCTATCGGGCAGCACGAACTTCTATGCGGCCGGTACCAGCGCTAAATCCAACGTTCTCGCGGGAGCCGGCGGCGGGGGCGTGCAATGGAACGTTTCGCGCCACGTGGCCCTGCGCGTCTCAGGAGATTACGTTCTCAGCCGCTTCGGGGGACTGAACCAGAATAATATCCGGGCGGCGGTGGGACTCGTAATCGGGGCAGGATCGGTAAGGCGAGAATAGCGCCAATAGAAGCCAGCAGGCGGCGCCGGTGTTTGCCGGCGCCGTTTGTTTTTTGGCCCGAGTTTCTTGAAGAAGCAAGTGCGGTGTCAACGGTTTTTCCGGGCTTTCCCAGGCTTCGTGTATTGCGACGGCGGCGGTCACGCCCAGGCCAATCAAAGGAATAATGACAAACTGAGTTCGCCCGGCGCGCCTGGTCTTCTTCTCAACCTGTCTTGTACCGGCGCCGTGCGGTCCTTGCGGGTCGGGGGGACTGAGCAGCACACGGTAGGAAGTCGCTTCGGGGACCATATTCATCCTCCCAGGGATGCTGCCAGATTAGAGTCGATGAATTGCGGAAACCCCGAGCCAATGAGACTTCCGTACTTGTGCGCAATAAATGAGTATTGGACCTGCCAACCCGCCTACGGCTGATTCATAGGTTTCGGCTCTTCCAATTGAATCGGGCTACCAGGGTTCAGGCCAACTCTGCCCTCCGGTCCCAGGACATAAGGAAACCCTTTGGGATCCACCGGCTTGCCGCGTAATAACCCGGCGCGGACCACTTCTTCCATCGAATTCGGGTAGCGGCCGAAGCGCTTGTGGAACTCTGCCACGATTTCATCCAACTGCCTTAGATCCAGCTCCGCTTTGAGCCTGTGCAGGTGTCCCTCGGCATTGAGGCGGGTCGCGGCGTCTTTCGCGGCATCGTGCACCTGCTGCCAGAGAAACAGGGAGACTTCCAGGGAGCGTCCTTCCTCGGCCACTCTCGCCGCGAGCACTTTCATCCAGATTGCCGCGTCGGGGTTTTTGCTCCCTTCCAAAAACGCCTGGGAAGATTTTTGATAGTCTTTCATTTCCCAGTAGTAGAGAAAACCCAGGTCCGCCCAGAATCGCCAATACTCGGGATTATTTGCGATCCCCCGGCGGATGAGCGCCTCGGCCAAATCGGCCCGGCCCGCCCCAATCGGAGGGTGCTGGGACAGAAAGATTACGCCGAAACGGTAGGCGGGGATCAGGTGAGGATCGAGCTGGGTGGTCAGGTCGAGCAGCGGCCAAAGCAATTCAAAATTTGGATCGAAACCGCTGTGTTTTTCGCCGTAATACTGGACCGCGCGCGTCCAGTAAATGTCTGCGAGCAAACCGTCGTACTCCAGCCCCAGGGTCTTGACCAGGCGGCCTGAACGAAACAGCAATTCGTCTCGTTCCTGGTGCACGCGGCTGATTTCCGAATCCATGCGCACCTGGAGCCGGTAGACGGCCCCCAATCCCAGCGCGATGGCCAGCAGCGTGAGCGCGAGTGATAGGCCGCGGTTCGGCATGTTATTTCAGGTTGCGGCGCGAGAACGCCGCCGCAGCCGCCAGGAGGACAATCGCCGCATACACGGCTGCATACAGCGTATTGTCCAGAATCAGCTTGGCGGGAACCGCCCGCCCATACGCCGCG
>DASWCG010000201.1:0-2210 GCA_036390175.1 Candidatus Acidiferrales bacterium | reverse complement strand
CTTCTCTGCTAACTTTTGCGGAGCTTGCTGCGCCCGGGCGGAAGAGAGAGTCGCGGAAACAAGAAGAAAAGATAGTGCGAGCGCGCGCAAAAGCGGATGGAAGCTGAAATGAAGTCGCAAGATGGCCTCGCAGGCAGTTTAGGGCGGGGATGAAAGTGCGTAAAGAGATGGCTACGGGCTGGTTGCCGGATATGCACGAGTGAGTGAGGCGAGCGCCGGGAACAAAAGCAAAGAATTTTACACAGAGGACACAAAGAACGCAGAGTACACAGAGGAAGAAAGATTCCAGAAGAGAAAGCAGTTCAGAGGAAGAAACCGAATGGCGGCGGGCGCCGTCCGAGTGCGTGATAGAGTTTGTCTGCGCGAAAAGCGCAAGGAGAAAGCGGATGCGACGTGCGTTGGCAGGAGTGGCGGTGGTGGCGCTTGGATGTTCTTTCAGTGGAGCGTTGATAGCGCGGGCGGACAATCGGCCGATGCCGAAAGGCCCGGACGAAGATGGGACGAAGCCGTCGCTCGTCAAGATTGCAGGCGAAGGGATGATGGATTCGCACGCGTTTCAGTACCTGACTGAGCTGAGCGATGACATTGGTGCGCGTGTGACGGGGTCGCCATCCGAACGAAAGGCCGAGGAATGGGGCGCAGCCAAGATGAAGGCCATTGGCCTCGAAAACGTACACGCCGAGAAATACCAGCTCTGGCGCGGCTGGACGCGCGGCACAGCGCAAGGAGAATTGCTGGAGCCGATTCGGCGGCCGCTGCACGTGGATGCGATGGGCTGGACGGGATCGACACCGGCTGGCGGCGCGGAAGGCGAGGTCGTAGCCGCGAATCTCTTCGACATCGAGGAAGAGGTCAAACACGCTTCGCGGCTTTCCGGAAAGATTGTGCTGGTGGTCATGCAGGGCGCGCCAAAGAAAAATATGGATTCCCTGTTCGCCATTTTTGGAGATTTCCTGAAGGCGGCCGGTAAAGCGGGGGCGGTCGCGGTAATCGGAGGTCAGGGAGGATCGAGGGCCGTGGGAATGAACCTTACGCACACGGGAATACTCGGGTTCGACGTGGATTTTGCCATCCCGGTTCTGTCACTGACCGCGGAGGATCAGGGGCAGCTCGAACGGTACGTGGAGGGCGGGAAAAAAGTGCGCGTGCGTTTTAATGTGCAGAACACGTTTACCAACGGCCCGGTACAGGCGGCAAATGTCGTGGGAGAAATCCGCGGGAGGGAGAATCCGGAGCAGGTGCTCGTTGTTGGAGCGCATCTGGATTCCTGGGATCTTTCGGAAGGATCGACGGACAACGGCACGGGCTCGGCAAGCGTGCTGGGCTCGGCGGAAGCGATTGTGCGTTCCGGGATGAGGCCGCGGCGGACAATCCGTTTCGTATTGTTCACCGGTGAGGAACAGGGGCTGGACGGTTCGTTTGCCTATACGAAGCAACATCAATCGGAGATGGCCAATCATTTGGGAAACCTGGTGCTGGATAACGGGCAGGGACCGGTGAAGGAATTTCAACTAGGAGGGCGAGACGATTTGATAGCGAGCTTCCGGCCTTTCGCCGAGTCGCTTTCGTCGATTCGAAACGTTTCCGTGAGCGACAAGGTGGAAAGCGGGACCGACACGCTGCCCTTTTCCATGGTTGGATTACCGGGAATAAATATGGATCAGGATTCGCCGGATTACAAATACACGCACCACTCCGCGGCGGACGCGCTGGAAGCGGTGAGTCCGGACGTACTGGCGCAAAATGCCACCCTGATGGCGCTCGCGGCTTACTGGATCGCGGACCGGCCGGAGCGATTTGCGTCGCCCTGGCCCGCGGAAAAAACGGCGAAGATGCTGCGAGCCCAGCAGCAGTACGAGATGCTGAAAGCCTTCCATCTTTGGCCGTTCGGGGACCTCGGGGCGGAGGGCAAGGAATAAAGGGGATTTGACAGAGACGATACGACGGGGGAATTGGCCAGGCGGGAGCGCATTCAGGTGATGGTTGCCCTGATGCGCGAATGAGGAAGTTGGGAGGAGTTTTCGAGACTAAAGTTGTCTATGACTTCGTGCTAACCATTGTATTTTGAATAAGTTACGCTAGGTTTGCGGGATTTCAGCAGAGTCGGACAGGGCGGGGAACTCGTTCGGCATATAAGTTTCGATTAGGAGCGCCGCATGGCAAGGGGAAGGCCAAAGCCCCTGACTTGAGCAAAGTTTTCCACCGGCTTG
>DASWCG010000200.1:0-37166 GCA_036390175.1 Candidatus Acidiferrales bacterium | reverse complement strand
GTAGTGCGTCGTGTTGTGGCCCTCGGTCGGGCTGACCGCCATGCCCCCCGGCGAAGTGTCCCGCGCCTGTCCACTGCCGCTGCCGCCGGCGGCCGGAGCGTCAAACGGCGCGGGATTGCCGGCGCGCACGGTCTGGCTGGAGGAAGCATGCAACGCGTCAATGCTCGCAAATAGTTCCCGGGCGTAGCGCGGATCGGTGAGTCCCTGAACGGGGACGTGCGCGAAATCGGGATCGGCAAGATAGGCCGCGCGATCGGCGAAGACCCGCCGCAGGGTTTCCGCGACCATGTGCACCGACTGTGCGTCATCCCACGACTTCAGCGGCACGCCGTTCAGCATATTCAGCGCTTCGATCATGGCCACGCCGCCGGAGCTTGGCGGCGGGCTGCTGATGACCTCCCACCGGGCATCGCCTGCCTGGTAGCTCGCGCGCAGAGGATCACGCACCTTCACTTTGTAATTGGCGAGATCCTCGAGCGTGATCGGTCCATTCATCCGTTCCATCTCGCTCGCCAGCTTCCGCGCCGTTTCGCCCCGGTAGAACTCCGCGCTTCCGCTGTGAGCGATGCGCTTGAGCGTTGCGGCCAGCTCCGGCTGACGCAGGATTTCGCCCGGCTGATACAACGCCCCGTCTTTCAGAAAGATTCGCTTGCTCATGGGAAACCGCTCGAGCAGGCTGCGGTGGGCCGCAAGTTCGCGCGCCAGCTTTTCGCTGACCGGAAAACCCTGCTCGGCGAGGCGCATCGCAGGCGCCATCACCTGCGCCAGCGTCAGCTTGCCGTACTTCTTCAGCGCCAACTCCAGCCCCGCCACCGTCCCCGGGATGCCCACCGAGCGGTAGCCAATCGTTGCCGCGTCGCCGTCGAGCGTGCCGTCGGGGAGGATGTACATGTCGCGCGAGGAGCGCCCGGGCGCGACTTCGCGGAAATCAAGAAATGTCGTCCGCCCGTCACGCAGCCGCACCAGCATAAAGCCGCCGCCGCCCAGGTTTCCGGCCCTTGGCCCCACCACCGCCAGAGCAAAACCCACGGCCACGGCCGCGTCCACGGCATTCCCGCCTTTTTTGAGGATTTCGACTCCCGCCGCGGAGGCCAGTGGCTCGTCGGAGGCCACCATGGCTTTGGTGCCGCGCACGGCCTGCGCGGGCCAAGCCGCCGGAGGTGTCGCCGGCTTCGGCGCATTCCGTTCGCTGCCCGTTTGGCTACGCGAAGCTGCCGGCCAGCTCCAAGCTGCGCAAATCAGGATTGCGAGTGCTGTGATTTTCGAACGCATGGGAAACAATTGACTGTAAGCGAATCGCCCGAGGGCGTCAAGGCAACCAGCGACCCTCGAATGCTCAGGGCCGGTTATTGGATTTCAACCGCATGGGACAACGACTCCACCAATTCTTTCCAGGAATCGTCGTCGCCGACGGGGCCCACGAGAGTCACTTGGTAGAGGTTGTAAGCCTTATTCATCAACAGCATGACCATTCGCCATAGCTCTCCAGTCAGCGTGTATTCGAAAGTCAATTGTCGTGCAGTCCGCCCATTTACGGTAAGGCTTTCCTGGCTGATCAACTTGTAGCTGCCTCGCTTAGCTAAGCCGAACACCAATGCGCCCGTGAACTGATCCATGTTTTGTTGCGGCGAGACGAATTGGGTGCGAAAGCCCGCGAAGGCTCTCGTGTGAAGCTGTCTAAGTTGGCAGTAGTGCCCCACGGGTGTCCTGGACTCACGCGCCCAGCGGCCCGGCAAGCGCAGAGTTACTCCATAGGCGGGGTTTCGGTACACAGACTCCTCGTCCGTTGCGACAAAGGTGGCCTGGGACTGGTCAATGTTCAAATAGCGACGCGAGTACCAGGAACCCGCGCGGTAGAGCGCATACGCGCCTACAGCAAGAATCGCAATTCCTGAGAAAACCAGAATGAGGATAATCGTGCGCCGGTTGCTCGCAGGTTTGGGCTTCGGCGGCGGATAGGATTGCGCAATCGGACTCGGGAAGAGGCTCATTGCGTGACTGTTTTCGACTGGCCCGTCCGTCTAAACGGAATCCTCGCCGAGGAACTCAATTTTACCGGTCTTGGGAAGCAAGCCGGCCTTTTCGCCCTTCGCCAGCAATTCGCGCACGGCCTGCTTGCCGCGCTCGCCGTAGCCCAGCGTCCAGCGATTTACGTACATGCCCACAAACTTGTCGGCGAGGTCGGGCTCCATTTCGCGGGCGAACTGCATGGCGTAGTTGAGGGCTTCCTCGCGGTGCTCCAGAGCGTAGGAAACGCTCTGGCGGATCGTGGAGGCAATCTGCCGGGCGACCGCAGGTCCCAGGGCGCGCCGAACCGCGTTGCCCCCCAGCGGGAGCGGCAACCCGGTCTGCTCGAGCCACCACTGGCCCAGGTCCACCACGCGGTGCAGCCCCATCTGGGGAAACAAGAGCTGGCCTTCGTGGATCAGCAAGCCGGCGTCCACCAGTTCGTTGTGGACGGCGTCCAAGATCTTGTCAAAGGCCATCGGTACAGGTTCGAAGTGGGGCTCGAACAGTTTGAGCGTCAGGTACGCCGTAGTCTTCAGGCCTGGCACGCCGATGCGCTTGCCGGCCAGCTCATCCTGCCCGATGTGCCGCGAGGCCACCACGATCGGGCCATACCCTTCGCCGAAGCTCGCGCCGCAATCCAGCAAAACGTATTTGTCGCGCAACCCCGCATAGGCGGCAAAGCTCAGCGCCGTGACGTCATAGATTTCCTGCGCCGCAGCCTGATTGAGCGTCTCGATATCGGAAAGGACGTGCGTGAATTTCAGCCCGGGCGTAGCCAGTTTGCGCGTGGCCAGGGCATAGAACATGAACGCGTCGTCGGAGTCCGGAGAATGCGCCAGCTTGATTTCCAGTGCTTTCGTGGCGGCTTGCTTGGTGGCCATGGTGTTGTGCGCGCTCAACGGATTCTTCCCCCGTTACTTTAGACGTTGCTTTAGATGCGCCGGCGACCCCGCAATCGGCCTCGTCGGCTCCTCAGGGCGAGACTCCCCCGGGGAATTGGGCCGACAGCGCCCTCCGAACATGAAAATTCTCGGCGACAGGTGCGAGGGGGACTCCCGCGGCGCAGGGACTCGCCGCGGGCCTAGGGCCGGGCCGTCCCAAGCTTGGAAGAGTAGCACAATCAAACGCTTGGAACAATTCCGTCAAAATTTCGGTAGTGGGTCAGTTTCCGATAACGCGACTAATCAGGAGTTTTAAGGTCTGGGCTGTTGAGTGCCATCCCACATCGGAGGTTCCCGTCACGGACTATCAGCATATTTTCCCAGGCCGCAGTATACGCACTCTCGACCGAAGAAAGCTCTGGGCTTGTTGATAAGAATCCTTGCGTCACCAAGAAGCCCCCCGAAGAAGTTTTTGCCGCATCGGGGACATTGGAAGCTGCGCAGACGCGACACCGTGAAGAGGTACAGAATCCCCCACAGTAGTCCAGCCGGGAGCGCGAGGTTGGTGCCTGAGAGTAGCCTTCTGGATACAATCGAAACAGCTCCGACAAAAGGAATAAATGCGAGGAACTCAACAATCATGCAGGCGACAATCCATCTCCGGCGGACTCTGTACCTTCCCCATTGGCTCTGGTAGTCGCTCACTTCGCCGCGCTCGCTGTGTGTGGGACGTTCGCCTCATCATATCAAACTGGCTCGCTAACTCCTGACTAACGCGCTAACTGGAAACTGACCCACTACCAAAACTTCCGTGCGCGCTTACAGCGACGACACCATCCGCGCGATCGCCGCGTCGAAATCGGTTTTGCCGTCGAGGTAAGGCTGCCAGAATCGTTCAAGGAGGAGCAGGTAGCCGGACCATCCGCGCGTATAAAGTCCCTCGCGCACCGCGTAGGGCGTGTAAGAGCCGGCTTGGGCGTTCGAGGACATAAGCGCCCGCTGGACGACCTCGCCGGTGGTGTAAAACAGCAGGGCGTGCCAGAGGTCGCGCGGGATGGGTTTGCCTCGTTCGCGGCATTCGCGAGCGATGGTATTGCTCACGCGCTCGGCCAGCGCGTGCGAAGCCTCGTGAAATAGGACCTCGAACCCCGAAGCGCCCTGGTTTCCCGGGTCGGTGCTCGAGAGCGTGACGTCCATGGGGTCGAGCGTGGTGTAGGCGCCGGACCGGTTGGCGTACGCCGCGACGTCCACACGAATTTTTCCTGTCGGCCAGCGGGCTTGATATACCTCGGCGAGCTGCCGCGCCAAATCTCCTCCCATTTGCCGTACCAGCGGCGAGACCGCCGCGATCCACGCGCGGTTCGCGCGATCGTGCTCCGGCCACCAGTGCGCGCGGTACACCGGCGCGGCGGTCTCCAGAGCGCGGGCCATTTCCAGCGGCAGCCCCGCATCGCATCCCCGAGCGCTGCGGCCGGAAAGGTCGGCGCAGGTTTCCAATTCCGCCAGACGGTTTTTGTAGTTGATCAGGTCGCCGTTAAAGAGCAGGTCCTTGTCCGCAAGATTCTTCTCGTAGTATTCCACCGCGCCGCTCCATGCCGCCTGTTCTTCAGCCGTGAAATTACCCGTGCGGCCCGGCTCGCCGCCGCTCGGCGACGCTGTGGAACTCTTGCCCGGGGCAGAGTCACCCGGCCTCTTGAGGCGCGCCTGCTGGTAGAGGAAATGGTGGAGGTTCGTCCAGAAGCCGCTGTGGAATTCGAAGACGGGAAGAGGCCCTGAGAAATTCTGTTCGATTGCAGAAGGCCGCGGCGCCAAAAGAGCATGCCGCGAATGTTGCGCGCGCGCCGAAACGGCTGAAAATAATGCCAGGACCGCCACTCCTGCAATCCACCGGCGTAGACGAAGCAGCATCATGGCGCTTCATGGTAGCGCCAACCGCCCCGCGCGCCAAACCGCAGGTCTCCCGCGCTCTCTTATGGTATTAGTCCTTAGCCTGATTCCTGTCCCGTCGCTGAATCAATCATCCGCTCCAGAGCCAAAGAGGCCTTGCCCGATGGCTACTCCTTGTAAAGCCACGCTCCGGCCACCGAGGCCACCACAGATTGCACCAGGCACACGGTCACAAGGATGATGAGGAGACGCGGCCGATACAGGCCGACGCCGGCCTCGTCGAGAGCACACAGCGCGGAGGACAACACCCAGAAAGCAAAGCCGGTCAAGGCGGCGGTCTTCACGCCCGGCCCGAAGCGCGGACGAGCCGCTGCATACAGCCAGATCGCGCCGATCCCGGAGAGAAAGCCCCAAGTGAGGAAAATAACCCCAGCGCTAGCGGTCAGGGGCGTTGTTCGTCCCACCGCTTTCATCGTGGCCTTCCATTCCGAGGCGAGAAACACGCCGTTCGTGACGAACTCGAAGATATTGATGATCACTCCGGCCAGGAGTCCACCGAGAAGCACACGGGCCCAGTTGATCTTGCCCATCGTACCCTCCATTGCAGCACTGGATTACTGTACTGAACCAACCCTCCCGCGCTCCCCGGTCTCGCGTTTGTGCGGGGTTATCCTCCGTCGTAGGCCTGCTTCAGGCGGTTGATGTCGAGTTTCTCCATTTGCAGCACTGCGTTCATCACCCTTTTTGCTTTCTCCGCATCTTTGTCTTGCATCAGTTTGCCTAAGACCGTGGGAACGATTTGCCACGACAGGCCGTACTTGTCTTTGAGCCAGCCGCATCTTCCGCCTTTACCGCCTTGCGAAAGCTTCTCCCACAGCTCGTCCACTTCTTGCTGCGTCTCGCAGTTCACCAAGAAAGAGATGGCCTCCGAGAATTTGAAAAGCGGGCCGCCGTTTAAGGCCATGAATTCTTGCCCGTCGAGCTGGAACGTCACGGTCATCACCGTCCCCTTCGCTCTTCCGGAGACCTTGGCCCCTTCTTCTCCATAGCGGCTGATGTTTCCCATCCTGGAGTTCTTGAAAATCGACACGTAAAAATTCGCAGCCTCTTCGGCCTTGTCGTCGAACCACAGGAACGGCGTGATTTTTTGCATGGCGTTTCTCCTCTTTGCTGCGCATCGGGCGAAGCCCCGTGCGGAGATTCCCGCATCCTCTACGGGCCGCCAGTCAGTCCCTTACGCGCTCGCTTTTTTCGCCTTCTCCGAACGCATTTGTTGCATCCATTCCCGCATGGCCTCCACCGAGCCCGGTGACTCTTTTTTCATCCACTTCTCAAACCGCTGCGCAGCCTTCTCCAGGTTCGCAAGAAAAAGCTTCTGGCGGAATCTCTCGCGCGCGGTCGGGACCATGGTCTTGACCCGCTCCCACACACCGAAGAATTCGCCGGAGGTCTCGAAGAACAACTGTTCGTGCAGCAGGCCGTGGTTCAGCAGAGCGCAGGCCTGCTCCCAATAGCCTACGACCATCATCCAGTACGTGCCCTCTTGCGAGCCGAACGGGGCGATGCGTTGGCTCTCCTCAAAACTGTCCGCAAAAAAGTTCTGCGTGAACCAGTCGCGCGCCTGGCGCAGCTTAGCCTCGCGGCGCAGGTCATAAAGCTGGAGTTGAAGCTGTCCTTGCTCATGGGTCGGTTTCTTGTCGGGCATAAGTTCCTCCTGGGACGGTAATTTTAGAGAAGTGGACGGAGTTCGTCCAGCGGCGATCAGCTGGCAGGCACTCGTGGCTGTGCCTGAGCGAAGTCGAAGGCAGCGCATAGCGACGAGCGTTTTTCGCGAGTCCCGACTCCTGTCGGAAAGGGCAGCGGGCAATGGCGGCATGCTTCCTGCACATCGCCGCCTTGCCATCGCATCCAATCGCTGCCATGCATATTGCGGAAATCTGGCGTTACCCGATCAAGAGCCTTGCCGGACAAATGCTCCCGGAGTCCGAAGTGTCCCTCATGGGTCTGCCGCACGACCGCGAAGTCGTCATCCTGCATCACGACCGCATCATCACCGCTCGCCGCTACCCGAAACTTCTTGGGCTGCAAGGCTCGCTCGATGCCGATGGCCGTCCCACCGTGAATGGCCATTCTTGGAATAGTCCCGAAGCGCACGCGCTCGTGGAATCCGCCGTCGGCGGTTCCGCGCAGCTCATCGAACTCCCGGGGCCTGAGCGATTCGACGTCCTGCCGCTTCTCGTCGCCACCGATGGCGCCATTGCCAGCCTCGGTGTGGATCGCCGCAGGTTTCGGCCCAACATCATTGTCGGTGGCGTCCCTGGCCTCGCGGAGCGCACCTGGCCGGGCCGCACGATTCGCCTGGGTCGCGTGGTCATCGAAGCCGTCCAGTTGCGCGAACGCTGCGTGATGACCACCTACGATCCCGACACGCAAGTGCAAGACATCGGCATTCTGAAGCGCATCGTCGCCCAATTCGCCGGCACCTTCGCGCTCGATTGCTCCGTCCTGCAACCCGGCCCCATTCGTCTCGGCGATCCCGTCGCCCTCCAGTGAAGTGTTTTCTGTCATCCCGCTTGCACTGAACGTCCTCGTGAAGTGAGCGCGTGGCGACGAACGTCCTTCGTGAGTCCCGACTCCATCGGGACGACCGGTTTTTGCGAGTTCCGACCTTATCGGAAAGATTCCGGCCCCGCCGGAAAAAGAGCGGAGCCGCGTGGTCCGCGCTCTTGGTAGCACAGGCTTCAGCCTGTGTTCCCGTCTTGAACTGCGCCAGCCCAGAGTCGACCGCCATCGCTCCCCATCACGCAACGAAATCACAAGCCGCCAATCCCTGCCGAAACGGCATCGCCGCGCGGCCCCGGGCTCCGGGTCACACAACCTGCCCCGAGCGTAGTCGAGGGGTTACCCGGCACAATAAGGAATCCCTCGGCGTCTCTGTCCATTGAACTTGACACGAGAGGGCGGCAGGCGTATCGTCCTTCTCACAGATAAAGTTGCAATCGGAAATTCCGGCTCAAATCGTCACAGCAAGTACGGCATGGAGCGCAGAAGTCCTTGGCTATGGGCGCGCCCTGTAGCAGTTTCTATCTTGGCCTGCGCCTGAAGGGAGGCAGACATGAATCCGATAAACGGAAAGGCGAAACTCCTCATAACTAGTCTCCTGGCCTTCCTATTCCTTCTTGGTGGCTATGCGCAGGCGCAGACTGTCACGACAACAGTGGCCGCGGCCGCGGGCGCAGCCCCGGTCTCCGCTGCCGTGAACCCGGTGACCAACAAGGTTTACGTCCTCAATGCGGGCAGCAGCAGCGTGACGGTGATTGACGGGGCCACGAATAATACGACGACCGTGCCGGCGGGCTTGGGCCCGGTTTCCGTTGCCGTAAACCCGGTGACCAACCAAGTTTACGTCGCCAATAAGTTCGACGGCAACATGACGGTGATTGACGGGGCCACGAACACGACCACCACGGTGCCGGCGGGCACCCTCCCGGTTTCCGTTGCCGTGAACCCGGTGACCAACAAGGTTTACGTGGCCAATAAGTTCAGCGCCAACGTGACGGTGTTTGACGTGACCACGAACACGACCAGGCCGGTGAGGGCGGGTACGAACCCGGTCTCGGTTGCCGTGAACGCAGTGACCAATAAGGTTTACGTGGCCAATATCAGCAGCGTCGGCCCCAACGTGACGGTGATTGACGGGGCCACGAACACGACCACGACCGTGCCGGCGGGCACGAGCCCGGCTTCCGTTGCCGTGAACCCGGTGACCAACCAGGTTTACGTCGTCAATACGGGCAGCAACAGCGTGACGGTGATTGATGGGAAGACGGATATGCCCACGGCAACTGTGACGGCGGGCTCCGAACCGGTTTCCGTTGCCGTGAACCCGGTGACCAACAAGGTTTACGTGGCCAATTCCAACAGCGCCGACGTGACGGTGATTGACGGGTTGACGAACAAGACCACGACCGTGGTGGCGGGCGCGGGCACAACCCCGAATTCCGTTGCCGTGAACCCGGTGACCAACAAGGTTTACGTGGCCAATTTCGCCGGCGTGACGGTGATTGACGGGGCCACGAACACGACCACGCCGGTGAGGGCGGGTACGAACCCGGCTTTCGTTGCCGTGAACCCGGTGACCAACAACGCTTACGTGGCCAATGGGGACGGCAACGTGACGGTGATTGACGGGGACAAGAACCCGAACACGACCACGACTGTGGGGGCGGGCTCGAACCCGTCTTCCGTTGCCGTGAACCCGCTGACCAACAAGATTTACGTAGCCAACAACGGCAGCGCCAACGTGATGGTGATTGACGGGGCCACGAACACGACCACGACCGTGTCGGCGGGCTCGGGCCCGAATTCCATTGCCGTGAACCCGGTGACCAACAAGGTTTACGTGGCCAATAACGGCAGCAACAACGTGACGGTGATTGACGGGGCCACGAACGCGACCGCGAACGTGTCGGCGGGCTCGGGCCCGAATTCCATTGCCGTGAACCCGGTGACCAACAAGATTTATGTGGCCAGTAGTGGTAGCAACGATGTGACTGTAATTGACGGCGCCACGAACATGCCGACGGCGACCGTGGCGGTAGGCACGGGCCCGAATTCCATTGCCGTGAACCCGGTGACCAACAAGGTTTACGTGGCCAATAACGGCAGCGCCAACGTGACGGTGATTGACGGGGCCACGAACGCGACCGCGAACGTGTCGGCGGGCTCGGGCCCGAATTCCATTGCCGTGAACCCGGTGACCAACAAGATTTACGTGGCCAATACCGGCAGCGCCAACGTGACGGTGATTGACGGGGCCACGAACACGACCGCGACTGTGGGGGCGGGCACGTCCCCGCTTTCCGTCGCCGTGAACCCGGTGACCAACCAGGTTTACGTGGCCAACGGGGGCAGCAACGACGTGACAGTCCTGACCGAGCAGCAGGTGCAGGCGATTCGTCTCACGACTACGATCAGCACTTTGCCGAAGAATCAGACAACCACTCCCACGCCCGCGTTTACTTTCACCGCCAGCAGCACCTTTTCGCCCACGGCGCCGCCAGTGGATGCCGTCTATTTCCAGTTAGACACCTGGCAGGGCGCGTGGACTCTGGCGAGCCCGGCCGGCACGCCTGGAAGCTTTACGGCTACGCTGCCGACGCTTTCCCCCGGCATCCACATACTCTACGCGTACGCGACGGATGGGCAGGATGCGTCTTCCATCCAGACGGGAGGGAATGAACGTGGTCAGAGCAGCCCGTTGATCGGCAATATCGCCGCGTATCTTTTCCTGGTTACGTCGCAGACGACCAGCACGACACCGCCCTCTTTGAGCTTACCGACGTCCATCACTGCGGAGGCCACAGGTCCCTCGGGGGCGGCAGTGACTTTCGCGGCGACTGCCACCGACGTCGTGGACGGCACGGACCCGGTGACCTGCTCGCGGGCGTCGGGGTCTATCTTCCCTCTGGGAACGACCACAGTGACCTGCTCGGCCACGGATAGTGTCGGCAACACGTCCACGGGAAGCTTCACTGTCACAGTAGCCGATACCACGCCGCCGACCTTGCAACTGCCGAGTTCCATCATTAAGGAAGCGACGGGACCAAGTGGAGCCGTGGTGAGCTACGGCGCGAGCGCTACCGACAACGTAGATGGCCCGCTGCCGGTGACCTGCTCGCCTGCGTCCGGCTCCACATTCCCTCTCGGTGTGACTGTGGTCACCTGCTCGGCAACAGATAAAGCCGGTAACACGTCGAGCGGGAGCTTCATCGTGACGGTGCAGGACACGACGCCACCCGTCATCGCCGCTCACCCCAATATCGTTGTCGTCGCAACCAGCACGACCGGCGCACTGGTTACATACACCAATCCGACCGCGACTGACTTGGTGGACGGCACGGACCCGGTGACCTGCTCGCCCGCCTCTGGCGCGAATTTTCCAACCGGCATCACGACAGTCACCTGCAAAGCAACAGATGCACACGGAAACCAGGCGGCCACCGCGTTCACCGTAACGGTCACAGACTTCTCCCTGGGCGTCATTTCTCCAATCACGGTTAGCGTGGGCGGCTCGGCCTCTTCTTCCGTGGCTGTTAACTCTCTCTTCGGATTCAGTTCGGCCGTGGGTTTGAGCGTGACGGGAGCGCCCACCGGTGGATCCGCATCCTTAAGTCCGGGTTCGGTCACATCGCCCGGCTCTTCGACACTGACCGTCAACCTCCTGCCAACCATAACGCCCTCAACATTTATGCTAACCGTAACAGGTGCGTTCGGCACGCTCACACATTCAACAACAGCGAGCGTCACGGTTACTGCGAGCACTTCGAGCATCGGCAACGTCATCGGACAGCTTCTGACGGTGGGCTGCATCGACAACTCGGGAATTGGTAACGCGCTAACGAGCAAGCTCTCCGCAGCTCAAGCCGCCATCAGCGCGGGCGACATCCAAACGGCCGTCAACATCCTGACTGCCCTCAAGAGTCAACTCCAAGCGCAAAGCGGCAAGCATATCGCTACATCATGCACGACCGTACTTCTGATTGACGTGCAGAGCCTGATCGACAGTCTGAAGGTGGGCATTACCCCCAATCCCGTAACGGGTTACGTCGTCGATTCGAGTGGTTTGGGATTGTCGGGAGCAACCGTGAGCATCATGTCGGCAGGCAATACGGTGGCCACTGCGACTACTGACATAACAGGCTTCTACTTCTTCCCAACAACGGGTGTCTTAACTGCGGGCTCAATCTACACTGTGCAAGTCAGCGCGTTCCCCGCGGGCTTTACGACTTCCACCCCGCCATCCCAGACATTCACGTGGCAAGGGGCGATGGTAGTGCTCAGCGACTTCTTGCTAAACTGACGCAATTGCAGTCAAAACAGACATGCTGACTGCAAGGCTTCCACCCAGTTGCTTAACGCATAAGGTGCCCGCAAAATGATGGCGGTCCTCAATTCCAACCTCAAACCTCTGACTTCCACTCTCGAGAAAGACCGAGTATGATGCGCCCCGGTGAATTCTCCCGGAGGAAAGCGATGAAGAAGATGCTCGTCTTGGTCGGTACGCTCCTTGCCGCGATGACCATGGGTGTGCCGCTGCGCGCGCAGCAAGCGCCCCCGCTCGATGAACTGAAGAAGACCGCGATCGCCGAAGTGGACAAGCTTCAGACTTTCACGCAGCAAATGGTGGATCAGATCTACAGCTACAGCGAGCTCGGCTTCCAGGAATTCGAGACCTCGCGCTACGTTTCCGGCATTCTCGAGAAAAACAGCTTCCGCGTCGAGCGCGGCGTTGCCGAAATCCCTACCGCCTGGGTGGCGACGTGGGGGAGCGGCAAGCCCGTCATCGCGTTCATCACTGATCTTGACTGCATCCCGCGCGCGTCGCAGAAGCCCGGCGTTGCCTACCACGATCCCATCATTGATGGCGCTCCCGGCCACGGCGAAGGGCACAACTCCGGCATGGCCGTCAACGTCACGGCGGCGCTCGTTCTGAAAAAGCTCATGCAGGAGCACAAAATCGCCGGCACGCTCAAAATCTTTCCCGGAGTCGCTGAAGAAGTCGACGGGTCAAAGGCGTTTTACGTCCGCGCCGGCTTGTTCAAAGACGTGGACATTGTCCTCGGCGTGCACGTCAGCAATGAATTCGCCACGTCCTATGCGACTGGCGGTGGAAGATTCAGCGGGCTGGTCTCCGTGCAGTACTTCTTTCACGGTAAGGCTGCCCACGCTGCCGTCGCACCCTGGGAGGGGCGCAGCGCTCTTGACGCCGTTGAACTGATGGACGCCGGCTGGAACTTCCGCCGCGAGCACCTGCGGCTTCAGCAGCGCTCGCATTACGTCATCATCAACGGCGGCGACCAGCCCAACGTGGTGCCCTCCGAAGCGGCCGTCTGGTATTACTTCCGCGAACTCGACTATCCGCATATCAAGGAGCTGTACGATCTCGGCAACACCATGGCCCAGGCCGCCACCATGATGACCGGGACGACCGTGGATCACCGCCTGGTGGGTTCTGCCTGGCCCACGCATTTCAATAAGGTGATCGCCGAGGCCCAGCAGAAAAATATCGAACAAGTGGGAATGCCGCAGTGGAGCGAGGCCGATCAGACGCTTGCCAAAGCCCTGCAAAAAGAAATCGGCGCGAAAGTAGAGGGGCTAAAAGAGAAGGTGAAGCCTCTGGAGCCGCCCGTGAAAGACCAGATTGGCGGCCCCTCCGATGATGTTGGCGATATCAGTTGGAACGTTCCAATGGTTTACATGTTGTATCCGGCCAATATCCCGAACCTTCCGGGGCATAGCTGGGCGAACGGAGTTTCCATGGCCACGCCGATTGCGCACAAGGGTTCCACCGCCGGCGCCAAGGTGCAGGCGATGACCGCGCTGGATTTTCTGCTGAAGCCTGAGCTTGTCAAGGAAGCCTGGGAATACTTTCGCGCGGTGCAGACCAAGGACGTCCATTACGAATCGTTCCTCGCTCCTGACGACAAGCCGGCCATCGAGCTCAACAAAGAGAAAATGGAAAAGTTTCTGCCGGAATTGAGGAAGTATTACTTCGATCCTTCCCGGTACAAGACCTACCTCGAGCAGCTTGGGATTCAGTACCCGACTGTCAGGAAAGAGAAATAGGATGGGCTGATCCGAGAACTATTGCACCTGGGGAGGCTGCCCGGCGGGCAAAGGAGAAGCGTGGTGAGCGACCAAGAGCCACTGCGTCCGTCCGCCACGCCCCTCGGCGTCCGCTGGGACGGCGCGGCGAACAAAAATATTCGTTGCCTGCACCAGCGCTTGGTCGAAGCCCCGTTCAAACGTGCTGGTAATCTGCTCCGTGCAAGCCACCCAGGCGACGTCCCCTTCGACGCGCACCCACACGGAGTGGATTTCCATCTGCATGCGCTGCGTGCTCGAAAAAATCCGCACCCAGCTTGCGCGCACTTCTTCCCAGCCAAGCAGCATGTCCCAGCCCGGATGAACGCATTCGACCCAGTCTTCGTGCAGCCAGATGGCGTCCATCTCCTCCAGGCTGAGCGAGGCCAGCGCGCGATAGAAGCGATGGTTGGCTTCGCGAACGCTTTGCTCGGGTGTATCCAGCTTTCGTGCAGGTCGTGTCGCCATGAGCTTCAAGCGGCGGGATGGACGTTTGCCGCAGACATTCCTGCTGTAATTATACCTGAGTCTGCGATGGCGGCAAGATTTGCGTGGGCTCAAACGGCCAACTCTGCGATCCACTTGGTCAGAACGGCTTCATGCTGCGGAGCGACGCGCAGGAAAGCAATCCCCATCCCGAGCCCGGGAACCGTAAAGACCACGCGCGCGGTGGCCTCAAAGACGTCATCGCTGTTTTTGATGATGACTCGGATCTGCGTTCCTTGAGGCGAAGGATTCAGCATGTCAATGTAACAGCCGGTTCGGCTGATGTCCGAAGTGCGGGCGGAGAAACTGGCTCCGGTCTCCACTTCTATGACGTCGGCGGAGGCGATGAGCGGGTATCGCGGTGCCCCGCGCTTTTCGTTCGCAGATTCGGGCAAGTTGAGTGTGCGCCTGCCTTTTTCGTGCCGCATTCGCACCTGCACAGCCCAGCAGGCAAAGGTAACAGGTCGTCGCGCCAGCAAGACCGGCAGGCTCCCAGCATTCTCGCGCCAGTGGTGGCGAAGGGCAAGGTCTTAAACGAATTAAGACATGGAATTATGTACTCAGCCGCCGCCTAGCGGAATAACTCCCTCAATAGGTCGGTTCCTTCTTGATCGGTCAGCACTCTCTTTCGAATCAGCAGGCTGATCAGGGCGTTCAGGACATTGCGTCCCGAGTCGGTAGCTTCCGCTTGTTCCGCGGTGTTTGCGCCCGCCTCTGCCGCGGCCGGTGAGGGAAGCGGCTCGCAACTCAATTCCTGCAGCCATTCTGTGAGTTTTCGGCTCTCGCTCGGCGCCATGCTGGTAAACGCCAAGCCCATGCCCATTCCTGCTTGTCCGAACACCACGCTTGCATCGCTCAGAAACGTCCGCGGTTCCTGCACAATGCGAACTCGCACTTCCGTGCCCTTTGTAAAAGGGTTCAACGTGTCAACATAGCAGCCACCGGCGCTCAGGTCTGTGCAGCGGCCCCTGACCATCGTCTTCGACTTGATTTCGGTGACTTCTGCCGGCGCCGTCAGCGAATAGCGCGGCGAACGCCGCCGCTCCGTCCACGGATTCGCCGCTTCCGCGCGGGCGGACGATTCCACGGGTTGCGGCCCTGATTTTATCGGCGGCATACCGAGTTCCGCTTGAGTGAGCACACACCTGTGCGCCGCAAATCAAAAGTGAAGATGAGATCCGCCGCCGAGGCGCACACCCGCGCGGCAAATGGAAGGGTGAATGCATTCTCTCGCTCGATGCGAGGTTTCGTCAATGAAAACTCGCCGGTGTTATCGGAAAGCTACTGGCGGGCCACGCGCGGGTCGGAGTCGCTGGCCGGCGCGCCTTGCTTATCCGCCCCGTGGAGCGCGCCGTGCGCATCCAGCAGGAACGACTTCCGTCCGGTCTTGCCGTAAACCAGCGGAGTCGCGGCCACCTCGAAATTCCTTTCTGTTTGCGCGCCCACCGCCGGCAAGATGACGTATCGGTAGGAATAGCCTTCGATTGTTCCCGACGCGGCTTGCGCATCGAGCAAGTTGGCGGTTTCGGGCGAAGCGCCTTCCTTGCCCGCAGGGCCCAGGTTCGCCAAAGATTGCGGAAAGCGGCCCCAGGCATCGCGATACGTACGAATGGCCTCGGCGATTTTCCGCAGGTTGGCAATCACCCCGGCCTGGTTCTCTTCCGCTTCGGCCAGGTCCCACTGCTGTTCGAGCGCGGGCAAGTCCAGCAGAAGGAGTCCCACGGAGAGCAATTTCCATCCGCCGCCTTCGCGCACCAGGCCGAACGTGACGCGCCGGGGAGAGTCTTCGGCGGAATCGCCGAGCGCGCGGACTTCCACGGGAATGAACGCGAGGTTTTCGCGGACGCTGGCGCCGCCGAGGCGCATTTCAGACGTGGCGCCGAGCGCTGTGCAGCGCAGGACGGGTCTCCCCGATGGATTGGCCACACCCTCGGGCCTCCCCGGGGCATCGAGCAAGACAAGACGCTTCATCAATGCGACGCGCCTTTCGGGAGCGAGATGCGCGAACGCTTCGGCATTTTCGGCCGTGAGGAAACGCCCAAACGAAGTTTCGCTCTCTTCGCAGGCCGCGGCCAGCGCATCGCGAAGGATTCGGGATGGTTCGCTATCCCGCAGCGTCGCGGAGGGATCGGCGGAGGCAGGCGGCGCCGCGGCAGCAGGCGGCGGCTGTTGGGCCTGTTGTTGCGACGACGGCGCCTGAGCGAAAGCGGACGAAGTAGTCACGCCGGACAACATCGCCAAAGCCGTCAGCGCCGCCGCGCAGAGGGTCAAGAAAGTTTTGGCGAAAGAAATCATGGTGCGACCGTATTGCGCAAAGCGCTCAAGACCTTGCCGAGGCCAGAATCGAGGCCAGCTCCTGCGTGAATTTCGACCGCGGCAAAACTTGCCGGCAACCCGCGGCGCGCGCGCGCTCGGCGAGTTCCACCTGCACATGAGAGAGAAACGCAATCACCGGCGTTTGGTTGCCTGCGGCATGCAGTTTTTCCAATGCTTCGAGCGGACCTTGGCGGGCGTTCAGGTCCACGATGAGCAACCCAGCAGGCGCTTGCGCGGCTTCGGCGAGCAACGCGTCGCCCGAGCCGACTGTTTTCAGCTCGATGCCCAGCTTGCGCGCGGTCTCTTGCATCTTCGCCTGAAAGAAGATGTCGTCCACCAGCGCCAGGATTCGGGCCATCGCATCGCGCTCCGCGTTCACTAGGATGACGCAAAGGAGGCAGAGGAGGCAAGGGAGGCTGTGACTCGTGACTGGTGAGTGGTGACTCTTGAACCTTGGCGAGAGGCCCTCCCCCCCACATCCTCCGCGGGCTACGAACCCCCCCTCCCCCACCGCGCCTTTTACCTGCTAGTATACAAGCGCGATCGAGCAGGCATGTCCCTCCCAACCGAAGCCGACACTTGCCGAAAGTATGTTCTTCCCAAGCTTTATGCGGCGGGCTGGAACGACGATCAAATCAACGAGCAGCGCACCTTCACGGATGGAAGGATCGTTGTCGCGGGGAACAAAGTCACCCGCCGCCCGCAAAAGCGCGCCGACTACCTGCTGCGATATCGCCGCGATCTTGCCATCGCCATTGTCGAAGCCAAGGCGTCCTATAAGAGCGCGGGAGATGGTCTCCAGCAGGCCAAGGAATATGCGCAAATCCTCGGCCTCAAGTTCGCTTACGGCACCAACGGCCACGGGATCGTCGAGCACGATTTCATCACCGGCCGAGATACCGACTTGCCCGAGTTTCCTTCACCGGAAGACCTCTGGAGACGCCTCAAGAAAGCAGAAAAGCTCTCGGATGAAGTCGCCCAAAAATTCCTTACCCCTTCCCACCACCTTCCTGGAAAATCCCCCCGCTACTACCAGGAAATCGCAATCAATCGCGCCATCCAAGCCATTCTGCAAGGCAAGCGTCGCGTTCTCCTCACGCTTGCCACCGGCACGGGCAAGACCCTCGTGGCATTTCAGATCTGCTGGAAGCTCTGGAGCGGCCGATGGAATCGGACTGGCGACTACCGCAACCCGCGCATCCTCTATCTAGCCGACCGCAACGTCCTTGTCGATGTTCCAAAGGATATTGTTTTCATTCCCTTTGGCGACGCCCGCTGGAAAATAGAAGGAGACGCTCTCAAGAGTCGGGAAATGTATTTCTCGACCTATCAAGCCATTGCCCGCGACGAACGCCGCCCCGGCCTGTATCGCGCGTACCCACCCGATTTCTTCGACCTCATCATCGTGGACGAATGCCATCGAGGAAGCGCAAAGGACGAAAGCAATTGGAAGGAAATTCTCCAGTATTTCGAGCCCGCCTTCCAGCTAGGAATGACCGCTACGCCTCTTCGCGACGATAATCGCGATACCTACCGTTATTTTGGCAATCCCATCTACACATACAGCCTCCGTCAGGGGATCGACGATGGGTTTCTCGCCCCTTATCGAGTACACAGAATTGTCACCACCGTCGATGCAGCCGGTTGGCGTCCGTCCAAAGGCGAGCTAGACCGATATGGCCGTCAAATCCCTGACGGCGAATACAATACACGCGACTTCGAGCGGGCCGTGGCCCTCAAAGCTCGCACCGAAGCCATCGCCAGAAACCTTACGGAGTTCATGCACAAGACCAACCGGTTTGCTAAGACAATTGTATTTTGCGTGGACCAGGAGCATGCGGAAGAGATGCGCAAGGCGCTGAATAACCTCAACGCTGACCTCGTCCGCCAATACCCCGACTATGTAGCCCGCGTCGTCTCCGACGAGAAGCAAATTGGGCGCGGCCACCTCGACAGATTTATGGAGCCGGAGACGCAGGTGCCTGTGATTGTCACCACCTCGCAAATGCTCACGACCGGAGTTGACGTCCAAACCTGCAAGAATGTTGTCCTCGCGCGCGTCATCAACTCCATGACGGAATTCAAGCAAATCATCGGGCGTGGTACCCGCGTCCGCGATGATTACGACAAGCTCTACTTCAACATCCTCGACTACACCGGAAGCGCCACCCGCCACTTCGCTGATCCTGCTTTCGACGGCGACCCGGCCCTCATTACCGAAGAAGAGATGAACGACGCCGGAGAGAATATCCGACAAAAAGTAATCAAGGAAGCCGAAGTCATCGGTGACACCGAGCCTCTTATCATCCCAGAGTCCGAATTCAAGGAGCCGCGGAAGTTCTACGTGGATGACGGTTGGGTAGAAGTCGCAGCCCACCTGGTATACGAACTAGATGCCGACGGGAAAAAACTGCGCGTAGTCAAATTCACGGACTACACCGCAGAAAAAGTCCGCAAGATGTATCCCTCAGCCGCAGAACTTCGCTCCAAGTGGAGCGACGCCCAGCAGCGCGCGACAATCATCACTGCCCTAGAAGAGCACGGAATCTCCTTTGACCAACTCCGCGAAGTCTCGAAGGAGCCCGACGCCGACCCCTTCGACTTGCTTTGCCATATCGCTTATAATGCCCCGCTCCGAACCAGGAGAGAGCGCGCTGAAATGCTCCGTCGGGAAAAGAAAGACTTCTTCGAGCGATACTCGCCGGAAGCGAGACAGGTCTTAACCGACATCCTCGACAAATACATTGAATACGGAACCGAGCAGTTTCAGATTCCTGACATCCTCGAAGTCCCGCCCATTTCCGAGCGCGGGAACCTGTCAGAGATTATCGCCATGTTTGGCACTCCCGACCAGCTTCGGTCCGCTGTCAATGAAATGCAGACGCTTCTCTACGCACCTTAGGGGTCGGAGACTATGGCACGCACGAAGTCCAAACCGAAAATAGAAGCGCCTGCCACCACGGCCCAACAACTCGGCAGCCTGATCAAATCCTGCCGCGACATCATGCGCAAGGACAAGGGCCTGAACGGCGACCTCGACCGCCTTCCCATGCTCACGTGGGTGATGTTCCTTAAGTTTTTGGACGACCTGGAACAAATGCGCGAACAGAAGGCCGCTCTTAAAGGTGAAAAGTACCGCCCCGGCATCGAGAAACCCTACCGCTGGCGCGATTGGGCCGCCGACGAAAAGGGCATGACGGGCGACAACCTCCTGCGCTTTATCAGCCAGGATGAAGCAATCCGTCCAGACGGTAAGCGCGGCGATGGACTCTTTGCTTATCTTCGTGGCCTTCATGGCGCAAACGGAGGCGACCGCCGCGATGTCATTGCCACAGTTTTCAAGGGCGTCGCCAACCGCATGCAATCCGGCTATCTTCTCCGCGATATCCTCAACAAAGTCAACAGCATCCACTTCAGTTCCTCTGAGGAAATGCACACCCTGAGCCTTTTGTACGAATCCATGCTCAAGGAAATGCGCGACGCGGCGGGCGATTCCGGCGAGTTCTACACCCCTCGCCCTGTCATTCGCTTTATGGTAAAGGCGACCGATCCCCGCCTCGGGGAAACAATTCTCGACCCGGCTTGCGGGACGGGAGGTTTCTTGGTCGAGACGTTCCAACACCTCGAACCGCAGTGCAAGACGGTCGAGGATCGAAGAACCCTGCAAACCAAGAGCGTTTTCGGGAGTGAGCCCAAATCACTGCCTTACATGCTCGCACAAATGAATTTGCTGCTCCACGGCTTGGAAGCCCCGCAGATCAGTCCCCTCAATAGCTTGAATCAGCCCCTCCGCGAGATCGGGGAAAAAGATCGCGTGGATGTCATCCTAACGAATCCCCCCTTCGGCGGCGAGGAAGAACGCGGCATCCTCAGCAACTTTCCAGAGGACAAACAGACGGCAGAAACGGCGCTACTATTCCTACAGCTCATCATGCGCAAGCTAAGACGCCAGCCGAAACCCGGCAGGACAGCAGTAGTCACCCCCAATGGAACACTCTTTGGCGATGGTGTTTGCGCTCGCATTAAAGAAGAACTCTTGAAAGAGTTCAACCTCCACACGATCGTTCGCTTGCCGAATGGCGTCTTCGCACCGTACACAGGCATTGCCACAAATTTGCTTTTCTTCGACCGATTAGGCCCTACAAAGGAGATCTGGTATTACGAGCAGCCACTCCCAGGGGGCAGAAAAACCTACACGAAGACCCAGCCGATGCGATTCGAGGAGTTCGAAGCGTGTCTTACCTGGTGGAAAAGGCGCGAGGAGAACGACCGCGCGTGGCGTGTGCCCGCTGAAAAGATTGTTCAGTCGAACTACAATCTCGACATCAAGAACCCAAGCGCGAAAGAAGACTTTGCGCACATGCCCCCGGAGCAGTTAGCTGAGAGCATCCTGCAGAAAGAACAGAAGATCGCGGAAATCATGGGCAGCATCCGCAATCTCATCGCAAAGTAAGATACATGAGCACGGTTCCAACCGATGCGGTCACAGACCTACTCAAGCGTGAACCAGCTAAGATCGTTGCCGCCACCGGCACATTCTTTGAGTCGCTTGCCGAGAGATATGCGCAACGAACCGTTGCAGATATTCTTGAATCACATCGAGGCGGAGTGTGGGGTGACGAGGCAGGTGACGGCTGCGGGTATCCAGTGCTGCGGAGCACCAACATGCGTGGCAGCAAAGCTGATGTTGCAGACGTTGCGTGGCGTGAGATTCCCGCCAAGCAGGCCGCAGACTGTGCCCTACAGACGGGCGATATTCTTGTGGCAAAATCAAGCGGAAGCAGCGACTTGGTTGGAAAGTCTGTCTTGTTTGTCCATCCCGGCAACCGGCGAACTTATCTTTTCTCCAATTTCACCCTTCGACTTCGCCCAAATGCCAAAGTCATCGTCCCTGCTTTTCTTGCGTGGTTCTTGCGCTCGCCGCAAGCACTTGGCTGGCGATACGATACGCAGCAGAACACAGTCGGACTTCGGAATCTCCAAACCGAGAAGTTTTTGTCACAGCGTTTACCGATGCCACCGGTTCCGATTCAGCAAGCCGTAACGACTTATTTTGATGCGCTGGAAGCCGGACGGGATTCCAGCGCCGTGCTTCCCCCGGAATTGGCAGAGCAACGCCGCATCGTCTCCCGCATCGAGGCGCTTACTGCAAAAATCGACCAGGTCCGCTCACTACGTCAACAAAGTCAAGAAGAAACTGCTTCGCTCTTACCTTCCGCGTATGCGAAGGCTTACGACGAGGCGGTCAGAATTGCCCGCGGGACTGAGACTCTTGATGTTCTCTGTCGCACGATCACAGACGGAACGCACGTGACGCCGAGGTATGTTTCGGAAGGCGTTCCTTTTCTCTCTGTCAAGGACATTACTTCGGGCACCATAAGTTTCGACAACTCAAGATTCATCACACCGGAGGAGCACGCTTTCCTTACGAAGCGCTGCATACCGGAACGTGACGACGTTCTACTGACAAAAGTCGGTACGACGGGATTTGCAAAGGCCATTGACGTAGATCGCGAGTTCAGTATCTTTGTTAGTTTGGCTCTTCTCAAGCTCAAGAAAGATCGGCTGTTGCCCAAGTTCACTGAGTACATGCTTAATTCTTCCCGTCTGAGAGAACTCTCTACTTCGGGAACGCGTGGCGTCGGAAACAAAAACCTGGTGCTCAAATTTATTCGTAACTTTCCAATGCCGGCCCCAGCCCTTCCGGAGCAGCGTCGAATTGTCACCTACCTCGACGACGTCCAAGCCAAAGTAGACTCACTCAAGAAGCTCCAGTCCGAAACCGCCGACGAACTCGACGCCCTCATGCCTTCCATCCTCTCCCGCGCCTTCCGCGGCGAACTCTAAATGGGAGGCTGTCTCCCGCCTCTTGCAAAATGCTCATTCCTGAGGAGTTAATCGAATGTCCGATCAGGATATTCATCCTGCTTGCCCTGAGCTACGAAGGGAGCCCTCTGCTAACCTCCTCATTTCATGGGACTTAACTTTATATTGACTTACCTCATGAATTATGGGAGAGTAGACCCCGGAAAATGGACGACGCCCACTGAGAGCCGCTACTGAAAACTGAGAACTGAAGCCTGACACCTGCCCTTAACCCCCATGCCCTCCCCGAACGCCATCGCCCCTCCCCCTTCAACCGCTTGCTTTCAACTTTCGACTGCCGATTCTCGACTTTTGTGCTCTAACTCCTTTAGATTCACACAGTTTCGCAAAAATGCGTCTGCAAGTCCTTTAGAATCACACAGTTTCAAAACAAAGGACTTAAAGTGCCCTGTTTTCACACACTTCCAAAAAAAGGGTGGGGGTCCTCCCACCGTCAAGAGTAAGGAGGGGAGGCGGACAAGAAGGACGCAGGGACAGCAAAGCGGCGTCCCGAAGGATTCGGGATGCCGCGCTATCGAGTCGCCGCACTCCAAAAGGGCTGCCGCGGCTTCCACTTCGCGGCGCGACTGCGGTATAAATGGGGACGAGGGTCACAGGCGCAGAGGGATTTCGACTAATGGATAGGCTGGGGTTGCAACAGACGCCGCGGTCCCTCACCCCGACAAACAACGTCGGGGATTCGGGATGACAGGAAAATGCTGTTAGGAGGGAATTATGCAGGCCGCGCAAGCCAAAGAGACGCTGCCGGGAGTTTCGCTTCTCGAGCAGACGCCCATTATCCTGGAAAAACTTCTGCACTCGGCGCCGCACGACGTCTTGCAGTGGAAGCCGGCGCCGGACCGCTGGTCCATCAGCGAGGTGCTCGCGCATCTGCTGGATGTCGAACAGATGTTTTCCGAGCGTGTGCGCCGAATGGTGGAAGAGCAGTCTCCGCAGTTGCCGGAGTTTGACGAGAAAGCTGTACAAACGAAATACTCGGGCGGGACGGCGATGGAGCATCTGCGGAAGTTCTGCCACGAGCGCGACCGCTCCGTCGCAACGCTGCGTTATCTGCCCGCGTCGGCCGGCGCGCGCACCGGGCAACACGCCAAGCTGGGAACGATCACGGTGAACGAGCAAATGAACGAATGGGCTTTCCACGACCTCGGGCACATCCGCCAGATTGCCGAGCTTTACCGCACCCGCGCGTTTTACGAAAAGTCCGGGCCGTTCCAGCGCTACGCGAACCCCAAGCCGTAATGGCAGAGCCCGCGGCGAGTTCTCCGGAAGATGAACGGCTGGCGCGCGCCGGTCGGAGGGACGTGACGCTCTACACGCGTCCCGGGTGCCACCTCTGCGAAGAAGCCAAGGCGGCCATCGCGCCGCTGCTCAAGGAATTCGGCGCGACGCTGCGCGAAGTGAATGTCGAGGAAGACCCCGTCCTGCGCGAGCGGTACGGCGAAGATGTTCCGGTGATTTTCCTGGGCGCGCGAAAAGCCGCGAAGCACCGCGTGGACGTGAAGCAATTCCGCCGGCAGCTTGCGGAAGCGAGTTAGTTGTTCGATGTGCTAAGCAGCTTGCCGGACGTTTACGGCTTTAAACATCAGCCAGAAGCCGGTTGTGACTTCGGCGATGGCCATCGGCGCCCAACCGTACTGGAACGTCGCGGCGTACTCGGGAAGGATGAGACTGGCAAAACACATGACCGTCACCACGACCGAGGCAAATACGCCGAACGCCGCCAGGATGCTGGGGATATACCTCGATTTGAAAAACAGATAAAAGAACAGGATCGAGCCGATGCTGAAGAAGATCGCGCTGATGTTGTACGAGGCGAATCCGGCACTGCGTGTCAGGTCCACTAAGGCTTGTGACTGGCCGGTTCCCAATGCCCCGAACGATTGCGGGGAAGCGTAAAGACGCAGCCTCACAAAGCCAAGGATCATCCCCACGCCGCCGATGAATGATTCTCCCAACCTCCAATACATTGCGATCTGAGCCAGAAGCTTATCGACGGGCTTGAGCGTTACATACAGAGCGAAGGCAAGCAGGACTGCGCTCAAAGTCTCCACCAGCTCACTGGAGAGCGCGAGCCGATATAAGTGTTCCGACGCTACGACTCTCTTAGCTGTTTCTGCGAAAGTGCCAGACCCAACGATATGGGAGATTGTGAGTGCACCGGCCAGACCGGTGATGATCAGCCATAGAAACATGAAGCCCGCAAGTCTGGCGTACCTGATCTGTGATTTTTCGGCGTCAGAGCTTGTCATCTGAACCTTTTCAGTCCCACGAAAACCGCAGCCATCGGCGTCCGAGTCGATTCCAGCTGGGGCGCCGATGGGTTTATTCCGCGCGAAGAGCCGCCATGACGTCGATGCGCGCGGCGCGCGCGGCCGGCACCGACGAGGCGACGACCGCGGCCGTCAGCAGCACGAATGCAGAGAGGACCACGGGCAAGGCGCCCGGCATCTGCACGTCCAGGAAATAACTGCCCGCCAAACGCGCCAGGGCATAGCCGAAGGTCGCGCCTGCGAGGACGCCCGCCACAGCCATCACGGCGCCTTCCACAATGACGCCGGCGAGGAGTTGGCGGGGCTGCGAACCAATGGCCAGGCGGATGCCAAATTCGCGCGTGCGGGCGCTGACGGAAAACGCCAGGACGCCCGCGACACCGACCAAGGCAATGGCCAGCGCGACAGCCGCGAACACGCCGAACACCAGCGAGTTCAAACGGTCTGGCGTGAGCACCTCGGCGCGGACGTCTTCGAGAGTGGCGGCGCGCTCGACGGGCTGGTCCGCGGACATCTCGCGAATCATGCGCGTGACCGGCGTGACGAGCGAATAAGGATCCGCACCGGTGTGGATGAAAAGGCGGCCGCCAAAGATAGGGCCCTCTTCAAAGGGGTTATAGACGGTGAGGGTGGGCTGAGGAACGACGTGTTTGTCGTCAATATCGGCGGTGACGCCAATGATGCGGTGCGGCGCGATAAAACGCGACTTTTCGAGTTCGGTCCCGGAGATGAATTTCAGCACGGGATCCGTCCAATAGACATGCCGATTGACGGCATCCTGATTGGGGAACATGCGCTGTGCGAGAGTCTCGCTGACGATAACGACGGGCTCTTTACTTTGGCCATCGAGCGCGTTGAAGTCACGGCCGGCGATGATGGGAACGCCGAGCGCGGCAAAAAATCCCGGAGAGATGACGCGCAACTGCGCCCGAGGATCCTCTTCACCGGGGGCATGGACGTGACCATCCCCGGAGAATTGAAAACCGGGACCGAAGCCGGCATCGCGCCAGGGAACAACCATGCCGAAAGCGGTTTTTTTCACACCCGGTAGCGCCTCAATTCGGTGGATCGATTCCTTGTAAAAATCGACGACTTGCTGAGGCGTCTTGCCGTAAGACATAGCGGGAACGTTGATGGCGAGGACGTGGCGCGTGTCGAGACCCGTCTGCGCCGTTTGCAGCGCGATCAGCGTAGTGATCAACATACTCGCGCCGACCAGCAGGACGAAGGATGCAGCGATTTGTGTCACCGCGAAGGCCCGCTGGCGGCGGCTGGTGCTGCCGGTGATCCGTACGCTGCCGCTCGCCACGTTGATTCCCTGCGAGGTGTTCCCCGAGGGGAGGCGCGGGACGAACGCCAACAGAACCGCTGCGATGAGCGCGAGGCCAGCGCCGACCCAGAGCATGCTGGAGTCGATGGTGAGGTCAAGCGCGCGGACAGAGAAGCGCGAGGCGTAGCGGGCCAGGACGTCCACCATCGGCTGCGCGCTCATTATACCGAGCGCGGCGCCCGCGCCGCAGAGCAGAAGGCCTTCGGCCAGCAGCATGCGGCGCAGCGCGCCTGTGCTTGCGCCGAGCGCCGCACGGACCGCCAACTCGCCTTCGCGGCGAACCGTCCGTGTGAGAATCAGGTTGGCGACGTTGGAACACGCGATGATGAAGACGAGTCCGGAAGCGGCGAGGAGAACCAGAAGGACGGTCCTGGCGCCCGAGGTGATCTGGTCGCGAAGCAGCTTGGCCCCGATCTGGAAGTCCGCTTTCGCCGAATATGCTTCGGGATGTTGTTTGGTGATGGCCCCGTAGACGGAGCGCAACTCGGCGCGAGCTTGATCGAGGGTGACACCCGGAGCGAGACGGCCAAAGAGCTCAGTCATGCGATGGATGCGGCCGGTGACCATGGTTGCAGAGAGGTGGTGCGGGCTGGTGACGACGTTGGCGATGATTTCGGTCTCTTGGGGATATGGGACGGAGGGTTCGAGGACGCCGATGATGGTGGCAGACCGATCGCCAATGCTGCCAAGGCGAACGGTTTTGCCGAGCACGGAGGGATCGCTTTTGAGCACGGTGGTCCAGAAACGATACGTGAGTACCACGGTGCCAGCGGCGTTGGGGCCGTCGTCTTGAGGTCCGATGAGACGACCGAGGACAGGGTGGAGGCCCACGACTTCGAAGTAGCTGCCGCCGACGACGCCCGCTTGCACTTCGCGAGGCTCACCCAGGCCGATCATGGTGAAACCGATGGTCGAGAAATCGCCGAAGGCGGTCAGGGTTTTAACGCTGGCGCGCAAATCCTGGATTTCAGGCACGGAGAACGTCGTGTTTTCGGCGCCGATACCTTTGGCGCTCTGGCGGATGTAGATGAGGCGGTCCTCGTCGCGGTTGACCAGCGGACGGAGGAGCACGCCGCGCACCAGCGTGAAGATGGCGGCGTTGGCGCCAATGCCGAGGGCGAGGGTGAGGACCACGGTGAAAGCGAGGCCCTTGGTGCGGGCGAGCGACCGAAAAGCTATTTTCAAATCGTTAAGGAACAACGCGGGTGTAAAGTTCATCTTCCCATCTCCCTAAATCGATCGGGCCTGGCAACATCCAAGAATAGATAGATGCGCACTCGTCTTTCTTTGCCGCAGTGTAGAGCGCATGTATCGGGCCTTGTTTCGGGGAACCTATATTATTGAATATATTCCATTTAGCTCGCCTTCCCCACCCTTTGTTGGCCTCCTGTTGGCCGCTTATGGGACTTCCCGTCGCAAAACCGAACAGCCGATTCGGAATCTCCGGACAAAGGCCGGATGTAGCGCGTTACTAGGTCTTGTCGTGATAACCGAAATTTATTACGACTTTTCCTCGAGCGTGCCCTTCTTCCAGATACGCGATAGCCTCAGGGACTTCACTCAAGCTGTAACGCTTGTCGATGACCGGTGTTACCTTCCGGGACTCCATGAGCGCGCGCAGGATGGTCAGGTCCTCTTTGGTTATTCTCGCAATAAACGCGACGAACTTCTGGCTAACGAACCATGACGCCACCAGCGCTTTGAGCGAACCGCCCAAACGCGCCCACTGACCCTCGTGCGATCCTGCCCCTCCAATCCCCGCCAAGACGCAGATGCCATTGGAATTTAGGATGCGTCGGCGCTCTGAGAACGAATGGTTGCTCACGTTGTCGAAAATTAGGTCGTAACGTTGCCCAGTTTGGGTGAAATCCTCTTTCGTGTAGTTAATGACGTGATCTGCGCCGAGGGAGCGGACCATGTCCACATTCCGCGTACTGCACACGCCGGTCACATCTGCGCCGAATGACTTGGCGATCTGCACCGCGAACGTACCCACCCCTCCTGACGCGCCGTTAATCAAGACCTTCTGCCCCGGCTGAATCTTTCCTTTGTCGCGAAGACCCTGCAATGCGGTGAGTCCTGCCACAGGTACAGACGCCGCTTGATCAAAGGTCACCTTATTGGGCTTCATGACCAATCTCGACTCGGAAGCACACGCATACTCGGCAAACGCCGCACGGCACGCTCCGAACACCTCGTCGCCTGGTTTGAACCGGGTTACGTTCCTGCCAACCGCTTCAACCTGGCCCGCCACATCCACGCCCAGCCGTGTGTTCTTTGGTTTGCGCAGCCCGGTCATCAGGCGTAGCGGGAACGGGGCTCGCATGAGGTGCCCGTCAAGCGGATTGAGCGAAGCCGCGCGAACTTCTATCGAGACCTCGCTGTCCTTGGGAACGGGCTTCTCCACGTCCATGATCTGGACAACATCCGGAGGTCCGTATCTGGTATAGACGGCGGCTTTCATTGACGTTCCTCCGCTGCGCCGGCCTGCTCCTTCCGTCGTTGAACGTTCACGCCTGTGCTCAACCGCCTGCTTCATTGGGCTCAGCTATCCCAGACGACCTTAACCCCTTAAACAAAAGCCAAAAACTCAGCGCTAGTTCGAAGATACCCATGGGCGAATCGTACCACCACCAGTTAACTACGCTGCGGAAGCCGGGAAAAATGAAGAGAACGAAAGTGCAGGCCGCGCACCATGCACTGGAGATCACACCAAAGGCGGCCAGTGCTCTGGGGATGTACTTCGACTTGAACCACAAGTAGCTGCCAACGGTGGCCCCCAATGCCCAAAATAGCAAGCCGACGTAGTACTGGTCGAAGCCGCTGAGGTAGAGCCGCGCCAGGACCGGCAATTGGTTTGGTCCAAACGCACGCGAGTAATCGGCGCCGCTCAAGAGCCGCAGAGCGGTAAAGAGATTGAGCGTCACCAGGAGGTACATGAAGCCATAGACCAGGCGGCCAAATGCTGCGAGCAGAGCGAGGTTTTGGTCTACCGGCTTGAGGATCACGTAAAGCGCTGTAAGCAGCACGACAACGCCAACGCAGTAAACCATGTCGCCTGCGACGCCGATACGGAATAGTGTTTCGTGCGCTAGGATATTCCGTGCGGTCTGCGCCGGATTGGCACTGATGAGGCGGGCGATGATGCCGAAATTGACAGCGACCACGGTGACGAACGAGATCAGGCAAGCAAGTGCTGCGATCCTTGCAGCTTTGCGTTGCGATCCGTCGATAGCACTTGTTGTCATTCTATTCTCTCCTGCGGCGGGAGACTCACTGGCGCTGGAGAGAGCTACGGCAACCGGAGCGCGAGAGTTCCACTTATTGCCCCTTGCTCTCGCTGGTGGATGGGCCGAAGCCGCACCGTTCACGCCAGCGTTGGCGGGCCTTCTCGCGTTCTTCCGGCGTCATCTGCTCCCACCGCTGCTCCCATCGCTCGGCCATTCGCCGCCGAAAATTGAAACGAGGAGAGACACGCATACCAAGGTCTCCGAACAGAATCCGGCAGAGAGCGAACAGTCCGACAGCCTGCCAGAAGGTGATTTGCCGCCATCCGAACAACGCCGGCAGGTTCCAGTTCCACAAATGCATCACCACTTCGCCGCCGATCCAGATGAAAATCGCCATCCCCACGCCCGCCAGCGGGGCTATAAACAAGATCCTTTTCGTTCTCATGTTTTGTTCCTCACTTGTTCGTAAATTCGTCGTAAATGCTCTGCAACCGCTCGCGCAGATGCAGAACTGCGTAGCGCTTGCGCGAGAGTAGGGTGTTGACGTTTGCGCCGCTTTCTGCCGACAACTCTTTGAAGCTGCGCCCCTCCAGTTCGTGAGCGACGAACACTTCACGCTGCTCGTCGGGCAGTTCGTCGAGCGCAAGTTCCAGCTCATCCAGAAGCACGTTGCGGACGTAGAGCGCTTCCGGCCCGGCATCGGGCGAAGGCAGCAGGTCTTCCAACTGCAGCACTTCGTCGCCCTCGTCCGCGACGGCGGCATCGCTGAAGCTCTCCGGCTTCTTCTTGCGCCAAAGGTCCGTGATGCGATTGCGCGCCACGCGGAACAGCCAGCCGGTGACGTGCTCGATCGGCATCAGCAGCCGGTTCGCTTCTACCAGTTTGTAGAAGACGTCCTGCAGAATGTCCTCAGCGTCGCGCGGATCGGGCACGCGCCGGCGGATGAAATTGCGCAGCCGGGATCGTTCTTCCGCGATGATCTCGGAGATTTGACGGTCTCGCTCGGTCATCGAGGTGATGCTCGACGGCTCATCCATCCATTCCTGTAGACGAACGGCGGCCGCAAATATTGTAGAGATTCGAGTCGGCGAAACGGGGGTGGGCGCCACAGCTTCAGCGGGCCGTCCGATCTCCCCCGAGTTCGGGCTGCCTGCCGTTAGCACGCGGTCGCGATGAGGTTGGCGGCGTCGCCATATACAACAAGCCCGCGGCCAACGAAGACCGCGGCGAATGCTCCCGTCAGTATGTTGAGCAAATAAAGACACCGGCCATCTTAGCCTTGAAACGCGGCGACGCTTCTGCAATCCGGCCGGTCATCTTGGCTCAATGCTCCGCAGAGGGCGGCTTCGCGCCCACGCTCTGGTCAGGCACGTCGCCGGGACGCCCTTTTACGCGGTCGTAGGCGGTAATCACACTGGTCGAGCCGAGGGCCTCGTTGTAATACGTAGGCAGACCGATAGCCGTGCGCAGCTCTTCATTGAAGCGGCGAAGGTTGGCGAGCTGCTGCGCCTGCGCCGGGAATTTGCGGCCGTCGTCGGTGAGCAGAAACTTCTGATAGCCGGCGTCCCACAGGCGAGTGAACTGCCCGGCGAGGAGGATCGAAGGCGGAATGGTCATCTGGTAGGCGCCGCGCGTGGTGCGGCGGAATTCCACGGCGCAGCCGTACTTCTCGACTCGGGCGACTCCCCGTGTGCTCCCCACGGAGAACCCCGCGCCAGGGAGGGTCATCTCCACCGTACGCGCAGGAAAGTGCCCGGTTATGTTCCACATAGCTAACCCAATGTAAGAGGCCGTCCGGCCTCCTGTAAAGGAGAAACTGGAGTCAGGCGCGCAGCTTTCGGGGCTTCTAGGGGCATAGGCGCGGGTCAGGGATGGTGGGAATCGCTGGGTTGGAATTCCCTACTTAAAGTAGGGTGTTTCTGCTAAACTATCGCCGCAGAGACGAATACCCAGCAGGGGCTCTTGCATCTACTTGTCGAGGCCCGGGGGCGGCTGGAGAACGCCTATGCGCTGGTCATGGCACCGCATTCTCACCAAGGGGTCAAGATGGCGGCAAACCAGTCTATTCTCGACGACCTGACACCGGTGGAAAAGGCCGCCCGAATAAGGCGCGCGGGTGTTTCGGTGCTCCAGCAAATCGGCAACACGCCTTTAATTCGCCTGGAACGTGTCGGAGCGGAATTCCCGGAAGTCGAGTTTTACGGGAAGGCCGAATGGCACAATCCGGGCGGATCGGTGAAGGACCGGCCCGCGCTGAACATGATCCGGGAGGGTGAGCGCTCCGGCGCGCTGCGGCCCGGGAAGACCATCCTTGACGCGACCAGCGGCAACACCGGAATTGCCTACGGGATGATTGGAGCGGTGAAAGGTTACGCGGCGAAGCTGTGCCTGCCGGAAAACGCGTCGGAGGAACGCAAGCGGATCCTCAAGGCATACGGCGTCGAGTTGGTGATTACCCCGGCGGATGAGGGTTCGGACGGCGCTATCCGCCGCGCCCGCGAAATTTACGCCGGCGAGCCCGGAAAGTATTTCTATCCCGATCAGTACTCCAATCCCGCAAACTGGCGCGCGCACTACTTGACCACTGCCAACGAAATCTGGGAGCAAACCGGCGGGCGCATCACCCATTTTGTCGCCGGCCTGGGCACCAGCGGAACGTTTGTCGGCGTAACGCGCCGCTTGAAAGAGCTCAACCCTGCGATTCGCTGCATCAGCCTGCAGCCCGACGCCGCGTTCCACGGTCTGGAGGGCTGGAAGCATATGGCCAGCGCCATGCGTCCCGCGATCTACGACGACACGCTGGCCGATGGTGACCTGCCTGTCGGCACCGAAGAGGCCTACCGTTTGTTGAAACGCCTGGCGCGCGAAGAAGGGTTGCTGGTCAGTCCCAGCTCAGCGGCGGCGCTGGCGGGCTGCTTGCAAGTTGCTCGGAACCTTTCCGCGGGAGAGCGCGCGATATTTGTGACGGTCCTTGCCGACTCCGGCGAAAAATACTTGAGCGAGCGGTTCTGGGATGAACCGTGAGGAGATGAGGCCCTCCGGCGTGGCTACGAAGATTCTTTTGAGCGAAGAAGTGAGGGCGCAGATCCGCGCGCACGGGGCGGAGACTTACCCGCAGGAGTGCTGCGGCGCGCTTCTTGGCCATGACGGTGAAACGGGCCGCGAGGTTACGGCCCTATTGCCGCTCGTCAATCGGAGCGAGGATTCGCCGCGCAACCGTTTTTCTATAACCGCGGATGATGTGCGCGAGGCAGAAAAAGCTGGGGCAAAGATGCACGGGCTGGAAGTGATCGGCTGGTATCATTCGCACCCCGACCATCCACCGAGGCCCAGCGAGTATGATCGCGAGTACGCCTGGCCGTGGTACAGCTATATTATCGTGAGCGTGGAAAAAGGCGCTGCGAAGGAAATGAGCTCCTGGCAACTTGCGGACGATCGGTCGGGATTCTCCGAGGAGAAGATTGAGGTCATGCGCGTGCGCGCTGGTGAAGCGCAGTTCGAAGGAGCGGGAAGGTAAAAATGGCCGTGAAAGTTCTCATCCCGACGCCCCTGCGAGCCTTTGCGGGCAAACGGGACAGCGTCCAGTTTGAAGCGAAGACTGTGGGCGAGGCCCTGAAGCAGTTGACGACAGAGTACGCCGAGCTTCGGAAGCATCTCTACACCGACGACGGCAAGATTCGCAGCTTCGTCAACGTATACGTCAACGACGAGGACATCCGCTACCTGGCCAAGGAGAACACCCCGGCCAAAGACGGCGATACCATCACTATCGTCCCCTCGATCGCCGGGGGAACGGCCGCGCCCACGCGCCTCGGCGCGTCGCGTTGAAGGAGAGATTCGATGGCCACGAAAGTACAGCCCGCAGCCGCCGCTTCGAGTGAGCCCAAGCTGTCGAAGGAAGAGATTCTTCGCTACAGCCGCCACTTGATCATGCCCGAGGTGGGCATGGAGGGTCAGCTCAAGCTGAAGCAGGCGAAGGTGTTGTGCATCGGGACGGGCGGCCTGGGCGCACCGCTGGGGTTGTATCTTGCGGCGGCGGGCGTGGGACGGCTGGGCCTGGTGGATTTCGACGTCGTGGACTTCACGAATTTGCAGCGCCAGGTCACGTTCGGAACGTCCGACGTTGGCCGGCCCAAAATCGAAGCCGCGCGCGAACGGCTCTCGAACCTGAACCCGGAAATCCAGATTGCCACGCACGAAACGAAGCTCACCAGCGAAAACGCGCTCGAAATCCTCCGCGAGTACGACATCATCGTGGACGGCACCGACAATTTCCCGACGCGCTATCTGGTGAATGACGCTTGCGTCTTGCTGGGCAAGCCGAATGTTTACGGCTCGATCTTCCGCTTTGAAGGCCAAGCGACGATTTTCGGTTATCCGGGCGGGCCGTGTTATCGCTGTCTCTATCCCGAGCCGCCTCCGCCGGGCCTGGTGCCGTCGTGCGCCGAAGGCGGCGTGCTGGGCGTGCTGCCGGGCATCGTTGGCGCGATCCAGGCGATGGAAACCATCAAGTTAATCCTGGGGCGCGGCGACGCGCTGGTCGGAAGGTTGTTATTGTTCGATGCGCTGGGGATGAAGTTCCGCGAACTCAAGCTGCGGCGCAATCGCGACTGCCCCGCGTGCGGCGAGCACCGCACCATCACCAAGCTGATTGACTACTACGAATTCTGCGGCATCCGCGGCGAAGAAGCCCCGGCGCCTTCAACGCAGGTGCCCGAACTCTCGCCCCGCGAAGTCAAAGCACGCCTGGACCGCGGCGATGATTTGTTCATCCTCGACGTTCGCGAGCCGCATGAATACCAAATCTGCAACCTGCGCGGGCATTTGATCCCGCTCGGCGAACTCCCCCGCCGCGTGCACGAACTGGACAGCTCGCGCGAAATCGTGGCGCACTGCCGCAGCGGGAAACGCTCTGCGGAAGCGGTGGAGTTTTTGCGCAAGGCGGGCTTCCGAAAAATCTGGAACTTGAAGGGCGGAATCCTGGCCTGGTCGGATGAAGTGGATCCCTCGGTGCCGAAGTACTAGGGCACAGGGTCGTGCTAAGTCGCGCGCAAGTCTTCAATCGGAGGAAAGAATGCCTGGGACCAAAATCACCGTGAATCACAATGGCCCATTGCGCATTGAGGGCGACGTCGAGATCCTCGATCCGCAGGGGAAAGCCTTTGGTTTGGCAGGACGCACTTCTGTGGCCCTCTGCCGCTGTGGCCATTCGGCAAACAAGCCCTTTTGCGACGGCTCTCACAAGACCACCGGCTTTACCGATCAAGTTGTGGCGCGCGACCTTCCTCCACCGAAGCCAAAGGTGTAATGGGGTGCATGATCGCGTGGCAAGCGAGCTTAGAGGCGGCCAGTCGTTTAGGAATCGCAGCAGATTCACCGGCAAACGCTTTCCACAGGGCGGTCTCACGGAGAATTGTATTATCTCAATTTGATACGCCTTCGCCGGCTCAAATGGTGATTAGCCGTTCTGCTGCGTTCTTAGCCATGGCTCCCCGGCCTTTCTAAGCGCTTTTCTTTCATGGACTTACTATGATGAATTTGCGGTCCAGGAAATGGCACGCTTCTTGCAGTTCAATCCTGCTAATCCTGTATTTGGCAAGTATTGGGGGAAGTTGTGGGGGTATCGGTAGGGATTCTTCGGAATTTGTACCCGCATCGCCGGGTTTTGCGGGTGATCGCAAGCATGGCGGTGTGTGCGCTGCTCCTTGTCCTGGGGGTTTGGTCACGCCAACTGAATTATGCCGCGTCCCGCCAGGCTTATTTCTATTTGGACATTGCAGGCTGCTTTCTGTGCTTTTTCTATGCGGTAAACGGCATGGTGAGGTTCCGCAGCACGTATGACCGCATGTCGCTAATCCTCGCCTTTGGATTCTTCGTGTCCGGGGTCATTGAAACGATCGCCTGCTTCCGCTTCTACGATCTCCTGGGGGGCGGACCGGCAGCGCTGCTGCACGTGCCGCTGGGCTGGATGGTGGGGCGCACGCTGCTTGGCATTCTTCTGATTGCGGCCGTGATTGTGGAGCGGCGAATTCCAAATGCGCGCGAGCCCGGCCGCGAAATCGCCGCTGCCCTGGTTATCGTGGCCGCTGCCGCGTATTTGACCAGCGTGGCTTACCTGGCCGCACCGGCGGCGCCTGTGGTCCATTCCGGGTGGCTGATTGCCCGGCCGTGGGACCTGTTCCCCGCGGCAATCTTTACGGTGGCGGCAGTTTTCTTCTGGAAGCGTTTGAAAATTTTCAGCTCCGGACTCGGCCACGTCTTTTTCTGGGCAGCGGTTCTGAACGCGGTCTGCCACGTTGCGGCGAGTTTTTCCGGGCGTTTGCTTGACATGCCCTTCACCCTGGCGGAGCTCTTGAAAGTTTCCAGCTATGCCCTCATGCTGGGCGGAGCACTGCTCGACAACGCGCGCATGTTCGAACAAGTGCGCCAGCTTGCCGCGACGGACGCGCTCACCGGCCTGGCGAACTATCGGCGATTGCTCGACGCCCTCAATGGCGAGCTGGACCGCTCCCGCCGTACGCATCGGCCGTTCGCGGTCGCGCTGTTTGACATGGACGGGTTGAAGCAGATCAACGACCGTCACGGTCACCTGGTGGGGAGCCGGGCTCTATGCCGCCTGGGGCAAGTGCTGCGAATGCACTGCCGCGCTACCGACACCGCCGCGCGGTACGGCGGAGATGAATTTGCCCTGGTGCTGCCTGAAGCCAGTCCGGAAGTCACCGATCGCGTCATTCGGCGCATCCGCGCCCGGCTGGCCAACGATGGAGAACTGCCCGCGGTTTCCGTCAGCTCGGGAGCCGCCTTCTATCCGGAAGACGGCGACTCCACCGAAAAGTTGCTGGGCGCAGCCGATCGCGCGCTCTATCACATGAAGAACCGGAGCAGCGGACCGGCAAAGCTTTCTCGCATCGCCGCTTGCTTGTAAGCTCTTCATCCCGAGGGGGAAGCGTGCCGAAACAGTTTGCCGCCCACCGCAGTGACAAACGCATTCCGATGGAAGTCGCAGTGTTGCTTTCGGGGCACAAAGTCACCCCCGGAATCGAGAGCACGTTCACCGAAAACGTCAGCGCGCGCGGCGCTCGCGTCGTCAGCGTCCGCCGCTGGGATACCAACGACAGGTTGACTCTCGCGTCTCGCGCCGGAGACTTTCACGCGACCGCTCGAGTGGCCTATTGCCAATCCCTCCGCGAAACCGGCTACGCCGTCGGTGTGGAGTTTCTCGAGCCCGATGGACAATGGGTCATACAGTCCTTGTCGGACCCGTTTGGTCAATAAGCAGGAAGCAAGAAGAGATGCGAACGCCGGGCGGCTCCCAAAAAGAAGCTTCTCGGCGATTTTTTTCTGGGGCAGTTCTGTGCGTTATTTTGGTTCGATGGTCAGGCGAATGATGCTGGAGCCGACGCGGAATTCAGCGTTGTTTTGCAGCTCGGCGACCCGGGCGCGCTCCTCTTCGAAATAGGTCCCATTGGTCGAGTCGAGATCACGCAAGCGGACGATCTTGCCTTTTACTTCGACCGAGCAATGCCAGCGGGAAACTTCAGTGTCGTTCAGGACAATGTCTGCGTCCGTCCTTCCGATCACCACGCGCGGTTTTTCCATCTTGTAAACGTTTCCTTTGGCAGGCCCCGCGATTACCGTGAGGATGATGCGCGCGTTGGTGGGGAGCGCAAGACCTTCATACTGGCCTTCCACCAGCCGGCGGCTGCTGCCTGTTCCCTCCGCTCGCGCAAAGGAGGGAAGCGGGGAAATGGCCACGGTGCGATCCGCTTTTTGGATGACCTCCACGACCGATGGCCGGCCGCACTTCGAGCAGCGAAACTGCACGCGGGTGTGACCGGAGAGTTGCGCCTCATTCAGGACGTGTTCGGTTCCGCAATGGGAGCAGGCAGCTTGCACAATCTTGCAATTTAGCACGCGTTGGCCGCGAAGAGAATTCAGCTCGCTGGGTGCTGCGCCCTGAGAATTACCTCTGGAAAGAAGGAGGGTGGACAGGCAGGAAAAAAGGCCGAACCGCGTCCTTCGGCTGAGGCCCCGCTGCATCCGAGTGGCCCGACGCACCGGCGAAGTATGATACGATGACGCGTTTGAAGGCCCCGCAGGAGCGTAATTGTGGCGCACATCTCCCGCAAAGAACTGAAGCAGGACAAGATCCGCGAGTCGCTCGAACACGGCGCCGAGGCCGTGATTTCGCACCAGCGCGTGATTTCCCTGGTCATCCTGGCGG
>DASWCG010000199.1:0-2886 GCA_036390175.1 Candidatus Acidiferrales bacterium | reverse complement strand
AGATCATCGGTGCGAATCGCCGCAAGCGTTCCGCCGTACCGGCCGATGGGTGTCCGTATCGCGTCGCAGATGTAAGCGGTTTCTGTGCTCATCCTTCCAGTTTCTCCGCGCCTCTATCTTATACGCAACCGCTTCGGCGCGCCCTCACACAGACTCACTAAGGCTCGAGTTCCTGCAGGAATTCGCGGAATCACTGCTCGCTTTACAAAAGCGCCAGGCTTTCCTGAATGAACATGGCGCGGTCGCCATCGTTGGGGCAGCTCAGGTGTATTACGATTGGAAGACGCAGAAGTTATGCGGTTCTCTTGGCCCGAGCGAAGCAACTAATCCGGGCGTGGTTGGCCGACTTCGTCCATGCGCAGCAGGTCTCGCCCGTGGGGAAAAAGCCCCGCAGCGTCCGAAGACCTCCCGCGGGGCTGTCAATGCTACGGTCTACTTATGTTTGATTTCCACTGGTTGAAGCAGCTTGAAATCGAGCGCCGTTTCCGCAGCAAGCGTGATGTCGCGATTGCCCGTGAGCCCCGCGCCCCCGGTACCCGCCGCGGCGCCGATCAATCCCCCGATCGCCGCGCCCTTGCCGCCGCCGGCCAGCGCTCCGATAACCGCTCCACCGGCCGCTCCGCCGCCGACCATGGCTGCGGTGCGCTTTCCTTTCCCCTTCCTGGACATCGTCGGAGCAGAGGTCTGAATTTCATAGTCCTTACCGTTGACAGTGACGCTCGTCAGTGTCAGCGAAAGCACTGACGCCCCTTTGAAGCGGCCCGCAGCCTTCGCCTCTTTTACGATTCCTTCAGCGCGCGCGCCCTTGGGAATTGCGACTTTCCCTTCTACTTCAACGGGGGATTCCACGGTCGCGGAGAATTTCTCCCCCGACGTGGCGGTTTTCGAGCTGAGCGTTTGATCCAAAACGACGGCCAGAACCGTGTCTGCAGGAACTATCAGTGGTTTCGGCTCGATGGCCTTCTTCACCGCGTCCGCCACGGACGGGGAGGAATTGGCGTCCGGGCCGGATTGCTGGTCAGCCGTTTTTTGGCATCCTGCAACGAGCAGGCCGATACAAAAAGAAGACAGCAAGATCGAAGCAAAACGACGATTCATCAAAAACCTCCAACGGGCTGAATGTTCCTATTCCCTAAACATACTCTCATCCGGGATGAAGTCAATTTCGCCTGCGCGAGGCTGCGTGTTGAGATCGAAGCGCAGTCGTCATTCTCAGTCAGTCGTACCAAGCAAGTTCTGCTCCCCTCAGGCTGTTCCGGTGCCGCAAAGTTGGGAATTCCTCTGCCGCGCCGTACGTGGCGCCACAGTTGCGCCGAGTTTGTTATCCTAGCGCTGCGTGAAACCCCTCTTCCTGATCGATACCGATACCGCTTCCGATGACGCTGTTGCATTGATTATGGCCCTTCGCTCTCCTCATATTCGTGTGTTGGCAATCACCACGGTCGCCGGCAATGTTGCCGTGCAACAATCCACCCGAAATGCGCTCTACACCGCGGAACTTTGTGGTGCGGATGTTCCTGTCTTTATGGGCGCGGAAAAGCCGCTCATTCGCGCTCACGAGAGCGCGCACTGGTTCCACGGCCGTGACGGCTTGGGAGACCACGGCTACCCGCCTCCGCATCGCGCCCCTGAAAAGCAGCCCGCGGCCGAAGCGATCATTTCGACCGTTGAATCCCATCCCGGCCTGGTCATGGTCACGCTCGGACCCTTGACTAACGTCGCGCTGGCTTTGCAGCGAAAACCCGGCATCGCCTCCCGGGTCGGCCGTTGTGTGGTCATGGGGGGCGCGCCGTGCTGTGAGGGGAACGTGACCCCTGCTGCCGAATACAATATCTGGTGCGATCCCGAGGCTGCGCGCATTGTGCTGCGCAGTGGACTGCCGGTGGAACTGGTGGGCTGGCACCTTTGCCGAGGCGGCGCCGCACTGAACGCGGACGACATCGATCATGTGCTGAGCTTTAATACTGCGCTCGCGCGTTTCGCCATTGAATGCAACAGCCGTGCCAGAGAAGCTTACTTCGAGCAGACCGGCGAACACGGCATTTCGTTGCCGGATCCTGTGGCCATGTCCATCGCTCTCGATCCCACGATCGTCACGCAACAAAGCGAACATTACGCGGACATCGAGACGGCGAGCGAACTAACTCGGGGTATGACGGTGGTGGACCGCCTCAACGTTTCAGCGAACGACCGGAATCTGGCAGTATGGGCTCCAGTTATGAGCAGGGGCGCGAAGGCCAGAGTCTGCTGGACCATTGACAATCAGCGCTGGAAGCAAGCACTCTATGCCGCCCTTCGGTGACACTGGCGGACCCGGGACGCGAACCTACCATGTGCTCCTCTGTCTAACGTACAGATTCTAAATAACTTATCATAAAAAATGGATCTGGGACTTGCCGGATCGCTGGGACCAGTCCAAAGCACTTTCGAGGGCAACTTCTTTTCCTCTTTGGGGTTTAACCTCTTGGGAGTTATAAGTAAGCAGTTAGCTCCCATCGGCTGGGAGCCGTGTTTGGGCGGCCGTCAAGCAGCCAGCGTCCAGCCCGAAGACAGGGGATTCGTCATGAAGACGATGACATTTACCGGCAAGAGCAGCGTAGACCTACCAGCGGTCACGAGCAAGGCAGTCCTGCTGCTGTGCTTGACCGGTCTTTTGGGTTTTGCGGCGCCCCAGGCGCGAGCGGACGAACAGAAAGATCCGCCCACGCGCGTCGCCCGCATCAGCTATTTGGATGGTTCGGTTTCTTTTCAGCCCGGCGGGCAGGGCGAATGGGGAAGCGCGGCCAAGAATCGCCCGATGACCATCGGCGACAAGATTTGGGTCGACAAGGATTCACGCGTGGAATTACAAGCCGGCCAGGCATCCATCCATCTCGGCAGCATGAG
>DASWCG010000198.1:0-14218 GCA_036390175.1 Candidatus Acidiferrales bacterium | reverse complement strand
AAGAACCCCCTGCTGGAAATCGCCCTGGAATGTGAGCGCATCGCCCTGGAAGACGATTATTTCGTCAGGCGGCGGCTCTACCCCAACGTGGATTTCTATACCGGGCTCATTTACCAATCCATGGGCTTCCCCATGACCATGTTCCCGGTGCTGTTCGCCATCCCGCGCACTTCCGGGTGGATCGCGCAATGGGAAGAAATGCTGCTTGACCCGGAGCAAAAAATTGCCCGGCCACGCCAGATCTATCTCGGCCACGAGCAACGCCGCTACATGCCCATCGACGAGAGAGAGTAGTGATTCAATAGCAAGGGTAGATCCGCACCACGGCTACCAGGTACGGTGCTGGCTGGGCGGGGGATCGACGCCAGCCGCCCCTTCCAAACTATGACCAAATTTGCCTTGACAAGCCGAAATAGAGCATACGATACTCCGCGCCGACGCTTATCTCGGTAGGCCCCGTCGTAAAGATTCCACGAACCCCACGTTGGCGATGTATGTGAGGTACCTGCCGCGCAAGTGGGGGGAGGCACTCCGATGCGGAAACGGCGAAACCCCTTGCTGCAAGCGGTGTGTGTCGCGGAACGAAAGAAAGGGAATCGCTTGTATGAGCAGCACTCGTAGTGAGGTTCCCGAGTCACAAACTCTAACCTGCGAGTAGGGAGGAGAATGATGCCAAACGGAGATATCAGTCGTTGGTGGCGAGTAGTCGGCGGGCTCTCTATGAACCTTGCCCTTGGCTCTCTTTATGCGTGGAGCGTGTTCGTAGCTCCGCTCGAAAAAGAGTTCGGTTGGAAGCGCGCACAGACCTCCAATGTGTTCACCTACGCAGTGGTCGTGTTTGCCATTGCGTTCATCATCGCCGGGCGGATGCAGGATAAGCTCGGGCCTTTCAAGGTTTCGATCATCGGTGGTCTACTGGTCAGCGTGGGCTTCTTCCTCTGTGCTTACACCTCTAGCCTCAACTACCTGTACGTCTGCTTTGGCGTCCTAGGCGGGATCGGAAACGGCTTCGGCTATGCCACGCCGATTCCCGTTATGGCCAAATGGTTCCCCGATCGGAGGGGCTTGGCGGTCGGTCTTGCCGTAGCGGGATACGGTGGTGGGTCCGCGATTTTCGGCCCGCTCTCCAATCTCTACCTCATTCCGACCTATGGCTGGCGATCCACGTTCATGATTTTGGGAGGCATCTTCCTGGTCATGACGATGGTAGGAGCTTTTCTGCTGAAGAATCCGCCAGCGGGCTACAAGCCCGCCGGTTGGAGTCCAGCACCTGCCTCTAAGGCCGCAGCCACCACCTACGAATTCCGACCGGGCGAGGTGCTGGCCACACCGACCTTCTACTTTATGTGGATCGCTTACGCGTTGGGTACTTCGGCGGGGTTGATGGTCATCAGCCAGCTTGTTCCCTTTGCCAAGAGCCAGGGCGTCTCGAGCGCCGCCTTGGCTACCATGGGCCTTTTCGTTGGAGCAATCGGGAATGCTAGCGGCCGAATCCTTTCGGGGTGGATGTCAGATGCCCTGGGGCGGCTGAACGTCTTGCGATTGATGATAGCTCTGTCAGCCATCGCCATGCCGATCCTGTATGCGGTGGGCGCCAATGTCACGCTGCTGTACATCCTGGTGTTCGCGGTGTACTGGTGCTATGGGACACAGCTCTCCGTGAATGCTTCCACGACCTCCGATTTCTGGGGTACCAAGAACGCAGGGATCAACTACGGCCTGCTATTTACCGCCTGGGGTGTGGCTGGGATCATCGGGCCAAGGATCGGCGGCGTGCTGTTCGACAAGTACAAGAACTACAAGGCCGCGTTCTACACGGCAGCCGTTCTGGCGGTGATCGCGCTGCTTTGCGAATTCATTGCGAAGCGTCCCAAAGTGCCGGGCGCACGAGAAGCATAGAGGGCAACTGATCAGAAGAGATCTATCGGAAAACCGAAGCGCGCAGAAAACGGATTCCCAGGGGACGGGTGACCCTGACGCGCTTCCGTCGGTCTTGTGCAGATGAAGGCTTAGGTCCCCCGGCGTTGGCGAGCGCGACGCTTCGCTCTAGATTGCCATCTGTACACCCACGGCGTGTAAATGCCGTGAGATCGTGCCCTTCGCGTAGTCGATCATTTCCTCGCGCAGCCCCTCGGGCGTGTACCCAGGCCAAGCGGTCTTCAAATGCTTGCCGCCGTAGTAGGTCACGTCTCCGCCAGGGGGCTCCATGATCTTCGAGATCAGAGGAAGCGACTCCTGGATTGTTGACTGAATGATGGGCACAAACCGAAGCGGGTCTTTCTTCACCATGTCTCGCAGGAATGTGACTCCGAAGAGGACATGCCGAGACTCGTCGCGCGTTGTGGCCGTGAAACCTTTATAGTAACCCCACATTCGTCCCCAACGCCTGGCACCTTCGAGCTGGTAACGCATGCCAGTGAGGAACATGGCACCCTCAACCACCAAGTGATATGAAGTTACAAATCTCACGGTGGCGTCCAGGTCCCGGGGATGCGCAGCCAACCACTGCGCCTGCGCGGGCAGCCATTCATCGAAAACGTAGCTGTACGCTTCGTTTTCGCTCGCCTTTATTCCTACTGCCTTCACCAACTCGTCCAGGCTGGTAGCCGACGTACCCACAACCTCGCGCCAATAGCGCTCGAAGAATATGGTATGACGCACCTCGTCCGTCAACTGTGTCGCGGCAAGAGCCTCAACCTCCTTGTTCGGTGCGGCCCACACGAACGGCGCCAACAGCGAAGCCACGCGTTCCTCCCCATTGAAGAAGAGTCGATCGCCCCAGACGCGTCGCCTCTTGGTTTCCGGCGATAGCAGCTTCCATTCTGCGCTGTCGTTTGAAAAGTCGAGTTCGTCGGGATTCCAGGCCTGCTTCACCGCTTTGCGATACAGATCCAAATAGGAGGGCAGCCGGTCCAGTCCGCAGTCGACGACGGCCAGGACATCATCAATGTATAGGCTGTCCATCGCCCTAAGTTGCGTGCCACCGATTAGCGCCTCCAGTTCGTGATCACTGACCTGCCTCACTTCGAGCATCGCTAAACCTCCACGTATGCTGCGAGTACCGGCGGAGTCTAGCACGCGAGAAAAGAAGCGTCAAGGCGGAGCAAGAAAGGATGGCCACCTGAAACCTCTTGACAAAAGTGCGAAGCAGGCATATACCGCAGCAACTGGCCGAGTAAAGTCCCCAGGTCAGCCCCCAAGAGGGACGGAATGTTTAAGGTCCGACATCAGCAGGAGGCACAAAATGGCCACTCCCCGAGTTGCGCCCTGGCCCGCGGTTCCTATAGCTAAACCGGACGAAATCTACGCAGGGCTCTCCGATCAGGCCAAGGAGTACCCACTTTTCCTCGAATCTATCTTGCGCCAAGAGGATAATTTCACGAAACCCGAAGCATTGGCTCGCCTCCGCGTGTTGGACTGCTCGACGCGTATGATGATCGGGCACTGGTGCTCCTCGATGTTGTCCGAACTGGGCGCCGAGGTCATCCAAGTGGAACCGCCAGGAGGAGACCCTCTGCGCCAGAACACCCCGTTCGGCAGGCGGGAGTACATGTTCCGCGACAAGGATAGCGGCGAGGAAGTCGGCGGACAGTTCCTGCACGAAATGCGCAACAAGCTTTCGGTTACGCTTAATCTGGAGAAAGAGGAAGGCCGCGAAATTCTCAAGAAGTTGGTTGTCCACGCCGATGTGGTGATCGAGAATGCCCCGCCCGGCCAGTGGGACAGTTGGGGCATCGGCTATCGCCAACTTAAGGAACTCAATCCGCGCCTGATTTACTGCTGGGTCGGTCAGCGCGGTCAGTGGGGCCCGCTAAAAGACAAGCCGGGGATGCTCGACCCGGTGGCCCAGGCCGCTTGCGGCTTTGTCCACGGCACCGGCGACCCGAAAGAGTTTGGCGGGCAGCCTACCCGCTCCGCCTTGTGGATGGCCGACCACGTGGGCGGGACATCGGCGGCCATGGGCATTCTTTCCGCGGTGTTGTACCGAGAAAATGTTTCCGGCAAGGGCCAGTTCATCGAAGCTACGGCCGCCGAGGCCATCATCCGCATCTTGGACTACAGCTGGGCTTGGTACTCCATGGACGGCAGTATCCGCCCGCGCTACGGTAACTGGGACCTGGCGATCAACATTTACGCCGTCAATCCATGCAAGGACGGCTACATGATGGTCGGCGGCGGGCACGACCGGCTGTGGTACCGCATCTGGCGCACCGTGGGAGACGAGCAAGCTGCAGTCGAGGAGGACATCCTCGGCGATCCGCACCTGCGGGAAGTAGCGGATCGGCTGGCGCATGACATGCAGGTGAAGACCTACACCATGCTGGGAGAGTGGCTGAAAGACAATCCCCGCAGCGAGGCCGAGCGGAAACTCTCCAAGCAGCAGGTGGCCTCTGGGGGCGTCCTTTACGTGAACGAGGTGGCCGAGTACCCGCACTTCAAGTATCGCGGCCACGTGGCCGAAACCGAATCAGCCCACTACGGCAAAATCTTGTATGGCACGACCCCCTTTTTGCAGCACAAGACTCCGGGCCGGCTGAAGTGGCTCGGCCGCCCGACCGGCTACGACAACCAAGATGTATATCGCCGGCTGCTCGGCTTCAACCGCGACGACTTCGCGCGGCTCAAGCAAGCAAAGATCGTCTGATCCAGGAGGAATGTGATGGCTACCCAAACCAGAACGGCCAAGCCGGGGGCACAACAGGGCTTTGAAGAGTTCTGTCGCGAAACCTTCGACTTCAAGAAAGCATTCGGCAAGCCGGAGGCGCTCAAGGGCTACCGCGTGCTCTCCTGCACGCAGTACATCCTTGGTCCCTCCTGCGCGTCGTACATGGCTGAGCTCGGCGCCGAGGTCATCAAGATTGAGGCGCCCCGGCGGGGCGAGGCCATGCGCCATACCACGCCGTTCAATGAGCCGTTCCTGTATCCTCTCTCTCGCTGGGTGCCGGAGCGCGGTACCGGTCTGGGATTTCTCGGTGCCAACCCCAACGAGTACTTCATCTCGGTTGACTTCCACCGCAAAGAGGGTCAGGACATCGTAAAGAAACTGGCAGCCAAGTCCGACGTGATGGTGGAGAACTACCGCCCCGGCACGTTCGAGCGTTGGGGTATCGGCTACCGGCAACTGAAGGAAATCAATCCCCGGCTGGTGTATTGCTGGCTGGGCGGTTTCGGCGGCTGGGGGCCGGGGCGCGTGCGCGCCTCCTACGACATCCTAGGTCAATCCCAGGGCGGCAACTTTGGTATGACCGGCAAGCAGGAATTCCTCGGGGGCGCGCCCTCCAAGCACACCATCTGGCTGGCGGACTACTGGGGTGGCATGATGGGCGCGGTGCAGATCCTGGCGGCGCTGTACTGGCGTGACAAGATTTCCGGCGAGGGAACGTTTACCGAATATTCGCAGGTTCACGGAGTTACTCGCCAACTTGAGTACGCTCTGCCCCTGTATGGTCGGCACGGCATCACTCGCGAGCGCTGGGGCAACTGGGATACTCAATTGTGTGTGCACGGGATCATCAAGTGCGGCAAATCCTCCTACCCGCAATCAGAGAACCCGCAGGAGTACGAGGAGGGCTACATCCTCATCAGCGCTTACGAGGACAAGGACTTTGCCCGCCTTTGCAAGACGGTCGGTGATGGCAACATGGGAAAGTATGCCAAACACGACACTCGGGTACAGGCCAAGAGTCAGATGGAGATTTACCCCTGGCTGGAAAAGTGGGCGGCGGATAAGACCAAGGAACAGGTGGCCGCGATTCTCGACAAGGCGGACATCAACAACCAGCCGGTTTGGAACTCCAAAGAAGTCGCCAACAACCCGCACTGGCAGCAGCGCGGCGCAGTCCAGTGGCTGGACGACCCGACCTTTGGCGACTTGATGCACCAGGGCCCCGCCTACAAGATGTCGGAAACCCCGCCGCGCCTCAAGTGGGCCCTTAAACCGGTCGGCGCGGACAACGAGCACATCCTGGGCAAACTGGCCGGGCTGAGCTCGGAAGACCTGCGGCGACTAGAAGAACAGGAGTGTATCTGACGAGAGGTGAGGAGATGACCGATGCTGCTTATATGCTCCGGCTGTAAGACGAAGAATTTTCTCGACCCATATCCTTTTTGGAACTTCAAAGGCAAAACCAAGTGCGCCGGGTGCGGCAAGATCTGGCGGCTGGAGACCTCGGCTGGGGTTTGCGTCTCAGGGCCGGAACCGGCCGATGGCAAGCCCGACCTCTTGCCTGGTTTTGCGGAGAAGCCTGATTACAGCCCCATCTCTGGAGAAGGGCTGACGCGCCCGGTTCCGCGCGCGCGCCCCACTTCCGTTTGCCGCCCGATTCCCATACAGAAGAATGTGCGCGGCAAGACCGTCAGTGGACGTCCGCTCAAGAAAGAAGACCTGGTCGGCAGCCGGCCGCGGTTTATCCAAGAAGGTATGTAGAAGTTGCAGACCGCAGAATGGAGAACTTTATGGCCCACTATAATGCCAATTCCTTGTGCGTCCGATGCAAGCATCTGCGCCCGGCGCTTGACCCCAACCTGCAGAAGGCTTACCTGGGGCAATGCCTGAAGCGCGAGTGGCCTTTCACGCTCTCCATCACGCTGCAGGGCTGGACTGAGTGTGATGTTTTTGAGGACAGTGGGAAGGCGTATATCCCGCCCGAGCCATCAACCGTCAAGGCTGCGGCTGCGGCCGCCGGCGCGAAAGGTCCGAAGCGCGTGGAATTCTACTACAGCAGCGCCCAGAAGTCTGGCGAAACCTTTCCCTGCGACAACACCCGAGCTCTCGAACTCCTCAAGAAGTTGCAGGCTAACGGCCTGGCCACCAAAGTGGTGGACGTGGCCGGGGTCAAGGACCGTTTCCCGATTTACCACAAAGCGGTCAGCGGCCCGGACGCCTCCGTGCGCCCGGTGTTTGGCGCCAAGGGAGCACTCGTGGAGGACTTTGGCACCACCGTCCCGGCGCTGCTCATTTTCGAGGGCGATCGCTATCCCACGCTGGTGTTCCCACGCACTGACGCCACGCGCGGAACGGTCCGAGTTGAGCAGGCGTTGGATGAACTTTTGGCTGAAGCCAGCCAGCCCGGGCGCGTTGGGATCACGGCCGGGCACTGAGGAGCTTCTATGGCCGACTACCTGCCCCCGCGTGACCTGTGGCCTTCGCGCATCTACAACCTTCCGGAATTCGCCACGTACCCCAACCGGTTCAACCCCACGGAAGAATTGCTCGATAAGGCGGTGGCTGCCGGTCGGGGTGAGCGTGTAGCCCTTCTCTTTGAAGAGCAGCGCATCACCTATGCCCAACTGCTGACCCAGGCAAACAAATTCGGAAATGCGCTGCGTGCGCTGGGCATCGGTGAGGGCGACCGGGTTCTTCTGCGCACTCCCACTATACCTCCCGCGATAGCCGCTAACTTCGCCGTTCTCAAGTTGGGCGGGGTGATTACTCCTATTTCTCCGCTGTTCTCACGCGCTGAGATTGCCCACGTGGCCAACGATGCCGAGGCCGTCGCCATCATCGTTCACGCCGCGCTCCTCGGTGAACTCGAAGCCGCGCGCGACAATTTGAAGACGGTTCGACACATCATCGTGATCGGCGGTGACGCCGCGGATCTCAAGCCTAAAGGTTACCTGCTCTACGGTGAACTGCTGCAATCCGGCGGGGCGACACTCGCTCCGGTGCGCCGGGCGCGCGAAGATGTCGCCGTGCTGCTGTACACTTCCGGCACAACCGGCCGACCCAAGGGCACGGCCCATCTCGTCGAAGAGACGCTCATCGTGCCCGACACGTTTGGCAAGTATGGCTGGCGTGTTACCGAAAGCGACGTCATCGGAGGCTCGGCGCCACTGGCTTTCGGTGCGGGCTATTCGACCTTTACCACCATTCCCTTCCGCTTCGGTGCGGCCGCCTCGCTCATCGCCAAATTCGAACCGGATAAGATGTTTGAGACCATCCAGAAACATCGCATTACCGTGCTCTCGCTTGCACCCACCGCCTATCGCAAGATGCTCCAGGTGCCTGACGCCGAAAAGAAATACGACCTGAGCAGCCTGCGCGTATGCACCGGCGGAGGGGAGAGCTTAACCGCGCCGACATACTACGCTTTGAAAGAAAAATTCGGCCTAGACGTTCTCGAAGGCCTGGGCACGACCGAAATGATGTATGTATTTGTCTCGAACGTGGTCAACCTGCACGCCAAGCCGGGCTCGTTCGGCACGGTCGTGCCGGGTTTCGAGGTCAAGGTGGTGAACGAGGAAGGCAAGGACGCCGCCCCGAACGAGATCGGCCACTTCTTGGTCCGTGGGCCCACGGGAACGCTTTATTGGCGCGACCCGGAAAAGCAGCGCCATGCCATTACCGCGGACGGCTGGAACCGGGCTGGTGACTACGTACATTACGACAAAGAGGGCTATTTTTGGTTCGTCTCCCGTGAGGATGACGTCATCAAGAGCTCCGCCTATCGCATTGGGCCCGAGGAGATCGAAACCACGTTGGCAACACACCCGGCCGTGGCTGACGTGGGAGTTATCGGCGTCCCGGACGAGGTGCGCGGCCAAATCGCCAAGGCTTTCGTCGTGCTCAAGCCCGGGCAGAGTGTTACGTCCAGCCAGTTGATTGAATACTGCAAGGACAAGATCGCTAAGTACAAGCTGCCGCGCGAGGTGGTCTTCGTGAACGAATTGCCGCGCACACCCACAGGGAAACTCCTGCGTCGAGTGCTGAGGCAGAAAGAAGCCCAAAAGGCGCAATCAGCTCCTGCGGGGTCCGCTTAAAGAGGACGAAGACGCGTGCGAGCCTTGCTCCCGGTAGCTGCTCCTTGAGCTGCTTCCTTCCCGCCCGCGAGTGATTCTGTAGCTTTTGTTCATGAGACGCGACGTCCCTCGCTATCAAGGCGCTGTCGTAGGGTCACCGAGTTTTTGCGGTTGCAGCTTCTCCACCCTTTCGCTCACCCGGGAAGACGAGGCAGCTCTCTTAGCGCGAATGGAAATACAATTGTAACGACGAAGTGTTCTTTTTTCTTTGTTTACCTAGACCCGGTGTGCAGCACAATTTGAGGGGCTTTTCCAGGGAGGATGCCATGGCGTGGACTTTTACTCATGAGTGGCTGTGCCAGCGCGTTGTGGAAGACTCGCAGATCGCCATCATTTTCGCGGATCGTGACGGGGTCATTCATTTCTGGAATTCAGGGGCCGAAGCAATATTCGGCTACTCTGCTAAGGAGACCGTGGGGCAGACCCTGGATCTAATTGTCCCCGAACGCCAGCGGGGTCGGCACTGGGAGGGCTACCATAAGGTTATGGCCACTGGTGTCACCAAGTACGGGAGGGACTTGCTGGCTGTACCAGCGATGACGAAAGATGGCAGGCGCATCTCCATTGAATTCAGCATTGTGCTCCTGCGTGCTCCGACGGGCGAACTCCTGGGCGCGGCCGCCATCATGCAAGATGTAACAGCACGTTGGGAGCAACAGAAGGAACTGAGGAAGCGCCTGGCGGCCTTAGAGGCCAAGTTGGAGCAGGTAGACAAATCCGCCTGACACGAGCAAAGAAGGTTGCTGATATGGCTTAGTCGTCGGTGAGGCGCATGCTCAAGCCCGGGGCAAACTTCGCCGCTCTGTTGCTGCTCAGCGGGGCGATCGGGACGGTTCTTTGTTCAGGTCAATCTCAGGCTTCTGCTCCGGCATCACCCTGTTCAGTCGAGCAGGTTGCGATTCGTGCGGCTGACCGCACCTTGCTGGACGGCGTGCTCTACCATCCGGGGGCGAACCCGCGCTCAACTGCGATCCTGCTCGTCCATGGTTTCGGGAGCAACTTCTACAGCGGATACTTTCCGCTGTTCGCGCGGGCAGCCGCCGTCCAAGGCTACGCCACTCTAGCGTTGAACATGCGCGATCACGATACCGGGGCCAAGGTATTCGACTTCGTTGACAACGAAGCGGACATTGCCGCTGGCCTGGCCTACCTGCGGAAACTGGGCCATTCCAAATTCGTACTCCTCGGCCAAAGCATGGGCACGAACCGGGTGTTATACTACCAGGCCGCTACGAGCGACCCGAGCGTCGCGGCGACTGTGCTCGTCGCCGGGCCCGGCAACCTGTTTGAGTGGAATGTCTGGCAGTTTGGCCGGAAGAAAGCTCAGGCTATTGTGGATGAGGCGCTGGCGCTACAAGCAGCCGGTCAAGACCAACAGTTGATGCTGGTTGATCTGGGGCCGCTCGGCAAATCCTTGTATTCAGCGCGCTACTTGCTCAGTCTGCGTGGGCCGAAGGCTCGATCGGACGCGTACCAGAACATTCAGAAAGTGACTAACCCCATTCTGATCGTTCAAGGGACGGCTGATAAACTGGTTGATCCGGCCGTCGCAACTCGGCTCAAGCGGGCGGCGACGTCCAGTCCCAAAGCAGACCTGATTTCCGTCGATGGAGCCGACCACTCCTTTGGGAACCATGAGGACATTCTGGCGCAGCGTATCCTCGCGTGGCTCAAAGAGGCTGCACCCTGATCAGGATTGACTGACCTCGGGCTGTATATACGCCGTCTGCCGCAGCTTCGTTCTCAGGTTCCCTGGTTGAGCCAGCCGGAATGCAAGACTGTGTCTTGAGGGCTCATGAATTTTCAGCGAGTGGCCGACCTGTTTGCTCCTGATGGGCATGTCATCCCGGCCCTTCTCTTCTCGCCGGATTCGCCGCGCGGCGGGGCGCTCGTGTGCCCGGGCTATGGCGGGACCAAAGAGCACGTGCTCGCGCTGGCCGCCGCCATCGCCGAAAAGGGGCTGGCCGCGCTTGCGATTGACCCGTGCGGACACGGGGAGAACAGGGCCGCCATCGGCCCAGGGATACGCGACGAGCTGGAGGCGGGCGTGCGCTACCTTCGTCGTTTTGGTTGCGTCGCGGCCGTCGGCATAAGTCTTGGCGGGCGTTTGGCTCTAATGTCCTCCGCAGATTGCATGGCGGCCATCTCACCGGCGGTGGCGGCAAAGATCTCGCCCCAGGGCAAGTGGATGTTCGAGAACTTCCCCAGCCCCACCGTGCGCGAGCCCTACTCTGGCTACGTCTTGGAATTGCTCGACGCGCTTGGTCCTGTTCCCGGTCACGACCGGCCATGCCTGCTCCTCTACGCGGAACGCGACATCCCGGCCCTTCTGGACGGTGCAGCCGGATTGAAGGCCATCCTGCCCGGCGCGGAGCTACGGTACCTCACCACCGACTTGCGGCCGGACGTGCAACACGAGAACGGATTAGTTCGCTACCTACCGCGCTGGTTCAACCACAGCGATCTCAAATTCAATTCCGAAATGCTCAGGACGGTGTCCAATTGGCTGGCCGACCATAGCATGACCGCACGGCCGCAACACACGCGCGCCTCTAACTCGGTATGAGCTAGGATGGCGGACAGGGGTGAGACAATGCAGTGGGAGTACTTCGATCGCATGGTTGTCTTCGCGGAAACGCCGGAGGGGATGGTCAGCGGGCTGGAGACATGGATCAATGGGGCGGGCAGCGACGGGTGGGAACTGGTGAGCTCGACCCCCCTGATTGCGCCGAATAAGGAAGGCGTGGCCTATGGCACCATCGGGGTGCACCTGATATTCAAGCGGCCTTGCACGGGGGCGCCGGAAGGGTAGGCGGGATATGACTGAGTTGCGCGGCCGGGCTTTGATGGAAAGCCGATACGGGCCGTTGTGGAGCGGACAACAGGTCGTGACCGTTGCCGGCGCGGATTACGACCTGCCTGCGCTGCTGTTCCATATGGGCCTCAACTTCGAAGATGCCCGAGCCATTGATGTGCTGGAAGTGTCGGTCGGACGCTTCGTCGTGCGCTATTACGACGGAGAAGACCAGCGCATCGTCGCCCACGAGTTCGACGCCACTTTCCGATTTCTCGGCGAGATCCGCGCGCACGTCGCGGAGTGGATCGGCGAAAATGGCTACTTCGAATGGTCCCGGTTTCTTCACGTTCGCTGTCCGGCTGATCTGTAAGCCGGGCCTCTGATCGTCGCTCCACGGTGAGGTGTCGGAAGCGTGAGCGATCTATGAGTGCGCTGCAAGGGCGGGCTTTGATGGAAGACCGCTATGGCCCGCTGGGCAGGGGAAAGCAGAGCCTGGCTATTGCTGGTGTGGAATATACGTTGGCCGAGCTGATGTCGCAATTGGGACTCAGCTTTGATGATAGCCGGGCCATTGACGTGTTGACCCTGCTGGAGGGGCACTTTGTCATCCGCTATTACGACCCGCAAGACCAGCGCGTGGTGGCCCAGGAATTCGACGCAAGCTTCCACTTGCTCCGCGAGGCTCGAGCGCACAGTGCCGAGTGGCTCGGCGAAGAAGCTTATTTTTCTTTGTTCAGCGGACATTGAGGCCGGTCTTCGAGCCGTTCGACGGCAGGCATGCGCGCGATTCCGCAAACTGAGCCTTGAACCGACGTGACCCCCGTCATCGATATTCACATCCACATCCAGCCACCCGGCATGGTCAAGCCGGCGGTGCTGGAGCTGATCAAACGCAGCCGCCATAATTTCGCCCAGGTTCAGAAGTTCTCCGCCGATCCCGCTGCCTTTCTGAAATACCTGGATGAGGCAGGAGTCCAGCGCGCCGGGTTGATTTGTTCTGTCAGCCCGGAGGTTATTGGCTACACGTCGGAGGTGAGCGACTGGACTGCGCGCTATTGTTCCGCGTCGCCCGCACGGCTCATTGCGTTTGGCTCGGTGCATCCGCGACACGTCACCGATGCTGGCGCCGAGGTCGATCGGCTGGCGAAGCTCGGCATTCGGGCGCTGAAGATTCATCCGCCGCATCAGTTGTTCTCGCCCAATGCCTACCGCGATGGCCTCGGGCCACTGGCGGCAGTTTACGAGCGAGCACAAACCATTGGCCTGCCGGTCATGATCCATACCGGCACTTCCATCTTCCCGGGTGCACGCAACGTGTACGCCCAGCCCATTTTGGCTGACGATGTCGCGGTGGATTATCCTGACCTAGTGATCATCCTGGCGCACGGCGGTCGTCCGCTCTGGATGGACGAGGCGTTCTTCCTCGTCCGCCGGCACAAAAACATGTACATGGATATCTCCAGCATTCCACCGCAGAAACTGATGCTGGAGTATTTCCCACGGCTCGAGGAAATCGCTGACAAGGTGCTTTTCGGCACGGACTGGCCGGGCTTCGGGGTGCGGGACGTGGGAGAGAACATTGCGAAGTTCAAGGCACTGCCGCTCTCGGAAGCGGCCCAACACAAGATTCTCTACGACAACGCTGCCCGCCTATTCCCCACGTCCAGGTAATGCGGCTCTGGCAATATTTTCGGCCTGCAACCTTCTTGATCTAGGCGTTGCTCTTCGTCCAATCCTTTGCGTGATCGAGGCTGCGCAGAAAAGGCTTTAGACCAATCCACAGGAGCGTCGCAGCTCCGAGGTGCGCCAAGGTTCCTACGACCACCAACGAATAGTGAATTGCCTTGTCATTATGGAAGACGAAGTCCGTCGTCATTGCCACCGCGGTTGGGCCGGCGCCAAGGCCGATGAGGTTTATCACGAAAAGGTAGAGCGCGGATGCCTGGGCGCGCATGGCGTTGGGCATCATTTCCTGGATCGCAGCCGCCGCCACACCCACGGGCTGGCCCATCAGGAAGACCGTGGGAACCAGGAGGGCGGCGGCAAAGTTTCCATTGGGCATCAACGGAAAGAGCATTCCCGTTGGTAACCACGTAAGAGCCACGATCAACCCGACGCGCATACTGGCGTCCTGAAAACCACGTTGCGCCAACCAGTCAGCCACTTGCCCGCCCGTGACGATCCCAAGCGTCCCAAATATGCAAAGGATTGTGCCGTAGGCCACACCGGCTTGGGAGCTTGTCCAACCATACCTACGGATGAAGAAAGTCGGAATCCACGCGGAGCTGCCGAAGCTCGAAAAAGCCAGCAAGGCGAATCCAACATTGTGGCAAAGGAAGGTCGCCCGGTTCTTGCGCATGTAGGCGATGACGTCGCGCAGGGGCACCTGGTCAACCTTTTCCCTTCCGTCCGCAGCTTTCGTCACCCGGGCGCCCTTCCTTGTGGGTTCCCTCACAGTGTAGAGAAGAAGAGCGAGCACAACCCCTGGCAACCCCACAATGAAAAAGATCAACTGCCATGGCCGAACGGCGCCCACGATCGGTAGGCTCCAACCTGATTTGGCGGAAGCGAATCCCACTACCAACCCTCCCAGAAGGAATGCGATGCCTGAGCCGATGTAGA